>DFNY01000104.1:0-214 GCA_002376595.1 Jonesiaceae bacterium UBA3555 | reverse complement strand
TTAAGCAGTCTCCTGGCAATCGCAGAGGGAAACGTTGATTCCCCTGGCGAAAGCATCACCCGTTTTTGGATGCACCAAGCAGGCCTACACACCGTTCAGACTCAGGTTCAAGTGCGCTGTGGCAACAAGAAATACTTTCTGGATTGCGCCATTCCAGAGATCAAACTGGCAGTTGCATACGATTGCCGCGGAAAGTATGACTCTGTTCAATCTC
>DFNY01000127.1:7615-7918 GCA_002376595.1 Jonesiaceae bacterium UBA3555 | reverse complement strand
AGTCTGCGGGACTAGGTAGTGGGTAAGAGTACGATCCGCGTCCAGCCCCGCATCTGTTGAAACGGATCGAAGTAACTTTGACCAATCTTTAGTCCCACATGCACACATTGCGCCGAGCAATGTGACGCGCTTGCCAAGACAGTGTGGCCAATAACTGTGCCACGATCTACCTGCGACCCCACGGACAACGCACCACTTACAGGCTCGAATGTAGACCTGCTCCCATCGCTGTGCTTCACAACAACCACGGGCTTGTTGGCTACCACTTGGTTTACTGAAACAACTCCAGGCGCGGTTGCGCGA
>DFNY01000127.1:7043-7573 GCA_002376595.1 Jonesiaceae bacterium UBA3555 | reverse complement strand
CGACTAAGCCAATTGTGCGCCGGCGGTTCGTAGTCACGCAGAATAACACCGGATACCAGTAGCTCGCCGCGATCAGTCACCCTAGAGATCTGTTTGTCAACTTCAACGGGGAACGCAATCGGAGCGCGAATGGTATGGGGCAATGAGTCCTCAAGTCGATGGCGTGTGGGCGCGGCAACCTTCCCAACTGGATGGGCGTGAACAACAGAAGATTCGTTCAGCGCCATGAAGGGGGTAGCAGCTCCTGCTTGCAGTATCCAGAGGCACAGCACGGCCCTCGCCAGCCGATCGAGTAGTTGAGTTCGATGATTCATGAGTCGAGTTGACCAGCACTCGCGGTCCCGATCCACGGTGTGTACGGAATCACTTATTTTCGGTGGATGGTAGGTCGTTTCGAATCGTGTGAATCCGGTAGACTTGCATGTGCATCTTGCTACAACTGTGTCCGTTTCAAGTTTTCTTGAGTAACGACGGAGCGGCTGGTGCGCGCTGACCAAAGCCTTCCTTTTTGGAAGCCAACCTGGCTGCGC
>DFNY01000127.1:0-6959 GCA_002376595.1 Jonesiaceae bacterium UBA3555 | reverse complement strand
TGAGGATCCCCGGTTACACCGAAAGGAAACAGCCATGGCAGTAGTAACCATGCGCCAGCTCCTCGACGCAGGTGTTCACTTCGGACACCAGACCCGTCGCTGGAACCCAAAGATGAAGCGCTTCATTTTCACCGAGCGCAACGGCATCTACATCGTTGACCTTCAGCAGTCGCTTTCCTACATCGACCGTGCATACGAGTTCGTTAAGGAAACGGTTGCTCACGGCGGCACCATCCTCTTCGTTGGTACCAAGAAGCAGGCTCAGGAACCAGTTGCTGAGCAGGCTGCACGCGTTGGCATGCCATACGTGAACCACCGCTGGCTCGGTGGTATGCTCACCAACTTCCAGACCGTAAACAAGCGTCTTCAGCGTCTCAAGGAACTCGAGCAGATCGACTTCGACGACGTTGCAGGTTCGGTTTACACCAAGAAGGAACTGCTCATCATGCGCCGCGAGCGTGACAAGCTGTCACGCACCCTCGGCGGTATCCGTGACATGGCTAAGGTTCCTTCCGCTATCTGGATCGTTGACACCAACAAGGAACACCTTGCTGTGGACGAAGCTCGCAAGCTCGGTATCCCAGTAGTTGCGATTCTTGACACCAACTGCGACCCAGACGTAGTTGACTACAAGATCCCAGGAAACGACGACGCAATCCGCGCAGTTGCTCTCCTGACCCGCGTTATCGCTGACGCTGCTGCAGAGGGCCTCGTTGCTCGCAGCAAGGGCGGCAAGGCCGGTGCAACTGAAGCTGAGCCACTCGCAGAGTGGGAGCGCGAGCTCCTCGAGACCGGCGCACAGGAAGCAGCACCAGCTGCTGACGAAGCTAAGTAAGACACTCTCGTCTTCTCGTTGACGGCCGGCCTATGNNTCCAAAGGACTAAAAATGGCAAACTACACTGCCGCAGACATCAAGGCGCTTCGCGACCGCACCGGCGCGGGCATGATGGATGTTAAGAAGGCTCTCGACGAAGCTGAAGGTAACGTTGAGAAGGCTCTCGAGATCATCCGCGTTAAGGGACTCAAGGGTGTTGCAAAGCGCGAAGGCCGTGCAACCTCAGAAGGTCTCGTAGCAGCAAACATCGCAGACGTCGATGGTGGCCAAATCGGTACCCTCATTGAACTTAACTGCGAAACTGACTTCGTTGCAAAGAACGAGAAGTTCATCGAACTCGGTGAAACCGTTCTTGCAGCAGTAGTTGCATCCGGCGCAAAGACCGCTGAAGAAGCACTCGCTTCTGACGTTGACGGCCAGACCCTCGGTGACGTAATCGACGCTCAGGCTGCAACCCTTGGCGAGAAGATTCAGCTTCGCCGCGTAGCAGTCGTTGAAGGTCCAGCGGTTACCGCTTACCTCCACCGCACTGCTAAGGACCTCCCACCAACCATCGGTGTATTCGTTGTTACCGACGAGAACGCTGCTTCGGTTGGTAAGGACGTTGCACAGCACGTTGCAGCTTTGGCTCCAGAGTTCCTCAGCCGCGAAGACGTTCCAGCAGACACTGTTGAGAACGAGCGCCGCATCGCTGAAGAGACCTCCCGCAACGAAGGCAAGCCAGAAGCTGCTTTGCCAAAGATCGTTGAAGGTCGTCTCAACGGATTTTTCAAGAACGTTGNNACTTGGCTAAGGACCCTAAGCAGACTGTTGCACAGGTTGTTGCAGGAGCAAACGGTGAGCTCAAGAGCTTCGTTCGCTTCCGCGTAGGTGCCTGATAAGCATTAAGTGAATGCCCGGTTCGCAGATATCTGTGGACCGGGCATTCATTGCAATTACCCGCTTTCCTCAGCAAGGTTTGTCACACCTAAGCCTTGAGCGGCCTCGTCACAAGAGCAAATCTACTTGTGTGCGAGACAATGGAGAAAATTAACGACGATTGTAAACGCAACCGCGAGAGACCTAAAGAACCGGAGCAGTTCAATGTCAAGTGCCGAAGGCGCGCCAAAGCAATCAACCCAAACGGACGAATCGGTAGAGACTCCTCGCCGCGTACTACTTAAGCTCTCAGGCGAAGCCTTCGGCGGGGGGCAAATCGGCCTAGCCTCGTCGGTAGTTCGCCGTGTAGCCGCTGAAATCTCGGCCGCCGTAGCGCAAGGGGTTCAGGTTGCGATCGTAGTTGGTGGCGGAAACTTCTTCCGCGGCGCCGAACTCTCGCAACAAGGACTGGACCGTTCCCGCGCCGACTACATGGGTATGCTCGGTACCGTTATGAACTGCTTGGCGCTGCAGGACTTCCTCGAGCAGGCGGGCGTGAGCACGCGTGTTCAGACCGCAATCACCATGGGTCAAGTTGCGGAACCATACATTCCGCTTCGTGCGATCCGCCACTTGGAAAAGGGCCGCGTAGTAATCTTCGGTGCTGGCGCCGGTATGCCGTACTTCTCAACAGACACGGNNACGGGGTCGATGGCGTTTACACCGCGGACCCACGTACCAACCCAGACGCTACCCTGATGCAAACCGTTACTTTCACGGAAGCTTTGGTTGAAGGTCTTGCTGTCATGGACACATCCGCAATGAGCCTTGGCCGTGACAACAAGTTGACCATGCGCGTATTTGGTATGGATGAACCAGGCAACGTGACTCGTGCGCTTGTGGGCGAGCCAATTGGTACTGCCGTTACCGCAGACTAGTCTGGTATTGAGAATAGATTTAGGCCCACTTGGGCACCCTGAACAAGGAGCTTTACTATGGACGAGATTCTTCTTGAAGCCGAAGAAAAAATGGATCGTGCCGTTGAGGTAGCCAAGGATGAGTTCGCTGGTATCCGCACGGGTCGCGCGAACTCCGGCATGTTCTCAAAGATCATGGTGGATTACTATGGCGCACCAACTCCGCTGCAGCAGTTGGCGTCTTTCAACATTCCTGATGCACGCACTGTCTTGATCAACCCGTTTGATAAGTCTGCGATGGCAGTAATTGAGAAGTCCTTGCGCGAATCGGATTTGGGTGTAAACCCATCGAACGATGGTGTTGCAATTCGTATTGTTATGCCTGCGCTGACTGAAGAGCGTCGCCGCGACTACGTCAAGCTCGCTAAGAACAAGGCTGAAGACGGTCGTGTCTCAATTCGTTCCGTTCGTCGTAAGGCAAAGGATCAGATTGATAAGGCTGTTAAGGACGGCGAGTACGGTGAAGACGAAGGCTCACGTGCGGAGAAGGAACTTGAAGCTCTGACCAAGCGTCACACCGAAATGATTGATGTGCTCCTCGCGGGCAAAGAAGCGGAACTGCTCGAAGTCTGATGAGTCAATCGGGCATTTCGTCCGACACGGTTTCGCCAAAATCAGGGAAGTCTGGAAGAAACCTTCCTGTTGCGCTCACAGTCGCAGTGATACTGCTGGCTGTGGTCGCAGCTTCTCTGTTCATTGTGAAGGAACTGTTTGTCGTCCTCGCTATTGTTGCGCTGTGTCTTGGTCTGTGGGAGTTAGGGCAAGCATTGGCCACGCGAGGAATTAAGATTCCACTACTTCCACTCTTCGTGGGTACGGCTGGCATTTTGGTGTCCACTTACCTCTCAGGTGCCGAAGCCTTGATGGTCTCGTTCGTATTGACCGTTGGGTGCGTCGTGTTGTGGCGTGTCATTGATGGTGGTGGCATCGACGCTGTCAAGGATTCCGCTGCTGGCTTGTTTGCGTGTGCGTACTTGCCGCTCATGGCTGGTTTTGTCATCTTGATGCTTGCCGAGGATAACGGTCCAGCCCAAGTTGCGGTCTTCATTTTGCTTGCGGTTGCTAACGACACGGGCGGCTTCTTTGCTGGTGTGAAGTTTGGCAAACATAAGCTTTCACCATCAATCAGTCCGAAGAAGTCGTGGGAGGGGCTGGCAGGTTCAGTCATCGCTACGATGATCGTAGGTGTCATTGGTGCGACGGTTATTCTCGATATGAATCCGACTGTCGGTATCTTGGCCGGTCTGCTTGCACCAATTACTGCAACGATCGGTGACCTAGCGGAGTCGTTGATTAAGCGTGATCTGCAGCTAAAGGACATGGGAAGTCTTCTTCCCGGCCATGGTGGGGTGTTGGATCGTTTGGATTCACTGCTTTTGACCGCACCGTTTATATATCTTCTGTTTTCCTCAGCGCAGTCTTTGCCGGTTGCTTGAGTATTGAGTGAGGGATGTGTGTTGACCGCATGCATCTCTCACTTGGCATTTAGGATTGATCGAGTCGACACCTGTGGTGTGGGCGGGATTGAAAGGACACATCATGTCAGGAATGTTCCAGGCTGTGTCAGGCCTCAAAAAGGGGTATGACAAGAGCGAAGTTGACGATTTCTTTGAGCATGCGCGCGAGGCGTATGAAGGAACCGCAACTGAGCCTTTGGTGCACAGGGACATTCACACGTGTGTGTTTGATGTGGTGCGCGGCGGTTACAACACCGATCAGGTTGACGCGGCGATGAACCGTCTGGAGAACGCTTTTGTGTCCAAAGCGCGTGAGTCAATTACGGCGCAGTACGGCCCTGATGGTTGGTCACAGTGGCTTAATGAGCGCGCCAAGACTCTGTATCCTCGTCTCACCAGACCAAACGGCGCTAAGTTCTCTCATCCTAAGAAGTTCGGCTACAACATCGACGAAGTTGATGCTTTGTGTGCCAATCTAGTGAAGTTCATCGATGGCAAGTTGCGCATCACGGCAAGTGAGTTGCGCGAAGTGACATTCACTCCTGCGAAGCGTAAGAACGCATATGACGAGGCGTCCGTGGATGCTTTCATGGCTCGCGCCATCGAGATCCTCTTGGGTGTTGAGTGATTCTATGACTAGCGATCCACGCAGGGTCGTTGTGCTCGGTTCCACGGGCTCAATCGGTACCCAAGCGCTAGATGTCATTAATCGGAATCGGGATAAGTTCGCAGTATCGNNGTCTCAGGCGATTGACTTTGATGTTGAACTTGTAGCTGTCGCTGACGCCAACAGTGCGAGTCAACTGCAGGAGATGCTGAAAGCCGCTGGTTCGCATGCACAGGTAGTTGCTGGCACTGATGCCGCGAGCACCGCAGCGAGTTACTCTTCAGATATTGTTCTAAATGGAATTACTGGCTCGGTGGGCTTGGGGCCAACTCTGGCTGCTCTTGAAAGTGGAGCTACTCTGGCTCTAGCAAACAAGGAATCGCTAGTTGTTGGCGGACAACTTGTTAAGCGTGCAATGACACGTGAGAACCAAGTTGTTACTGTTGATGCTGAGCACTCTGCTATGGCTCAGTCGCTCCGCGGGGGACTTCGGAGTGAAGTAACACGATTTATCCTGACCGCCTCGGGTGGCCCTTTCCGAGGCAAATCCAGGGACGACCTCGCAGAGGTTACAGCTGCAGCGGCTCTGAATCACCCCACGTGGTCAATGGGGCCGGTTGTGACCATTAATTCATCGACTCTGATGAACAAGGGTCTCGAACTCATCGAAGCCCACCTTCTGTTCGATGTCCCGGCACATGACATTGTGGTGGTCGTTCACCCACAGTCGGTGATTCATTCGATGATCGAATTCAAGGACGGCTCGACCATTGCGCAAGCTTCGCCTCCTGACATGCGACTTCCAATTTCGTTGGGTCTGAGCTGGCCAGAGCGCATCGAGAACGGTTCGGTGCCGGTCGATTGGACCACGGCAAGTACCTGGACCTTTGAGCCTCTTGATGATGTGGTCTTCCCTGCAGTGCAACTAGCGCGAGGCGCCGTGAGCGCGTCAGCTACCCATCCTGCGGTGCTTAATGCCGCGAACGAAGAGTGTGTTGCGGCATTCTTGGAATCACGAATCGCTTACCTCGATATTGTCGAAATCGTTTCCGAGGTTTTGGCAGATCACGAAGGCCTAGCTCAGGTTGATTCAGTCGAAACCCTAGCCGAAGTCGAGCTCTGGGCGCGTGCCAGGGCGCAGGAACGGATATCGCACAGCGCTCGTTGAGTTTTGTTTTTCGGTATGTACACATTCCCTGACCAGGAATCTTTGCAATGCTGCGAGACACTTGTATGTAACTAACGTTGGCCCGACTTAACTTTGCATCGGAGACTCATGAACTACCTTGTTGGCGTCCTGATCATTTTTGTTGGCTTGTTGGTATCCATTGGCCTGCATGAAATCGGTCACTTGCTGCCTGCAAAGAAATTCGGAGTGCGAGTTCCCCAATACATGGTTGGTTTCGGGCCGACTCTGTGGTCATTTACCCGCGGTGAAACCGAATATGGCATCAAAGCCATTCCGTTGGGCGGGTACGTTCGTTTGGTTGGAATGTACGCGCCGGGGGACCCACGCAAGACTCAGAAAAAAGNNTGTGCCTGGTGAAGAACACCGTGCGTTCTATAACCTGTCCACGCCAAAAAAGCTGCTGGTTATGTTTGGCGGGCCCTTCATGAACTTGATCATCGCATTTGTCCTGATGACGGTTGTGTATTGCGCGTTCGGCACTCCAACCGCAACAACTACACTCGGTTCGGTATCGCAGTGTGTCTTGCCTGTAGATGCACCGGCTTCAGCAACCTGTAAAGATTCCAGCGTTGCTGCTCCCGCTGCTCAGGCCGGCCTGCTGCCTGGAGACACCATCGTTTCGTGGAACGGTATTGATGTAGTCAGTTGGCCTCAACTGACGGGCCTCATTGCAGACTCCGCAAACCAAACCGTTGACGTTGTCTATGTACGGGACGGCGCACAGTTATCCACCCAAGCCAAACCCATCGTCGAGAAGCGCCCTGTATTTGATCAGGACGGAAACCCAGTTGTAGATGACAACGGCGACATGGTCCTCATCGATAAAGGCTTTATGGGAATGGGCGCAGCCCAAGAATTGACGCCTGCGCCATTTTCCGAAGTGCCAGCGGCACTTGGAGATCAACTTGTTGCCACTGGCAAAGTGATTCTCACATTGCCACAACGGCTTGTAGACGTGGCGCAAGCGGCGTTCGGAAGCGAAGAACGCGACGCCAATTCGGTCGTAGGAATTGTTGGTATCGGTCGGTTCGCTGG
>DFNY01000161.1:1014-3058 GCA_002376595.1 Jonesiaceae bacterium UBA3555 | reverse complement strand
GATAAGGCCCACGCTCTTGAGCTAAAGGTAATTGTCGACCTCGTTCCAAACCACACCTCAGACGACCACGCATGGTTCCACGAGGCAATTGCAGCTGGCCCAGGCTCGGCTGCACGCGACCGTTACATCTTCCGGGACGGCAAGGGCGAGAACGGCGAACTCCCACCGAACAACTGGCAGTCCATCTTTGGTGGCCCAGCATGGACTCGCGTAGACGCACGCTGGAATGCCGATGAAGATGGCGTCAAGGACAACCAGTGGTACCTCCACATGTTCGACACCCGCCAGCCGGACTTGAACTGGGAAAACGAAGAAGTTCGCGAGGACTTCAAGTCGATTCTTCGATTCTGGCTTGACCGCGGCGTTGACGGCTTCCGTATTGACGTTGCTCACGGAATGGTGAAGGCCGCTGGCCTCCCTGACTGGGATGGCACCACTGGAATGGTTGACGGTACTAAGACTGAAGGCGCGAGCCAGGTTCAGACCGATGGCACCCCAGACGAAGACGGCGCAAACGGCGGCGGTAACTCCGGCCCAATGTTTGACCAAGATGGTGTCCACGAGATCTACCGTTCATGGCACGAGGTTCTGGAACAGTACGACGGTGACCGTTGCCTCGTTGCTGAAGCTTGGGTGGAACCTCTGTCTCGTCTTGCGTTGTACGTCCGCAACGACGAGATGCAGCAAGCGTTCAACTTCTCATTCCTCACCACTAAGTGGGATGCNNCGCTTTCCAACCACGACGTGGTACGCCACGTAACCCGCATGGGTCTCCCATCAGTTGTCGAGGGACGCGAAATGAACCCTAACGGTGTTCGCTCCACTGATCCTCAGCCTGATGTTGAGCTTGGTCTCAAGCGCGGTCTTGCCGCTACCCTGCAGATGCTCGGTTTGCCTGGTTCGGCTTACCTGTACAACGGTGAAGAGTTTGGAACTCCGGACCACACCGAAATGCCAGATGAGTTCCGTCAGGACCCAGCGTTCGAGCGCAAGGGGCGCACTGAGGCTGGCCGTGATGGCTGCCGCGGGCCACTAGCTTGGGAAGCCGATGCTCCAGCATTCGGTTTCTCTGAGACCGGTGAAACTTGGTTGCCTCAGCCAGAGGCTTACCGCGCGGTTGCTGCTGATGTTCAGAAAGCCACCGAAGGCTCCACCTTCTCGCTGTACCAGAAAGCCTTGAAGCTCCGTAAGGAATACAACCTCGGTTTGGGTTCACACGGCNNGACTGAGTTTGCTGGCAGCTCGCAGGTGTTGGCGTTCGCTAACAATGACGTCATTGTACTGACTAACTTTGGCGCGGAAGATGTTGTACTTCCTGCCGACGCTAAGGTGCTGATTTCCTCACAGCCACTGCAGGGCAACTGCGTTCCAACAGATGTCTGCGTGTGGATTGCTGCTGCATAAGTAGTTTTCTTCCAAACGACAATGGCCCGGGAGCACTAGCTACCGGGCCATTGTCATGGAGTCTTACTTGCGCTGATCTACGCTCAATACGAGTGCTGAGTAGGCAGGTATCTCTGCCGTTACCGTGCCGTCGTTACTCACTGAGATGTCAGGAGATTCGCAAGTTTGCGTCCAGGTTTTTCCCGCTCCTCCGTTGCAGTACTCTCCCGCAGGAAGCGAGGTGGCCCAGGTGCCCTTGACANNGACTGGGTCTGCGTTACGGTTGGCAGCGATAAAACCTTTGCCCTCTCGGGCGAATGCCAGCACGTCGCGTTCTTCATTCCATTCATTACTTATTGGCGCATCTTGTGCGGTGACTCTGAAAGACACCATGTTCCGGAGCAGTGGCCAACTTTGCTGGCAGGTGAATGCCCCATCAGCGTATTCTTGTCCGCCCACCACGTAGGGAACGCAGGTAGCGTCTTCGACCTTGCCGTCAGCTGTTTGTGGGGCCCCGGTGTCGTGTTCCGTGAACGCGTACCCGCTGTACAACACTGGGGTGCCGTAGGTTGAGGCCAACATGAGCGCGGTGAAAACTTCGTACTGTGGGTCTTTGTAGGTCAGGGTGGACCCATTGCGTTCGGTGTCGTGATTTTCGACG
>DFNY01000161.1:406-773 GCA_002376595.1 Jonesiaceae bacterium UBA3555 | reverse complement strand
GCGACTCCAAGATCTGTGAGTTTGTTCAGGTAGGCGGCGATGGTGTCTTGTACGTGCTGTGTCTCCGTTTTGAGGTCGGCTAGGTTGACGAGCTCACAGTTTTGGACTTCAAAAGCATCTTGGTAGTTACCGATGTCGTTTCCGGTGCTACCGCATTCATGGAAGTCGTTTTTGGTGTAGATCCCTGGGTATTCGTAGTGCTCATAGGAGGATCCACCGGTTCCGACTCCGGGATCGTTCTGCCCGGTCATATGGTTGATCACCGCGTCCGCAATGATACGTACTCCCGCATCATTGCAGGTAGAGATCATCGTCTTGAACTCTTCCTCGGTGCCAAGTTTCGATTCCAGCGTGTAACTGACGGGCT
>DFNY01000161.1:205-371 GCA_002376595.1 Jonesiaceae bacterium UBA3555 | reverse complement strand
GTCAGTACCCAAGAGATCTTGGCTGGCCCTAAAGTGTTGGTACATTCACTGGCTATTGAGTTCCAGTTCCATTGGAACATTTGGATTCCCACATCCGAGGTGGCTTGGGGCGGCTGCGTCGATTCAGAACAGCCCGCCAACGTGAGTACGGCAGCGCTGACTGCGG
>DFNY01000161.1:0-183 GCA_002376595.1 Jonesiaceae bacterium UBA3555 | reverse complement strand
CTTGTGACCAGTGGTGTGTGGAGTGCGGGATTTTGCCAAGTTGGGCGGCACGTTTGGAAGCACGATGAAACATCCTTGTAAGATCTTGCAAGTTTTCTGCAAGCGTACGATCTTTCATCGCGGTTTGTCCGTTACATCGGGTTACGAATACCTAACAATCTGCAAGATTTGCAAATCGCCGCT
>DFNY01000232.1:2428-2666 GCA_002376595.1 Jonesiaceae bacterium UBA3555 | reverse complement strand
GTATCCACTGAGACCTACACATTTCCGCAAAAACCTTCATACTGGAAAGTAATTCGACGTTGCCATCTTCGCAGTGGCCTGGTCTTCCCTCGAACCAACTCGTCGAAAAATGACACGCACAAGACATCCAACATCGGGGAACCCATGAGCGAGAACCGCACCACCACTGACTCACACACGGCAGGACACCTTACGGCAAAAGCACAGTCAATAGTGGCGGAAATCGAACACTACCGCA
>DFNY01000232.1:0-2342 GCA_002376595.1 Jonesiaceae bacterium UBA3555 | reverse complement strand
AGCCCTCAACGGATCTGATGACGTATTCGGTAACGTCACTACGGGCGGAACCGAGAGTTGCCTCCTAGCAGTCAAGACCGCCCGTGACCTGTGGCGCGCCGCGCAAGGGCCGCAAGGCCGCCACGCGGTAGGAACCGTAGTCGCGCCCATGACGGTTCATGCAGCGTTCCACAAGGCAGCGCAGTATTTTGACCTTGAACTGATCACAGTGCCGGTGGACCCGCACACGGGGACAGTGGACCCAGCCCACATCATTGCGAACCTAGACCACAACACAGCGCTCGTCGTGCTTTCAGCACCGAACTATCCGTATGGTGCAATCGACCCAATAGAAGAAGTTGCCCAAGCAACCTTGGCCCGTGGGATCTCGCTCCATGTGGACGCATGCATTGGAGGACTTGCCCTGCCTTGGTGGCCCCACCAAAACCGCACATGGGATTTCCGAATTGAAGGGGTTACCTCAATCTCGGCAGACCTCCACAAATACGGCTACGCACCCAAAGGCGTCTCTGTGCTCTTGCAGCGAGGCGCCCATCGGCACCGAACACAGTACTTTGCAGCAATAGGATGGCCCGGGTACCCGGTAGTCAACCCAACGCTCTTAGGCTCAAAATCTGCTGCACCCATCGCATCGGCGTGGGCAATCATGAAGTACCTGGAAAATGATGGCTTCAACGACCTCATACACTCGACCGCTCAAGTCAGCGCCGAACTCATAAAGGGGATTGAACTCATCGAAGGCATCACGGTCTACGGGAAACCAGACGGCNNACCCACACCGCCTAGCTGACGCGCTCAAAAACTCCGGATGGTCCATCCAATCACAGCCAGGCTTGCAGCAAAGCGATGGAACCACACTCCCGCAAACAGCGCACCTTACGCTCACCCCAGTGCTCAAAGGAAAGACAACGGAACTACTGAACGCTCTGGAACTAGCCGCACACCAAGTTCGCGGAATGCCAAGCTATCTCCAAGACCCCGAAGTACTCGGTGCCGTAGCGGCAATCGAAGCGATGCTTGAACAAGCTGCCGCAGAAACTACCATCGACCCTTCGCAGCCACTGCCGGTTCACGCGGTAGACCTGATACTCAAGAATCTTGGTGTTGATGCCCAAAATGGAGAACTGCCACAGAATCTATCCGCTTTGCTGGCTGTAGCTCAGTTGCTCCCTGCCACTGTATCGCAGCGCTTACTCACAGAAATCTTGGNNATAGTGACTCCAAGCCAAAATTCGTAACCACCGCAACGACCACGTATCGAAATGGCGCTCAGCAAGTGGCACACGGTGAACTAGGCTTAAGACATGACGGCACAAGCGGAAACCACTACCGAAAACGTTGCAGAGCAGATCAACGCGATCGCTCGTCGGGCAAAGGCTGCCTCGCGCGTCCTAGCCACCGCAACCCGTAGCACCAAAGACGCGGCGCTCGAGGCTATTGCTGGCGCGCTCGTTACGAATTCTGAACGAATCATCGAAGCAAACGCCACGGACCTAGAACGCGGACGTAGCAATGGAATGTCCGATGGCCTGCTGGACCGTCTCACACTCAACACCGAACGCATTGAGGCAATTGCCCAAGCAATGCGCGAGGTAGCCTCCTTGCCAGACCCAGTAGGCGAAGTAGTACGAGGTTCGCGCCTGCCAAACGGTCTGCGCTTGAGCCAAACCCGCGTACCGATGGGCGTGGTAGGCATGATCTACGAAGCCCGACCAAACGTAACTGTTGATGCAGCCGCACTGTGCCTCAAAAGCGGAAACGCGGCTATCTTGCGCGGCGGATCAGCAGCTGGATCCTCCAACGCAGTGATCGTTGAAGTAATGCGGGAAGCCCTCACCTCAGTAGGCCTGCCAGAGGATCTCATCTTGTCAATTGACGCATACGGACGCGAAGGTGGTGTAGCCCTGATGCACGCACGCGGATTAGTAGACGTCCTTGTGCCACGCGGAGGAGCAGACCTAATCCAGACCGTGGTGCGCGAATCGCTGGTACCAGTAATTGAAACCGGTGTTGGAAACTGCCACATCTACATAGACGAATCTGCGGACACCGCAATGGCCGTTGACATTGTCAGGAACTCCAAAACCCAGCGCGTTGGTGTGTGCAACGCAGCGGAGACTCTTCTGGTACACCGCAACAGTGCCAATAGAGTTCTGCCCGCTCTGGTGGAAATGCTCGACGCAGAGGGCGTCACGCTCCACACAGACGAAGCAGTGCGCCAATTCGCGGCTCCACACACAAAGATCTTTGACGCCACCGATGAAGACTGGGCAACCGAATACCTTGCCCTAGACCTAGCGGTGAGAATTGTGGACTCACTGGACGAAGCTATTAGTCACATC
>DFNY01000183.1:6102-7273 GCA_002376595.1 Jonesiaceae bacterium UBA3555 | reverse complement strand
GAAAACCTGGCGAGAATTACAGTTGGCTAAAAACTAGGTCACATCGTGCGATAGCCCAACAACCTGCTGAGTTCTTTGCGAGTGCTGGAAACATCGCATTTCAATTCTCTGTGCATCGCGCGGCCACCAACGATTGGTCGATTCCTGCATCCAGCGCGTATTGTGAACATCGATGTCTGCAAATCTTTCTTTCCCCCACTTGCCCGGCGCCGTAGCTCTAGACGCACCCGGCATCTCGCCACTCGACCTGAGCCCAACCAGCCACGCCGTTGACCCAAGCGACACCATGGTGTCGCCTTCTGTAACGCGTAGCTACGTTGTAAAAACACTCGGTTGCCAGATGAATGTCCATGACTCCGAACACATGGCTGGCATGCTCGAACAAGCCGGCTATCACAAAGCAACCCTCGACCAAGAGGCACGCAACGAGTTCGATGTCATTGTGATCAACACATGTGCGGTAAGAGAGAACGCCGCAAACAAGTTGTACGGAAACCTTGGACAACTCGCTGCCATCAAGAACCAGCGCCCAGGTATGCAGATTGCTGTGGGCGGTTGCCTTGCGCAAAAGGACCGCAACACAATTGTTGAACGCGCCCCATGGGTAGACGTGGTCTTTGGTACACACAACCTAGACGCACTTCCAGTTCTGCTGGAACGTGCACGCCACAATGAAGCTGCGCAGGTCGAAATCGCGGAGTCACTCCAGGTTTTCCCATCCACGCTACCCACCAAGCGCGAGTCAGTGTTTGCGGGATGGGTATCTATCTCCGTTGGATGCAACAACACTTGTACGTTCTGTATCGTTCCCCACCTGCGTGGCAAAGAACGCGACCGCCGGCCAGGCCAGATCCTCGCTGAAGTTGAAGCACTCGTCGCGCAGGGCGCGATTGAAGTTACACTGCTCGGCCAGAACGTCAACTCCTACGGTGTGGAGTTCGGAGATCGAGGAGCATTTGCCAAGCTGCTTCGCGCCTGTGGTGAAATTGAAGGCCTTGAGCGCGTACGGTTCACCTCGCCTCACCCTGCAGCATTCACAGATGATGTGATTACGGCAATGGCCGAAACCCCCAATGCCATGCCGCAACTGCACATGCCTTTGCAGTCAGGTTCGGACAGGATCCTGCGGGCCATGCGACGCTCCTACCGTTCGTCCAAATTCCTAGGAAGA
>DFNY01000183.1:5088-6076 GCA_002376595.1 Jonesiaceae bacterium UBA3555 | reverse complement strand
CACCCGCGGCGGATCTGCCAGATCAGCTGCCCAAGAAGGTGGTGCAAGAACGATACGAACGCCTCATGGCCTTACAAGATCGAGTCAGCGCGCAAGAGAGCGAGCGTCTCGTGGGAAGCATCGTTAATGTGCTCGTCACAGAAGGAAGCGGACGCAAAGACGGCGAGACCCACCGCTTGACCGGTCGCGCTGAAGACAACCGCTTAGTCCACTTGGCAGTTCCCCCGTCAGTCTCTCAGCTGGTGAACCACCACGACGGAACCAACGCCGATGACCCACGGCTTGCCCAAGACATAGACGCCAAGCTACCGCGTCCAGGAGACGTGATAACGGTACGTGTGACTAAGGGTGCGCCTTACCACCTCGTTGCCGATTCCGCTCTGGAGGCTGGGGGAGAGTACTCGGTAAGGCGAACTCGTGCAGGCGNNGGGCGCTTCGGGAAAAGACCAAAGTGGGAATCATTGCAGAGGAGCATTCGCATGGCGCAGGTGCTGCATCCAGTGGTCCCGACGGTTCAGTGATGTTGGGACTGCCAAGCCTGCGTAAGTCCTGAGTGCCGCTGAAAAGACCGCTAACAAAGAACGGATCAAGATAGACCCCTCAAAAGGGGACTTAATCTTGATCCGTTTCTTCGTTGTCTGGAGCGATAAGCGATTCTAGGTGCTGATAGAAATGCAGTGTGCTCTTCAAGGCTAGCTCGATGGAATATGAAAACTGTTTTGGAGTGGCGCCGTCTGAGAAGTCAAAAGTGTTTTCAGCATAGACAACGTATCCTTGCGATTCGGGGTCTTCACGCACGAAAGTTTTAGGCCACAGTTTGTCCCTGTTCCAATCATTACAGGTTTGTAGCGCCAAACTCCTGTCAAGCGAACCCACGCCACGGTGCCAGCGTGATCGGATCTGGAAAAAGCCGTCATTTGTCCCCAAGAACATGAACCAGAATGCGTTTCCGTCCCAGATTCCAATGACGTCTCCATCTTCGTCGGTG
>DFNY01000183.1:0-5050 GCA_002376595.1 Jonesiaceae bacterium UBA3555 | reverse complement strand
TGCCAAACGGGACGCGGACGCTGAAGTTCCGATAGCGGCTGGTACTGGCTGATTGCTCGGCTTGGGCGCGAACCCTTTACGAATGCTCATGGTCTTGCCTGGGCAGGATCGGGGATCAAAGCATCCAATTCGTCGAAAAACTGGTTTCCTGCGTGTACCCCACAACTCAAGATGTTTGCGAGTTGTGCGTCTGTTGCGCCATGAGTGAAGTCATGTGAGAGCTCGCAGTACACCGTGATTTGGCCATCGTCGCACACGCGATAAAACGCCTTAGGCCACACCATGTTCATGTTCCAGGTATTACAAAACTCTAGGACCTGTGGGAGTCGTTCAATTGTGATGACTCGATTCCNNATTGTATGAAGTGATACGTCCGGTTCATGTGGAAAGTGCCAACATCACCGTCTGAGTCCACAAAAAACCGCAGTTCGTTTTCCCGTAACCACTCGATGAGGCGTGCGGAGGTAAGTCTTGTTGGGGCCGACAAGGTGTGCAATGTAATCCTCCCTTCGGTGGTCCATCCAGTGTCGCGCCAACGGCTGGAAACCAGCGCCAGTGCGATGCTCTGAAAGGTTTTCTGTACAGAGCCAACTAGCAGTTTCATGGGCAAGGCAAGTAACCGTTGTCACTAGATTCTAGATGAATCTCAGACGGGTTGTGTTCATGCACACACTTCGAGACTCGCTTTATTGGCCCTGTGGATGGCGCCCGAAGGGATAAAACAGCCGAACAGATATCTGCGCGCATGCATGTGCTTAATGATCCACATGTTTATTAGCTCAGTAGGGTCAAGATCTCAGCATCAGGTGGCATGCTGATTGACAGGCAACGGGTAGCCTTTTGGGGTGGACATTATTGCTGTTGTAGGACCGACCGCCACCGGCAAATCAGATTTGGCGGTGGCAATCGCGCACAAACTGGGTGGGGCCGGCAAAGCCGAAATTATCAACGCGGACGCGTACCAGCTATATCGCGGCATGGATATTGGCACAGCCAAGGTCACGCGTGAGGAGCAACGCGGAATTACCCACCACTTGTTTGATGTCTTAAGCCCATCAGAAGATTCGTCTGTGGCCGCCTATCAAGAGCAGTCCCGCCAGATCCTCGATGACATTACGCAGCGTTCAAAGCGTGCGATTGTTGTAGGTGGGTCAGGTTTGTATGTCCGCGCGATGCTCGACGACATGAACTTCCCCGGAACTGAGCCGGTGATTCGCGAAGCGCTTGAGGCTCGAGCCGAATCGGTTGGAACCAGAGCGATGTATGAACAGCTCTTGGCCGCAGATCCTGCCGCAGCTGCATCTATTGGGACCACTAACGTGCGGCGGATCATTCGTGCACTGGAAGTCATAGAGCTCACAGGGGAGCGATTCTCAGCAAACTTGCCCAAACAAGAGTACGTACGGCCCACTCTCACCCTAGGTTTGGATTTTGATCGTGCGTACTTGGATGACCGGATTGAGCAACGCGTGCGAAAGATGTTCGAGTCTGGCCTTGTTGATGAGGTTACTGAACTTCACGCTCAGGGAATGGGGCGCACCGCATCTAGAGCAGTGGGATATGCCGAGGTGCTAGAGCACTTGGCAGGTCACTGCACGCTTAAAGAAGCCCAAGAACAGATAGTTATCAATACCCGTAGGCTGACACGAAAGCAGATGGGATGGTTCGGAAGAGATCCACGGATCGCGTGGCTCGATGGCGCCTCCCAAGACCTACTTGCACAGGCCATGGAAGTAATCAATTTCCATGATCAAGGGCTGATCGCGGAACCCGCTGCAGGGCCGGTCCGGCGTAGTCTTGGTTCATGACTCTGCTGAACTTCACTAAAGGGCACGGCACGCGCAACGACTTTGTGTTGCTTGACGATTCTGGCAATGCACTCGACCTCGACGCGTCGCTGGTGGCCGAACTCGCAGATCGCCGCGGTGGAATCGGCGCTGACGGCGTTATCCGCGTGGTTCAGTNNCCCTTCGGCAACGTGGTTCATGGACTACCGAAACGCTGACGGATCAATCGCGGCAATGTGCGGTAATGGCGTGAGAGTGTTTGCTGCATTCCTTGAAGAACTCGGCTTGGTTGATTTTTCTTCTGGCCTGCCAGTGGCGATTGGAACCCGAGCGGGGCTTCGCACCGTGCGAAAAGAAGCGGACTGGTTCACCGTCGGAATGGGAAAGTGGCATTTCCCCGGGGGCTCGGTAGCTGAACAATCCGGAATGGATTCCACGGTTCACATAGCAGGTCTAGATGGCATGGGCGCTCACAGTGCGCGACCAGCCCTGAGCGTAGACATGGGAAATCCACACACAGTTGTTGCCGTGGCCAGCCTTGACGAACTCGCCGCCATCGATTTTACCGCGGTTCCAGCTGTCGATCCTCTTCCTGCGGATGGCACGAATGTTGAGGTCGTAGTGCCGCTAGAGAATCACTTGAATTCGCAAGGCGAACTCGTGGGTCACATTGCCATGCGCGTTCACGAACGTGGTGTAGGCGAGACGCAGTCGTGCGGCACAGGTGCGTGCGCAGCTGCATTGGCTGTGCGCCATTGGGCACGTCTCGCGGCCAGCGATACCAAAGCCAGCGTGCCCGATGTGTGGAGAGTCGATGTGCCAGGTGGACGGGTGCAAGTGCGAGTGCTTGGCAGCGAAACCGAACTGTCTGGCCCCGCGGTGCTGTTGGCACAGGGACAGATCGAAATTGAGAAGTTACGCGCCTAATTTTCGGTTGCGTGCNNGGCTGCGCGTCATGCTTCGAACAACCAAACTTTGAATAACCTATCGTCAGGCAACCAAGCGTCTAGCAACTAAACTGCGAACAACTAGACTGCGTACAACTTAGCGTCATGCAACCAAGCAACAGGACTCGAACACTTAGTCTTCGTCGCGAATGACTTCTAGAACGCGGAAGCCCTTGGAAGTTGAAACTCGTACCGTGTTTGCGTGCATCGCAGCGTTCTCGGTGTTAGGTGAGAATTGTTCGTTGAGCCAACGGTGGAGGGAATCGGATCCAAGGTTCTTTTGCACTACGAGGTACGCCGAAGAACCCGGCATCAATTTCGGCAGCCAACGGTTGAGCAAGCCGTGTAGGACTTCCTTGCCAACACGGATCGGTGGGTTTGACCAGATTTCCGCAAATTCGATATCTGCTGGGACTTGGTCTGGGAAGACGCACCTTACGTTGGAGAGTCCCAATCGTTGGGCGTTCGCACGGGTGAGCTCGAGCGATCGTTCGTTAACATCAATTGCCCACACGGTGGCACGGGGGTTCTTGAGAGCGAGCGACAGCGCAATCGGTCCCCATCCGCATCCGATGTCCAGAAGATTACCGGAGGGTACGCGGTCCATTTCTTTGAGNNGAAGTGTTGACCTCAACCTGCTTTCCATCAAGCTCGACCGTAATCGTCTTGAGTTCAAGCGGTGTGGCTGGGGTGGTGCTGAAGTAGTGTTCGAGCGCCGGCGCCTTTGGGTTTTCACTGGTGTTCACTGTTCAAGAGTATCGAGAAATGCGTGCGAACAATAAAAGATGGATTGATGAATGCACCACATGGCACGATGAACACCATGAAGTTGATACGCATTCCACACTCATAATGTGCCTTGAGCATAACCTCACTCCAGCGTGGGGAACCCAAATTAGAATGAAACTGGCCGCAACCCTATGGCCAGCGAACCAAAGAGGAATGCATGACAAACCATCCGTCACATAACGAGTCCGAATTCGAAGACGACCCAGTCTGGGAAAACGACGCTCGAACGGATCGCGACATTGCCAACGACGTCGTTGCGAGAGTTTTGGCGCGTGCGGGCACTGCCCTTGATGAGGGTGGAACTAGGCACAGTACCTACGACGGCGAACAGTTGGACTTGGAAGAACGCTCGGCACTTAGGCGTGTAACGGGTCTATCTACCGAACTCGATGACGTCACCGAAGTTGAGTACCGTCAACTACGTTTGGAAAAGGTCGTTCTGGTTGGCCTGTATACCAGAGGCACCACCGCCGATGCTGAGATTTCTCTACGCGAACTAGCAGCGCTTGCTGAGACTGCGGGCTCCCAGGTGCTCGACGGCGTACTCCAACGACGCGCTACACCCGACCCTGGAACCTACTTAGGATCCGGTAAGGCGCAGGAACTCGCTGGAGTCGTGGCTGCAACCGGAGCCGACACAGTAGTCATTGATGGCGAACTGGGTCCGTCCCAACGACGCGCACTCGAAGACATCATTAAGGTAAAGGTCATTGACCGTACGGCCCTTATTCTCGATATCTTTGCGCAGCACGCGAAATCACGCGAAGGTAAGGCTCAAGTTGAGCTTGCTCAACTTGAGTACCTGCTTCCGCGCTTGCGTGGTTGGGGTGAATCGATGTCACGGCAGGCTGGTGGCCAAGTTGGCGGCGCTGGCGCCGGTATGGGGTCGCGTGGCCCAGGTGAGACAAAAATTGAGTTGGACCGCCGCCGCATTCGAAACCGGATGGCTAAACTTCGTCGCGAAATTGCCGCAATGAAACCTGCGCGCGATACAAAACGCGCAAGTCGCCGGAAGAACACTGTTCCGGCAGTGTCAATTGCCGGATACACAAACGCAGGTAAGTCATCGCTGTTGAACGCGTTGACTGGAGCTGGTGTGCTGGTGGAGAACGCATTGTTCGCGACTCTGGACCCGACCGTGCGCCGCACAAAGACACCAGACGGGCGAATCTACACTCTGGCCGACACTGTTGGTTTTGTCCGTGCGCTTCCACACCAGTTGGNNTGCGAGCCACCCGGACCCAGAAGGGCAAATCGCCGCAGTGCGAGCGGTGCTCTCAGAAATTGATGGCGTACAAGACATTCCAGAACTAATTGTTCTGAACAAGGCCGATATGGCAGACCCAGAAACCGTAGCTCGCATTCAGAGACGCGAGCTGGCAGTGCATGTAGTATCCGCCCATACTGGGTACGGAATCAATGAACTTCTGGACTTCATCGCGGAGGCATTGCCACGGCCCGGAGTGTTTGTGGATTTGGTTATTCCATACTCTCGGGGAGATCTTGTATCTCGGTTCCACCAAACGG
>DFNY01000114.1 GCA_002376595.1 Jonesiaceae bacterium UBA3555 | reverse complement strand
ATCGTGGGTCCCGCAAAAGCCCACTCTCGTTGCAAGGAGCCCGCGCCAGGCCACTCCGCCTGCCTCCTGTACCACGCCAAGTATCAGTCCCGGCTCCACCCCACGCACACTTCAACCCCACCTGACTCTGCCCCCACCCCAACGCGCACCCACTCTCGTTGGGAGGTGGTCGAGCGCCGGAGTCGGAGACGGTCGCGCTTCTTGAAACGCATGCAGCTGTTTCTGCCGTTTGGTAGTTTTCGTGCGTGAGCAAAATGTGGTCCCTGCCCATTGGGCAGGGACCACATTTTGTTGTGTTGTTTGGTCGGCTCAGAATTCTTGGTGAGTTCTGGGGTCTGAGCCTTTCATTCGGCCGTCTGGTTGGCCAAGATCCGTGATTGATTGGATTTCATCTGCCGTGAGGCTGAAGCCGAAGACGTCTAGGTTCTGAGCTTGGCGTTCTGGGTTGCTTGAACGTGGGATCGGCATCGCCCCTAGTTGGGTGTGCCAGCGTAGGACTACTTGAGCAATGGTGGCCTCGTACTTGTCTGCAAGCGTGTGAAGCACGGGGTGCTGGTCAAGGTAGTTGCCACGGGCCAGTGGGCTCCAGGACTGCGTGATGATTCCGTGTTCCTGGTGGTATGCGCGCTGTTCGGCTTGAGGGAGGTGAGGGTGAAGTTCTATCTGGTTGATAGATGGCAGCACACCGGTATCGTGCTTTAGTCTGTCGAGGTGTTCTGTCAGGAAGTTAGAAACGCCGATGTGTTTTAAGTAGCCTCTGCGCTGCGCTTCAATGAGGGCTTCCCACGCTTCTACGTATTTGTTTTCCAGAGGATTGGGCCAGTGGATCAGGTAGAGGTCTAGGTAGTCCAAGCCAGTGCGGTAAAGCGACTCTTGGATACATGTAAGTGCACTGTCATACCCATGGTGGCGTCCTGGCAGTTTTGAAATGACCGTCAAGGCTTCGCGCGTAGCAATCTTGTTGCTAACAATATTGCGAATAGCGCGCCCAACTGCGCCTTCATTTTCGTAGTTCACGGCTGAGTCGAATAGCGAATACCCAATTCGCGCTGCATTGATCATTGCTTCGACGCCGTGCTCGCCATTGAGCTTGTATGTTCCGAACCCTACTTGCGGCACTATTAATCCGTCATGGGCTGTAAAAGTGTGCATGTTCAAGATCCCTTGTCCTAGTTCCTACCCTCGTGCCACGACCCTATTTCTCGATGAGCCCCCTCGTCGATTCAACCTATTTGGGTCTAGTTCTAGTTAGAAATCGGCGCAGGCAACATAGGGAGTCAGCAAGCTGTCACTTGCCCGTTGGGGTGTATTCACTGAGCGTGTCCTCTTGGAAATGATTTGCGATCTCCGAAAGACCCTCCCAATCAGGCTTTACGACTGATTGTTTTCCTTCCATTCCTGTACCAAGAGTCGGTGAGGTGAAGAACGAAATGTCGTCGCTTCGAACTGAACTCATCGACATTCCGAGGCTGGCAAGATATGAGGTACTCAATCCTTCGTCCACCTTCAGGAACGGTGCGAAGGCGGCCACAGTTTCGTTAATCGTGGAAGGGCTAGTCAGTGTGTCACGCGACAGAATCTTCTTGATTACAGAATTCACGAATATCTGCTGATTACGCACTCGCTGATAGTCACCATCTCTGAAGGAGTAACGTTCACGTACGAATTTGAGTGCGTCCTCGCCGGAGAGTTTAATTGAGCCTTTGGCAAAGTGGGTGCCTCGGCCAGTGAACTCGATGGGGTTGTTAACGATTACCCCGCCGAGCGCGTCAGTTAGCCCAGCGAAACCCTCAAAGTCGATCATCGCAACATGATCGATACGAACACCGAGAATTCCTTCAATTGTCTGAACCGTAAGGGGAACGCCACCCAATGCCATGGCTGCATTTATCTTGTTCATTCCATGACCGGGGATCTCGACCCAATTGTCTCGCATAATCGACATAACTTGCACCGACTTCCTATCGGAAGCAATATGCGCGACCATGATGGTGTCAGAACGTTCTCCGCGAATATCGTTCAGATCAGTGTCGTCAGATTCTGCGCGGCTGTCCGAGCCGAGGAGAAGAATGTTTTGTGCTCCCGATTCAGTTGCTTCAGGTCTAGTTGAATCTTCAGGAAAGACCGCAGAGTTATCCAACTTTTCAGCCTTGTTGAAACTATTGTTCAACTGGAGCGCAAAGATTCCAGCCGTTCCAAGCGCCATCACCAATGTGAAGGCGATTACGGAAAACACTGCTAATGGCCATCGACTCTTGTGTTCGGTGCGAGCATGGGACACTCTGTTTTTTGCCACGAGGTTTCTCCGCTGTGTGTCTTCATCTTTCGGATCAACTCACATTGTTCCATAGGCATGTAAATGTGTATGGAACTAACTTGCTGAAGAATGTGGCAGATACTGTGATGGTTGGAGCACAAAGACTAGTCCGCACAGAAACTCAGCGGTTACCTAATCAGTTCACGTAGTGTTGGGGAGTAGTCGACAAGACGGGAGCAACTCTTGCGCATTCTGGTTACTGGTGGAGCAGGATTCATTGGATCGGGATTCGTTCACTACCTCCATACGAACACAGACGCGGAAGTCACCGTTCTGGACAAGTTCACCTATGCGGCGAATCCACAGTCTCTAGCCGGTCTTCCACCTGCGCGGGTCAGAGTAAAGCATGGAGACATCTGCGACTATGACCTGGTTGAAGGCTTGGTATCAGAGTCAGACGTAGTGGTTAATTTCGCTGCGGAATCGCATAATGACAACTCCTTACGAAGCCCCAGAGCGTTCGTCGATTCAAACATCATTGGAACGTACACCCTGCTTGAAGCCGTTCGAGCACATGGGACCAGATACCACCACATCTCCACCGACGAAGTTTTTGGCGACCTCCCGTTGAATTCCACGGAGCGGTTCAATGAAGACAGCAACTACGCGCCGTCGTCGCCCTACTCCGCAACAAAAGCCGCCAGCGACCACCTAGTTCGAGCATGGGTCCGTTCATTTGGAATCCAAGCCACCTTGAGCAACTGTTCAAACAACTACGGCCCGCGTCAACACGTTGAGAAGTTCATTCCCCGCCAGATAACAAACCTCTTGAGTGGCACGCGTCCGAAACTCTACGGCCAAGGTCGAAACATCCGAGACTGGATCCACGTAGACGATCACAGCGCTGCGCTCATGAAGGTCATTGAATCAGGCAAGATTGGCGAGACCTACCTCATTGGCGCAGACACCGAGAGAAGTAACCTCANNGCTTCCCAGAAAACCACTTCGACACTGTGCCAGACCGCCCCGGGCATGATCTGCGGTACGCAATCGACTCGTCGAAAATCAGAGAAGAACTGGGCTGGTCCCCACAGCACACAGACTTCAGCAAGGGCTTGGCACAGACAATCGCCTGGTACACCAACAACGAAGATTGGTGGCGCCCCACCAAGGACGCAACCGAACGGGCCTACCGAGAATCTCAATCTAGGCAGTAGGCTGAACAAAACTCACCAGAAACTAGACAACTGCAAGGTCAGAGCGGTTCGCAAGCCGAGCCCGGCGCGCGCCGCGAGCGCGCAGGAACGCAGTTGCAGCGAACACCACCGTGAACAATGAGCCCTGCATCAACACAATC
>DFNY01000165.1:3765-4033 GCA_002376595.1 Jonesiaceae bacterium UBA3555 | reverse complement strand
TGCGACACAGGCTGTAGTCATCAACGTACTGAACACCGGAACGGTTACGGTTGCGAACCCAAGCCTGTTTGATCTAAGCCAGGTGGACCACAACAATCTATCCACACAAGTCGACTCACCCAACGTTGGGCACTTGGCAGGAAACATGCTTTGGAACTTCCCCAACGCACAGCCATTGGCGTTGACAGGCACGGCGCAGTTCCGCGGATCAGTAGTTATGGGTAGCCCCGAGTCAACCACCAGGATTGGGCCACACACCAATGGCCGA
>DFNY01000165.1:3175-3697 GCA_002376595.1 Jonesiaceae bacterium UBA3555 | reverse complement strand
GGCAGGGGGCTCATCCGATCCACAAGGCGATGGTGGCGAAACTGAGTCAATTTCAGACGGCACAAACGAGTTGGCACAAACTGCCGCTTCCCCACTTCTTAGCACAGTGGGAATTGCTGCAGTTTGCCTTCTGGTGTTGGGTACAGCGCTGACGTTGCGAACTAGACGTCTCAACTAGCTGGGCTTCAGAGCGAAACGTACCGTGTCGTCGTAAAGAAAGGGGGCGGACACCATTGGGTGCCCGCACCCTTTTTTTCTGACTGAACTGCTATCTGACGGAAGCCACCCGCAATGCCGCATATTGGCCTGCAACAGCGGCGACGCCAATGCCTATGAGCGTCAGCAGAATATCTACGCGGGTAATCTTGCGGACGATTTCCCCCAGCTGTGGCGCAAAAACCACCAAGAGCACGGCCAGCACAAGCACGACGGCGATTGCAAGAATCAGCGGGCCCTTAGCTCCTGCCTTGACAAACAACGCCCCAAACACGCTTCCCACCGTAAGCGAGAAGAACGCAATTG
>DFNY01000165.1:2652-3160 GCA_002376595.1 Jonesiaceae bacterium UBA3555 | reverse complement strand
AGTCCCAGCAAACCAATCACGCTTGATTGGAGCAAGAAATACAGAGCGGTTCCTCCGCTGTATGCACTACGGGTGGTACCCAGGGCCATTCCAAAGGGGAACGTAGTTGATACAGCTTGCACACCTATGTACACCAAGAAGCCAGGGATGCTCCACACGGCTCCGCCATTGTTTGCAAACCCCTCTTGCCATTGCGCGCTAGTGACATCGACGCCAAAGCGTGAAGCGGCAATCGAGATCAATACAGAGATGATGATTACTAGTGCAAGGATGAACACCGGGACTGCAATAACCATCTCGCGCTTGAGCAAGTGGAGTCGTAAAACTTTCAGTGCGTCGCTCATGACAGCCCTCCATTGTCGTAATTGCTTCCAATACTTGCCACCAGGTCATGAATGGGCGCAGGGGCAACGGATAATTTGAGGTTCTGAGCCTGCT
This sequence comes from Jonesiaceae bacterium UBA3555, assembly GCA_002376595.1. GTDB lineage: Bacteria > Actinomycetota > Actinomycetes > Actinomycetales > Cellulomonadaceae > Timonella. Next base: position 2,722 of record DFNY01000165.1, on the reverse strand, counting down.
CTAGTTCTTGGTCCGTCAATCGTGACATGACCATTGCACTGGCCAAGGAGCCCACAGAACGCTGTGAAAT
>DFNY01000165.1:1284-2613 GCA_002376595.1 Jonesiaceae bacterium UBA3555 | reverse complement strand
TCCGCGTTTCTCAGGTCGTCTGGAGTGGTATTGATTCGCACCCTCCCCTTGTCCAGAACAACGATTTGATCGAAGATCTCCTCCATTTCCTCAACCAAGTGCGTGGAGATGATCATCGTCCGGGCGTAAGAGGAATAGTCCTCAAGCAGGATCTCGTAAAACCGCCTGCGAGCAGCAATATCTAGACCCAAGTACGGTTCATCAAAGACAGTTAACTCGGCACGAGACGCAAGCCCCAAAACAATGGAGAGCGCGGAGAGTTGTCCCCGCGAGAACTTCCTGATGTCTGTGGACTTTGGGAGCGCAAAGCGCTCTGCCAGAGAGGCAGCAAAGTCAGCATCCCACTTAGGGTGAAACAGTTTTGCAGCACCTAGCGCGTGCTTCAGACGATAGTCGTCGGGATACCGCTGATTATCGCGAATGAATGACGTAGCACGCGCGATCCGAGCAGATTCAAAGGGTTCCTCACCGTCGATGTGGATGTGCCCCGAATCAGGTCGGTCCTGCCCCGTGATCAGAGCCATCAGAGTGGTTTTTCCAGCACCATTCGAGCCAAGCAACCCGCAGATGCTGTTCGGTGCAACCGTGAACGACACCGAATCCAAGGCGGCTACGGCCCCAAATGATCGATATACATCAGCGACAGTTACCGATGCACCGGTTCCTTGAATTTCAGTCATTACGGTACTCACTTTCTATGAGTGTTGTGACGGTTTCCAGCGAGAGTCCAAGGCTCTGAGCCAGCGATACAAATTCCTTAAGCTGGACGCTGGTAAACGCCTTCTCGCGCTCTTGCAGCACGATGTTCCTGGCACCTGGAGCAACAAACATGCCTATTCCCCGTTTCTTGTATAGAATCCCTCGATCCACCAAAAGGTTGATCCCCTTACCGGCAGTGGCTGGGTTGATCCTGAGGAACAAAGCGAGTTCATTCGTGGATGCCACTTGGCTCTCTTCGGGCGAAGCGCCGCTGAGAATGTCATCGCAGATTCGATCCGCCACCTGTTGGAAGATCGGTTTGGCTTCATCGAGCACTTCGATCACCTCATTGGTTCGTTAGTCATGTAACTAACCTACGAACCTAGGATGGTGGTGTCAAGAGGTATAAGGGTGTAATTGTTATCAGGCTAATGGCGGCGACTAAGGCGGAGGCCCTAGGTGGCTGGGTTTCCGCTAGGGCCTTGAGGGCTGAGCCTTCGGGCAGGCAGGCGCCTAGAGAGCTGAGCCTTCGGGCCGGCAGGCGCGAATATCGGACTGGACTTTCGAAACTGTTCGGGCAGACGTATCTCTGGCAGTCCGCTAATTGCTCTCTACACAGCGAGGGGCGCA
>DFNY01000165.1:0-1095 GCA_002376595.1 Jonesiaceae bacterium UBA3555 | reverse complement strand
GAGTTCTTTACGGGCCTTGTCTGCCTGCCAAGGCGCCAAACCAAGGTCCGATGCAGTTCGACCTTGGCGCATAGCGCCAGCCTTTGCTAAGGTCCTCACCTTGAGCGCGAGGGCGGCAACTATTGGCACTGGGTCAGCTCCAGTGGCCAATGCATGACGCAACAGCGAAATAGCTAACTCCGTTTGGCCCGCAACGGCGGCGTCAGCTACCTTGAATCCGGTGGCCTCGACCCGTCCGCCATAGTATTTCTCAACAACGGCTTCGTCTATTGTGCTCGTGACATCCGAGATGAGTTGCTGACATGCTGAGGCAAGTTCTCGCACGTCAGAGCCTAGAGCTTCAACTAGGGCTCGAACCGCTCCCGCAGTTGCTGCCCTGCCTGCACGCTTAAACCCAGCCGCAACAAAACTGACCTTGTCGCCCTCTTTCTTAATGGCTTCACACGCTACAACTGGTGCACCAGAAGCCTTGATCGCATCCAGCATTTTCTTCCCTCGCACGCCACCACGGTGAGCGATGATAAGCCAAACGTCAGGGGCCGGTGCGCTAGACACATAGTCGATCACATCGGTGATAAGAGCGTCAGTCGCGGCCTCTGCGTTGTCTACGATGATGAGCCTAGACTCACCGAACAACGACGGAGATGTGTGAACAAGCAGATTGCCGTTTTGGTAGCCTGCGCCTGCTAGAACGGTACGTTCNNCACTTCAATGGCGCGGTCCACGAGGAGTCCCTCCGCACCCGAAACGAGCACTACTGGGGCAAGTTGCGCGTTCTCCCACGTGAGAGTCCGGGCGCTTGAAGATCTGGATGCTGCAGCCATGCCTCTAGGTTTTCATGGACAGTGCCCAACAACAAACCACCGGTCCGATTCCCGCGAAAGTTTAAAGCTGCCACATTGATCCGTGCGCAGTACGGAGCTTCCGTGTTGCGCATACAACTGGACTGCTTGAGTGCTTGGATGACCGTAGGTGTTGTTGCTGCCCACGCCAACTACGGTAACCGCGGGACGCAGGAACGATGAGAGCGTAGCGCTTTGAGATTTTGAACCGTGATGCGCCATCTTTACTACATCGACTCCGTGCAGGTCATTC
>DFNY01000158.1 GCA_002376595.1 Jonesiaceae bacterium UBA3555 | reverse complement strand
GCCACAGGTTCACAACGGCGCCACCCTAGCATCCCCCCAACCACGCCCAATTGGTGGTGATCAGTGATTTAGGCGACCGCCAGAATGCCGCAAGTAGCACTTCGCGCACATGGACTCGTATGTCACTTCCACACCGTCAATCGCTACTTGTTCACCATCGAAAACGAAGGCGCCGTCAACTAGGCGGCCGTTGAATACTGCCTTGCGTCCGCAGCGGCAGATGGTTTTGAGTTCCTCTAGCGAGTGTGCGATTTCGAGCAACCTGCGTGAGCCAGGGAACGCAGCTGTTTGGAAGTCGGTGCGGATTCCGTAGCAGATCACTGGAATGTCATCGAAANNGGCTTCGTTGAAGAACTGTGACTCGTCTAGCAGCAAGCACGAAACATCGCTCCCCGTGCGCACTTGGACTTCGCTGCGGTGGTGCTGGAACACGTCGTAGGCACTCTGAGTCGGGTCCAGCAAGAAGTCAACGTCGCGGCTTGATCCGATGCGGGAGAGGATCGCTTTGCCTGCTTTTGAGTCCACTGCGGGTTTGGCTAGCAACACGTAGTGTCCGCGCTCTTCATAGTTGTAGGCGGCTTGCAGCAGCGAGGTGCTCTTTCCAGAATTCATCGCGCCGTATCGGAAGTACAGTTTGGCCACGGTCTTAGCCCTAATCTACGTGTTTCGGTTTTGGTGCATGGAGGTCAAATTGGATGCCTACCATTCGGATGGCAAAGCAGATCGCGGCNNCTGCGTTCACCACGAGCACTGTGAGACCTGCAGCCACGGCTGCGGGAATTGCATACAGTTCGGTGTGCAGCACTGCTGGAATGCGCTGGATCATGATGTCGCGCAGGGTTCCACCACCGGCTGCGGTGATGACGCCCAAGATCATTGATTGCACTGGCCCCAACCCAAAGGCTAGGCCTTTGAGGGTTCCGGTTACGGCAAACAATGAGAGCCCAACTGCGTCCAGCATGTTGATGGTTTTGGACAGTTTCNNGCGCCAATCTTGGAAAGTGGTGGGTGGAAGATCGTTAATCAGGATGTCCCTAATGAAACCACCGCCAAGAGCGGTGATCATGCCCAGGGTGAGGACGCCAACGATATCTACTCGTGCGTATTTGATTGCCGTCATTGCTCCGTTGACTGCAAATGCAAACGTTCCAATCAGGTCGATTGTGAGCAGCGCAATGTGGCTAGGATCCATGCCTCCATATGTACCGGAAACATGCGCTTTCTAGCAAAACGCCATGCCCCAAAAATGAGACGGGTTATTTGGTCTTTCTCACTCGCGCGGGTGTGGGGTGGTGTCGTCGGTAGAGTTGAGTCATGACGCTTTCCCTTGATGCCACTGCAACTGTCTGGTCCCGCACGCCTGTTGATACGAAACCTCTGATCGTGTTGATGCACGGGATGGGTTCAAATGAACACGATTTGGCTGGGCTGGCTCAGTACTTGCCGCAGGAATATGCGACCGCTTCGCTGAGGGCTCCGCTCACTATGATGGGTGGTTTCGCGTGGTTCATGCCGTCTGCTACCCCGGGCCAGCCGGAGCCTAGCGATGTAGTTGCTGCTGCGGATGCTGCATTGGAATGGATTGACTTGAATGTTGCTCCGTCAACTCCTATTGCGCTGATGGGCTTCTCGCAGGGTGGAGCTATGGTGTCGCAGTTGTTGCGTACTAGGCCTTCGCGTTTCATTGGTGGGGTGATGCTCTCTGGCTTCATTAGTGAGGTTGATTTGCCCACCGATTCCGAGTTTGCCAGCACTGAGCTCCCCATTTTCATTGGCCGCGGGGACGTTGATCCGGTGATTCCAATGGAGCGTTTTGAGTTTGCCGCGGAGTGGCTGCATGAGCGTTCGCTTCTCACTGAGGTGGTGTACAACGGTATGGCACATTCGATCTGCGAACCCGAGTTGGTGAATGTCATTCACTTCTTGGAGTACTTGCTTACCGACGAGAACGACCGCTACCAGCAGTTTGTTGCGTCTGTGCAGAACTGAGTCGTGTGAAGGGCAAAGCTGTGTGAAGAGCAAAGTCGTGTGAAGGGCAAAGCTGTGTGAAGGACGTGACACCTGATGGTGCCACGTCCTTTGCACTATTTGCTGAAGTATCCGGTGAGAGTATGGGTCTGGTGTATTGGATTCACGGTCACCCCGTTATCTATCACTCCGCTGCAGGTGAGTCCATCAGGTAGGAAGACGGAGTACGTATAGAAGCAGCGCCAATGATCGCCTTGGGAATCCGTTCCACGTCCATCAAGTCCAAGATTCAAACCCAGTTGTTCGGAGGCTGCTTGTTGCACAGTGCGTGCATCTGTGCGGTCTTGAACTAGGAACACTGCCCAACCGCCAAGCGCCGCACAACTAACGAGCGTAAGAGCGATGGCAAAACCTTTGAAAACGGCCCGTGACCTGCTGTTAGGAAAGGCGTACATCCGCAAGACAATGGAAACAGCCAGTAATACCAGTACAATCACAGTGGCCACTAGGAGACCAGTGAGGAGCTACTCGTCACCTCTGTGCATAAGCCACGGCTTGGCTATGTGTATGGAAGTCATCTGTTCTACTCGCCTCGCCCCTGGGCCGTCCAACATTGTTACGGACTCAGACTAGGTGATAGGAGCGCAGGTCACAAGGACTTTTGGTCTCCTTGCGAGTGTCCGTGCACGTTCTGGCCAAGTGATTGAACAAAGACTGGACCAGAAGTTTCGAGTTCCACTCCGTAGTCCTCTGCGCATTCAATGAATGGGGTGTGAGACAACGTTTCGTTGGAGAATCGTTTGTCTTCAGTTACTTCAGAGACGCAGAAGTTGGGGATCGTGAGGTCTGTAACTGGTCCCCCACGCTCGACTTCCGCAATCATGAGTGGATGGTTCTTGCCGCCAAATACGTCGATGACCCAGCCATCGGCATCCAACCACAATGAGTATCTGTTCTTGATGATGCGGTTGGCCCCTCGCTTGATGAGGTTAAGCCCCATCGAAATATCTAGCTCGCGTTCTGCTTCATATCTGGTACCTGAGTTCATGGGACCTTTGACGGTGATTGCACAAAAGTCGAACTTATCTGAGTGTGCCTCAAGAATCTCGTTGATGTCCTCATCTCCGGTCATCAGCAGACGCACCCCGGCTGCTTGTGCACGCACTCGAATGGCGTAACCGTCTTGTGCCAGATAGTAGTTCTGCACAATAAGAGTTGGTGAAGGGTCTTCCAGCACCATCGCAGGAAGTTCTTCAACGTAGAACCGACGCTCGAACTCAAAATCACCGTATCCGGTTTCGCTCACGAGAGTCTCCTTCGCTGCAGTGCTTCGCGCTTCACTCTGTAAGGAGTGAAGTTAGGGGTGGTTCAGTATGGAGTTTGGTGGCCAGGAATCCGCATTGGCCCTTGTGAAACAAGTGTAGGTCATACGTTTCCACGAAGACTCTGGATTACTTGCGAGCCTAGATATCATTTCCAAGCATCCGCGCAGCCTCGCCCTCCTGGCCCTTTCAGCCCCATTCCCTAGCCCAGGCTCCGCTTCCCTCCTTTCTTGTTTCGTCTCATCTCTC
>DFNY01000226.1 GCA_002376595.1 Jonesiaceae bacterium UBA3555 | reverse complement strand
CACAGATCACTCACGTGCCACCGCAGATGGTGCACACAGCCACGGAATCGTAGGCGGAGCGGTTCAAGGATCGCGCGCAGACCGAGTATCCTCATTCGACCTCAACGTTATTGGTGTTCCATCAGGACGTGAAGAAGAATGGCGCTTCTCGCCAGTGTCTCGCATTGCTCCACTGTTCGCTGCAGACCTCGCAGACACTGCTTCCGTTGAAGTTCAGGCTGCCCCTGAGGTGCTCGTAGAGCAAGTCACCCGTGACGACTCCCGCCTAGGCAAGGTAGGTGTTCCAGGAGACCGCACCGCAGTCACCGCATGGAACGCTTTCACCAAGGCAACCGTAGTCACCATTCCACAGGAAGTCGTGGCTTCAGCAGCAACTCACATCAACGTTTCCGGAAACGCAAACGTTGCTGAAGCTGCTCACGTAGTAATCAACGCTGAGAAGTTCTCCGAATCCGTAGTGGTCTTGGACCACCGCGGCGACGCACTGTTGAACGAATCGGTTGAAATCATTGCCCAGGACGGTGCACACCTTACGGTTGTGTCCGTACAGGACTGGAACCCAGGTGCCNNCACCGTTAAGCACGTTGTAGTCACCTTTGGTGGAGACGTTGTCCGCGTGACCCCAGACGCTGAATTTGCTGGCGAAGGTGGATCCGTTGAGATGGTTGGTCTGTACTTTGCAGACGAAAACCAGCACCAAGAACACCGGTTGTTCGTGGACCACAACGTTCCAAACTGCAAGTCCCGCGTGACCTACAAGGGTGCTTTGCAGGGCGACGGCGCACACGCAGTGTGGGTTGGTGACGTTCTGATTCGTGCCGAGGCCGAAGGAACCGACACCTACGAGCTCAACCGCAACTTGGTACTCACCGACGGAGCACGCGCCGACTCGGTGCCAAACCTGGAAATTGAGACCGGTCTTATTGAGGGTGCAGGACACGCATCGGCTACGGGTCGTTTCGACGACGAGCAGCTGTTCTACCTGCAAGCTCGCGGTATCAGCGAAGCAGACGCACGCCGACTCGTGGTACGCGGATTCTTTGCCGAACTCATTGCTGAAATCGGTGTAGCCGAAGTTGAGGAACGACTCCTTGCTTCGATCGACGCTGAACTTGAAAAGTCCATGAACGTCATCACGGGTGTACCACAGGCATGAGCGCGCAACTAGTGTGCAACGTATCGGACCTGAGCGCGGGCGAAACCCTCAAGGTTGACCTCGACGCGCAAGACGGCACCGAAATTGAGGTTGCCGTTGTTCGCGATGAGGACGGTCAGTTCCACGCGATCTCCGACATTTGCTCGCATGGTGCGGTTTCTTTGTCAGACGGTGAAGTGGAAGGCTGCCTCATTGAGTGCTGGCTCCACGGATCGCAGTTTGATTTGAAAACCGGCATGCCACTGCAATTGCCTGCTACACGTCCAGTCCCCGTTTACACCGTGAGCATCGAAGGCGAACAAGTGTTCGTTGACGTAGATGCACCTAAGTCTTTTGAATAAGGAGAAATCCATGTCCACTCTTGAAATCAAGAACCTGCACGTCAGTGTAGACACCAAGGAGGGCGAGAAGCAGATCCTCCGTGGAGTTGACCTCGTTATCAACTCTGGTGAAACCCACGCCATCATGGGCCCTAACGGTTCGGGTAAGTCCACCTTGGCTTACTCCATCGCTGGTCACCCAAAGTACAACATCACCGAAGGCGAAGTTCTCCTCGATGGTGAGAACGTTTTGGAGATGTCGGTAGACGAGCGTGCTCGCGCCGGTATGTTCCTTGCTATGCAGTACCCAGTTGAGGTTCCAGGAGTTTCGGTTTCGAACTTCTTGCGTACCGCAAAGACCGCTATCGATGGCGAAGCTCCTGCTCTTCGCACCTGGGTTAAGGATGTTAAGGCAGCCATGGCTGACCTGCGCATGGATGCCTCATTCGCTGAGCGCTCCGTGAACGAAGGCTTCTCCGGTGGTGAGAAGAAGCGTCACGAGATCCTCCAGCTTGAGCTTCTTAAGCCAAAGTTCGCGATCCTCGACGAAACCGACTCCGGTTTGGACGTTGACGCACTTCGTATCGTGTCTGAGGGCGTAAACCGCGCCAAGGAAGGCACCAACGCTGGCGTTCTGCTCATCACGCACTACACCCGCATCCTTCGTTACATCAAGCCAGACTTCGTTCACGTGTTTGTTGCTGGTCGCGTTGCTGAAGAGGGTGGCCCTGAGCTTGCTGAGCGCCTCGAAGCAGAAGGCTACGACCGCTACGTCAACGCAGTCACCGCCTGACGCAACCCGTCCCTAGGACTAGCCCCATCGTCGAAAAACTCATTTCCCGACGATGTGGCCTGATCACACAGCAACTCACGTTGCGGTGATCGCACGTCTTATGCGCTGCTACCAGCGCGCCGCGTGGCGCCTGGTAGCAGCGTTTTTTGAACTAGCCAAAGGAGCTGCGGTGTTAGAGCACCACAACGGTGGATTGACTGAAAGCGAGTTGGCGGCCGTACGCGCCGATTTCCCGCTACTTCAGCGCACTGTTCGGGATGGAAAGACTCTTGTTTACCTAGACTCAGGTGCCACCAGTCAGAAGCCCGACCCTGTGCTTGACGCGGAGCAAGACTTCTACTTGCAACGCAATGCCGCAGTGCACCGTGGCGCTCACCAGCTGGCTGAAGAGGCAACCGACGCGTTTGAGACTGCTCGGGAACAAGTAGCCCAGTTTGTGGGAGCACACGCAGACGAGATCATTTGGACCTCGGGCGCCACAGCTGCTCTGAACATGGTTGCCTATGGCATGGGCAATGCATCGCAGGGACGCGGGGGAGAAGCCGCTGCGCGGTTCGCTCTGGGCACCGGTGATGAAATTGTGGTGACGGAACTTGAACACCACTCAAACTTGATTCCTTGGCAGGAGCTGGCTGCCCGCACGGGCGCCACCTTGAAGTGGATTCCGGTGTTGGAGAACGGCCGTTTGGATATGGCCGCACTGGACACAGTCATTACGGAACGTAGCCGCGTGGTGGCCTTTACTCACGCATCTAACGTGACTGGCGCAATCACCGACGTCTCAGCCTTTGTGGCGCGGGCCCGCTCGGTTGGGGCAATCACTGTGCTTGACGCGTGCCAGTCGGTTCCGAACATGCCGGTTGATTTCCACGCGCTAGATGTAGATTTTGCGGCGTTCTCAAGCCACAAGATGCTTGGCCCAACCGGTGTTGGCGCGTTGTATGGCCGGCGTGAACTGCTAGAAGCCTTGCCTCCAGTATCGTTTGGCGGCTCCATGGTTGAAGTTGTCACCATGGAATCGGCTACCTTCATGCCACCGCCACAGAAGTTTGAAGCCGGCACCCAAATGGTGGCGCAAGCAGTAGCCATGGGAGCGGCCGCCCAATACCTGGGCGACCTAGGCATGGATGGAGTGTTTGCGCATGAGCAAGCACTGCTTGCCGAAATGCTCAAGATTTCCCAGATCCCAGGTATTCGTATCATTGGCCCACTGGACGCCGCTGATCGTCTTGCCGTGGTGTCGTTTGAAGTAGATGGCGTGCACGCNNGTTCGGTGTGGCAGCAACCTCACGCGTATCAGGGTCCGTGTACAACACAGTTGAAGAAGTAACCCAGTTCCGGGAATCTTTGACCCACGTCCGAGCGTTCTTTGGATTGAACTAATTCTTGCTGCGCATGACCACATCTGAACAAGATTCAGTCACACGCCGCGCAATAGCTAGTGCGAAAGGCATTACGTTGAGTAACTCAATGGAACAGCTCTACCAACAAGTGATCTTGGATCACTCAAAGTTCCCACAGGGCAAGGGCCTTAAGGAACTGGTAGACGGAATCCTCGGAGCTGAGTCGTTCCAAAAGAACCCATCATGCGGCGACGAAGTCGGCATGCGAGTCGCATACGAAGGCGAACCCGGCCACGCGACCATCAAGGAACTAAGCTGGGATGGCCAAGGCTGCTCGATCTCACAAGCCTCAATCTCCGTGCTCAGCGACCTAGTCACCGGAAAAAGCGTAGAAGAAGCAGAGCACATTGCAGAGTTGTTCCGTGAACTCATGGACACACGCGGCAAAGGCTTCGCACCTGAAGACGACGCCGCAGAAGACAAAGAGGACGCACTGGGGGATGCAACCGCCTTCACAGGCGTGTCAAAGTTCACGGCACGAATCAAATGCGCACTGCTTGGCTGGTCAGCACTGAAAGACACCATGAGCAAAACCGGCATGCTCGTTGACACTGACGCGGCAGACGCAACCGAGAACTGAACTAGACTAGAGCAGGAGCTGCACTTGCACAGCAAGTAAGGGCCTGGTCACCAGAAAATACCGAAGGAGACGCTATGACCAGCGAGACTGCAGAAGCGCCATTCACCGCAGCAGATGTGGAAGAAGCACTGCGCGATGTGATCGACCCAGAACTGGGCATCAACGTAGTTGATCTTGGACTGGTGTACGGGCTCAACATCGAAGCCGACGGCACCGCCGTCATCGACATGACCCTCACCTCAGCCGCCTGCCCACTGACTNNAAGATTAACCATTCATGGGCATGGAGCGGCTAGGGGCCAACAAACTCGAGCGTGTAATCAGGTGCTTCAGTGTCCGGCACGTACACTACCTGGAGTTCTTCGCCTGAGATCTGCACGAAGGCGCGATCGTTAGTGATGGTAGCGTCCGGGTATTGGTTCTTGAAATCACTGAAGACTTGGTCTTTGTTGAGCTTGGAATCGAACGCGAATGAATGGCCTTGGTAATTGCCGTGCGACTTAGAGACAGTGAACGTCGCGATGCCTTTTGACCTGTCATCGTGGTCAGCCCAGGCCTCGAGCGGCCGGTTAGCGCGAATGGCTGCCATACTCATAGTCACAAGCGCGACTGCCGCAATTCCAATCACCCAGAACTTGAGCCCGAACCTGCGCCAGATCCACACTGACAATGCGATGGTGGCAAGGAGTGCAACAAACAAGAGCAATACTGTGGTGCTGTGCATCTAGCCAGCCTTTCAGTTGCGGTGAGTTGTGCTGAACGAACCGAGCCTAGCGGTGAAGATATCGTATTCCAGTTCATTTCAGTCTATATAGGGCATTACCCACCACCTAGTCCTATGAGGCGGGACCGACTTCGCTGCGCAGGACTGTCGTTCAGAGTGTGATACG
>DFNY01000135.1 GCA_002376595.1 Jonesiaceae bacterium UBA3555 | reverse complement strand
AGTTCCCTCCGAGCCAGAGCCTTCGGTGTCAGTTCCCTCCGAGCCAGAGCCATCGGTACCTGAACCGTCCGTGCCAGAGCCATCGGTACCTGAACCATCAGTTCCGGTTCCGTCAGTACCAGAACCATCAGTCCCAGACCCGTCCGTATCTGTTCCTTCAGGTTCACATGGGCTCTCAGCAGTCATGACGCCGTTCGAGATAGTGGCGATTGGGGTGTTGATCTTGTAGTTCGCCCCGCCGTTCGAGTCCCAATCACGAGTGTTGTCGTTGAAGGTCACTTGAATTCCCGTGTTTCCTTCAATGGTGTGAGTCAGCCATCCTGGGCAGGCAGGTTCCATGAGTACACCTGGCACCGCTGTCCAAGCACCCGCCACCCCGTAGTGAATGAAGTGTTCGGTCCAGTCGCTACGCTCTGCGTAATAGATGACCACTCGGTCTACGTCGAGGTCTGGTGGAAGGTTGGCAGGAAGGTCTGGCAGCTCCGCCGCTTCTTCTTGCCCTTCGCATGGATTGGCTTGGGTTACCCCATCGCGCCCAACGGCTACTACTTGGCCGTTCAGCGAGTAGTTGGCACCACCGTTGCTATCCCACACAAGGTCGCGGTCGTTGAACGCCGCGGTGATGTCCGAGCCCTTTGAGTCGATGGTTCGCTTTACCCAGCCGGTGCACGCTGGAGACATTCCAACACCCGGAGGAGTGGTCCACTGTCCGAAACCAACTTGGAAGTGGATGTTGTAGGTTTCCCAGTCACTCTGAGTTTGGTAGTACACCACCGTGGTTGGGAAGTAGTTACCGCCACAAGGGCTTGAAGTGTAAACGTTGCCGTCCCTGATGGTCTGAACCGGACCTGAAAGTTCAAAATTCTGTCCAGCAGCATTCTTGTCCCAGAAATCACCGCCATCGTTCACTACAGCTTCGAACGCGCCACCACGATTCACCGTAACCGACACCCAGCCATCGCAGGCCAAAGTCATCTCATCACCAGGCACTTGGGTCCAGTTCGAGCCAACGCCATGGTGGAGGTAGGTGTTCGTCCATCCAGCTCTTGCTGGGTAGTACACAGTGGTTGGTCCTACATATGCTGGCTGCGCATCGCCAAGCGTCGCATGGTCAACGTCAAACGCAACTCCCGAGTAGGCCGGCACCGTGATGGTTGCCGTTCCGTCATCGGCAACAGTGATCGATTGTGCACAACCCGCTAGATCCAGCGAGCTCACAATGTTGCAGTAGGTTCCAGCTGGTAGTGCTGTGGTGAAGGTGTGCGTTGCGGAGTCTGCCGTGTTGTTCAGAGCTACAAAGCCCTTAGCACCGCGTCCGTATCCAATGAAGTTGTCGCTTGCGTTTTGCCAGTTGTTGAGTTCGCTCCCCTGTACCAACGCGTTGAAGGCAACCATGTTGTTGATCTCGGGTGCGCGGTGGACACAGGTGAATACGCCACTTCCACAGTCAGCGTCCAACACGTTTCCGTCAGAATCTTGAGGGGCACCAGCATCGCGCTGTTCAAACTCGTATCCGGTGTATACCGAAGGCGAGCCGTAGGGGTAGGACAACATGAACATGTTGGCGAGTTTGTATTTGGCTCCCCATTTGTAGTTCATGGTTTCACCGTTGCGCTCGGTGTCGTGGTTGTCCACGAACACCCCGGCGTTGCGTGAATCGAGGAGACCCCAGTGTGTTCCCACTACTTCCAATTGCGAGATTTTTCCGTCGAACTTGGACTTGAGTCCGCGCGCGTAGTTGAACTCGTGCGAGTCACCAGTACCCAGGTAATCGGTGGGTGCAATTGGCTCACCAGCTGATCCAATCACTTCTTGGACCCAGTACAAATTCTTTGCCGACGTTGTGGCGTTCTTGATGGCTAGAAGGTCTGCAGCTGAGATGTGTTTGGCCGCATCAATTCGAAATCCTGCGACTCCAGCGTCTGCCAATTTGTCAAGATAGTCGGCTATCTCTTGCTGAACTGATGGCTTTCCTGTGTCGAGATCCTGGAGCGATACGAGCCTGCAGTTTTGCACTTGGGACGCGTCTGAGTAGTCGGAAATATCGGCCTTGCAGGCGTGGAAATCTGCGGGTCCGTATTGCCCTTCTGGGCCAGGGTAGTTTTCCTCTGAGTACGGTGTTCCTGCAAAGCCAACTCCTGGGCTCTTCTGTCCCGTCATGTGATTGATTACGGCATCGACGATGACCCCCACACCTGCGTTGTCACAGGCAGTAACCATCGCACGAAACTCCGCGTCGGTTCCGAGTTTCGAGTCCAATTTGTAACTGACCGGTTGGTATGACGTCCACCATTCGCTACCAATGATGTGCTCTTGCGGTGGCGATACCTGCACGTACCCATATCCGGCAGGACCCACCGTGGAGGCGCATTCTGCAGCCACCGAGTTCCAGGTCCACTGGAACATGTTCAAAATTACTGAAGATTGTCCTGTTACCCCAGGAGCAGCTGCCACGACGCCCGCTTGTCTAGGCATGGACGAAACTCCGGATATTGGCTGTAGTGGAACTGCGGTTGCAGCTGTTCCGCTGGCTGCCATCATCGCTGCAAGTGCTGTCGCAGCGAGAGCGCGCAGGATCTGAGTGCGATGGCGTTTTTGTTCCCCCGAACGTGCCACACGAGTACGCATATTTCTCCTCATCGAGTGCCTACTCAGGTGGTCGTTCACACTGAGTAAGTGGCGCGCACAGTGAGCTGACAGGCAGTGCAGTCACTTAGTTGAGCGCGCATGAGGACGAATGTAAGCGCGCTGAAAAATGATTGCAATGGGTGCAAGTTGTTGCAAAGAGACCAAACCCTGAGTATTCATCCCACGTTGCAACAATCAGAACGTGGCTGTTTCAACGCCAAGACGTTTTACGTTTGACTTCCAATCCGGAAACGGCAAGATGTGGCCGCACCTCACCAAAATGTCGCGCAACCCGTTTCATCACCAAGTGGCCTCTGCAAGAAACCGAATTTCCTCCGATCGGCCAAAATTCTCACATATTGAGAAGAAGGGNNTACATTCCTTTAGGCCAGCAACTGCGGAACTGCCGCTAAAAGCTTTTTTGTGTAAGGCGCCCGTGGCTGCCACAACACTTGTTCAGTTAAGCCTGATTCCTCAATCTTGCCATTTCTCAGCACAACCGTCTCATCGCACAGCTGCCCAACAATCGCCATGTCGTGCGACACCATCACCAAGGTCATGCCAAGTTCAGATTTCAAGTCTCTCAGCAAGTCAATGATCTGTGATCGAACCGAAACGTCCAAGGCACTCACCGGCTCGTCTGCCACCAACACCTTGGGTGAAGGCGCAAGAGCTCGCGCAATTGCGATACGTTGACGTTGGCCTCCGGAGAACTGTGCAGGGTATTTGCTAGCAGCAGCGGGCTCGAGTCCTACCCATTCAAGTACCTGAGTCACGCGCGACGTTGTGTCTCCAGCGATCTGGAGAGACCGCAAAGGTTCAGCCACGATTGATCCAACAGTCATTCGCGGATCCAAAGACGAGCGAGGGTCTTGGAACACGATCTGCACGTTCGAACGGAACTCTCGCATCTGCGCTCTGTTCTTGATGTCAAGCGGCTGACCTTGGTAGCGGACTACACCANNACAAGAGTTTCAGAATTGTTGACTTACCGGCGCCCGACTCACCAACAATTCCCACCGAACGACCAGAGTGCACGCTTAAGTCCACGCCGTCGAGTGCGCGGGTGACTCGAGTGCTTTTTCCAAAGATTCGAGACACAGACTCAAGTTGGATCACAGGGTTTTCGTTCATGCTCCACTCAGCTCGCGCAGGCCCTCACCACGAGGTATTTTGGTGACGCGGCGTGCGGCTTCCAGCAGTGTCTTTGTGTACGGGTGAGCTGGAGCGCGAAGCGCTGACTCAACGGTCGTGTTCTCAACAACCTGCCCGTGCCGCATAACTACTAGGTCGCGCGCCACACGTGCAATCACCGGAAGGTCATGCGAAACAAACACCAAAG
>DFNY01000030.1:5954-6181 GCA_002376595.1 Jonesiaceae bacterium UBA3555 | reverse complement strand
TGCTACCGCCAGCACAGCCCGATGACCGAGCCCACAAACGCAGCACTTGCTGGGTTAACCGGAGCGCGATTAGGCGCCGACCTCGCCGAAGCCACCACACGGGCCTCACTGCTCATTGGGGCGCTCGCAGACAATCACCTTGGCGCAAACTACGCAATCACGTACAACCAATACGTGCTCATCGCAGTGCTCTACAACCATGAGCCAACCGATGTAACCGACCTAGC
>DFNY01000030.1:0-5919 GCA_002376595.1 Jonesiaceae bacterium UBA3555 | reverse complement strand
CAAAGCGTCTCCCAGCACTCGGGCGAGATGAACTCATCCACACCGAACGCGACCCACACAACCTGCGCAGGCTGGTAGTGACACTTACTGATAAAGCTCGCGGAATCGTCGAAAAAGCTGGTCCTGAAATGGAGACCCTACTCCACGGTCTGCTATCGCAAGGAAACTCGAGCCTTGATGTTGCAGAAATGGCGGCGCAAATGAATAAACTCAGCGAAATCCTAGAGCAGGCGCTGGGTGCTCAGCCAAGCCAAAACACAAGTCAAACCACAATCCAAACGAACACCGCACAATGACCGGGGAATCAAACGCCACCGTGCTCGTTGTGATTGGGCATCCGCTCAAGGACAGGTTTAGCCACGCAATTGCGCAGGCCTACGCGCAACCTCTTACCGAGTTTGGTCTCTCCGTTGAACTGATCGATCTTGCGCTCCACAGCCCGCCGTTGCATCCAGAAGCAGCGCACCTGCGAGCAAAAACTGGAACCGAACACCTGCCGCAGCAGACTCAACAATGGGTGGCTCAACTCGGCTCGGCCCACCACATAGTGTGGGTGCACCCGCAATGGTGGGGCACATACCCAGCGGTACTTAAAGCCTTCATCGACTCAACTGTGCTCTCTGGCAACGCCTTTGAATGGACCGGGAAACTACCGTCCGGACTATGGCGTGGGAAGACCAGTCGGGTTCTGGCAACAATGGATAGCCCCACCTGGTGGAACGCACTGTGGTACCGCAACGCGATGTCTTCAGCTCTGAACCGCGCAACCATGCGATACACCGGAGTGAAACCACTGAGCTCACTCGTATTCACTCCAGTGCGAACCTCAACACCGCACACACGCGAGAAGTTCCTCGAACGCGTGCGTCAAACTGCCCGAAAGGACGCGCAACGACTAGTGAAGGCTGGATTGGCTGAATCGGAGCGCGCGATGAGTGAAATCGGCGCTGTTTAGTCGTCGAGCATGGGTTAGTAGTGAGCGCGGGCGCTCCACCGGCTACCCGACATTTTTGTTTGTTTTTGGNNCCCAAAAACAAACAAAAATGTGCGGTAACCGATAAGGGGGGTCCGGACGTAGCCTCATCGCCTAGGGAGCGGAGCTGCCTGGCTCGCTGTTTACGTCCCGTCAAAGCGGGCAACACGGAACTGAGGTTTGGTGCACCCCGCAGCTCGTACCTGGGCCCGCTACGCCAGTCTGGTCAGCGCCCAGGTCACAACAGTGGTCAACGCCTTGGTCACTGCTCGGCGGTGAGTGAGTCCACGAGTTTCACTATCCGCCTCGCCTTTGTTTCGGGCGTGCGCGCAATGAGAATCGGGTGCAGCGCGCTAAACCGCGCCGTTGAGTTGAGCTGGTCGAAGGCTGCTTGCGCCGCGGGATTGGCGGCAAGTGCGGCAACTAATTCGGGTGGTGCCTGGGCAGTGGCTGGGCCCGCATAGGCGTTGTCCCAGCGGCCGTCGGCTTTCGCGCGTTCGACTTCCGCGTGGCCACGTTCACGGAACCGGCCTTCCGCAATGAGCCGGGCAACAATGGTGACATTTCGCGCCGACCAGATCGACTGCTTGCGTCGCGGTGTGTAGCGCTGCAGGAACGTGGTGGCGTCCCTGCCTTTGCGTTGCCCGTCGATCCAGCCGCTGCACAGCGCCTCTTCGAGAGCGTCTTGGTAGTTCAGCTCAGTAGGTTCAGCCACGCCCTTTTTGGCGTGCCCCAGCCACACTCCGTCGCTGGTTTCTTCGTTGGCTATCAGCCACGTCCTCCATTCGCTCAGATTAGCGACGATAAGTTCAGCCGGTCCCTCTGCTTGCGTCATGTTCCCAACTTAGTGCCGGACGCGATAATGCGGATCAACCAGTGTTCGGTGAGGCGCTGCTCAATATGGCGCGGGTGCTGGTGCTGGAGAGAGGGAGTGTGCGTGCCGGTTTGCCAACCACTCAACATTTTTGTTTGTTTTTGGNNCAAAAACAAACAAAAATGTTAGGTAAATGGGATGGGCCAGGTTGAGCCGGACTGTGCCGGGCGGGGTAACTGGGCCGGGCCGGGAAGGCTGCGGTACGCGGGCTGCTGCGGCAGGGCGGGGTCAAGTGCATCGGATGGGCAGGCCATCACCGAGGATCTTTCTGACAGTGCCTCAGAAAAATGGCTCTGCAGTGCGGTTTTGAGGCCATTGCGGAAGCGCGAACCTTAATTTTGAGACGATGTGGCAGGGGTCACAAGAAAATTTGAGTGAACGCGTTTCCCGCGGTTTTCTGCGGACTGCGTGACCGCCAGGTCAAGTAGGAGCTTGCATTTGCGCCCCATTTACGCAACGAGGGCATTGTTTAATTCAAATCCTCGGATACTGTTCTCTCGTAGGTAAGGCTTACCTACCTAAAACTTTATTCGTTGAAGATTATTGAAAGGGACGGCAGTGATCTCGAACCGCCTCACCCGTGGCATCGCACTCGGCGCACTTGCAGCACTTGCACTTACCGCATGCTCAGGCAGCAAAGCAGAAGAAGCAGCACCAAGCTCAAGCGCCCCAACCTCTGTGACTGTCACCGATAACAGCGGCGAACACACCATCAACTTGCCGTTGACCTCAGTAGTCGCAACCGACAACCGCACCTTCGAAACCCTTGACTCCTGGGGAATCAAGCTTTCGGCTGCAGCAGTGAGCCTCATGCCTGAAGGCATCGGTTACACCAAGGATGACTCCGTTGCAGACATCGGTACTCACGCTGAGCCAAACCTCGAAATCATCGTGGCGGCAGACCCTCAACTCATTGTTAACGGTCAGCGCTTTGCAAAGCAGCAGGACGCCATCGCCGCTTTGGTACCAGATGCAACTATCTTGAACCTTGACCCACGTGAAGGCGAAGCGTTCGACTCCGAGCTCAAGCGCCAAGTAACCGTTCTCGGTGAAGTGTTCTCCAAGCAAACCGAAGCCAAGAAACTCGTAGAAGACTTTGATGCGTCCATCGCTCGCGTTAAGGCAGCCTACGACTCCGGTGCAAAGGTCATGGGCATCAACGTATCCGGTGGCGAAATCGGATACGTAGCACCAACCAACGGTCGCACCATCGGCCCAATGTTCGACATCTTCGGCTTCACTCCATCGCTTGCGATCGAAGGATCTGACGACCACCAGGGTGACGACATCTCAGTAGAAGCAATCGCTCAGTCCAACCCAGACATCATCATCGTGATGGACCGTGACGCAGCTGTTGCCGCTGATGAAGCAGGGTACCAGCCAGCCGCACAGGTTATTGAGGGCTCCGAGGCACTCAAGAATGTCAACGCTGTGAAGAACTCCAAGGTCATCTACATGCCAGCGGACACCTACACCAACGAAGGCATCCAAACCTACACCGAGTTCTTTAACTCGCTTGCAGACCTGCTAGAAAAGTAACAACATCTAGCGCACTTATANNGCGCACGCCTAGCAGTGCAAGCAACACTTGTTTAGATGCCAAGCCCCGTGCGTCCACTGACGTGCGGGGCATGGGCATATTCGCACCAAGGATCCTCCCCATCATGACTCAAGCCGAAACCGCACAAGGGCGCGTAGCCTCTCGCGGCAAACTGTTTGACTGGAAGTTAGCGCTCGGCATCCTTGGCGTAGCGCTTCTCCTAGTACTTTCGCTTCTGACAGGGGCGTATGACATCTTCGGCGGTGAGTTTGGCCGAGAGATGTTCTCAATCACCCGCATTCCACGCACCGTAGCGTTGGTTTTAGCTGGGGCAGCGATGGCTATGTCTGGCTTGGTCATGCAGCTGCTTACGCAGAACCGCTTTGTTGAACCCACCACCACCGGCACCACCGAGTGGGCTGGGCTGGGTCTTATGCTCATCATGATGGTGAACCCGCAGGCGAGCCTCACCACCAAAATGGTTGGTGCAGTGATTGCAGCCTTCATCGGAACAATGGTGTTCTTCTTCTTCCTGCGCAGAGTAACGCTCACATCTTCATTGATCGTTCCTATTGTTGGAATCATGTTGGGCGCGGTGGTTGGCTCCATCACCACGTATCTGGCTCTCGCAACCGACATGTTGCAATCGCTTGGGGTTTGGTTCGCTGGCAGTTTCACCTCGGTGATCCGCGGGCAGTATGAAGTCCTGTGGATTGTCGCTNNAGCGATTTTGGTGTTCATTACTGCGGACCGATTTACGGTGGCCGGTTTGGGTGAAGACATCGCAACGAATGTGGGACTCAACTACAAGCGGATCATCTTGTTGGGAACGGCGTTGATTGCTATTGCCACTGGTGTGGTCACGGTGGTTGTTGGTAATTTGCCGTTCCTGGGACTGATTGTGCCCAATGTGGTGTCCATGATCCGCGGCGATGACCTGCGGTCCAATCTGCCGTGGGTTTGTCTCTTGGGAATTGCGATCGTCACCGTGTGTGACCTGATTGGACGCACCATCATCATGCCGTTCGAAGTTCCGGTGTCATTGATTTTGGGTGTTGTTGGAGCTGTAATCTTTGTTGCGCTCCTGCTGAAGGGTCGACGCAATGTTTGATTCCACAGTGGGCCAACCCCGTAACGTGAAAGCGCAGAACGCAAACGTGCACAACGTTGATCCCGCAGACGAGCCAGTGACTTCTGGGGCTTTCGCTACCCGTAGTGCGCAGCGCAAATACTTTGTAACCCTGGGCGCGCTGGCTGCATTGGCGCTCATTTTTGCCGCTGGGATTCTGAGTTGGAAGAACCCAATGCCATTTGGCAGTGATGGGTTCTGGAGAATCGCAGAAATGCGAGGCACCGCAATCTTGGTCATTGCGATGGTGGCGATCTGCCAGTCGGTGGCAACTGTTTCGTTCCAAACGGTGACTAACAACCGCATCATTACCCCATCCATCATGGGGTTTGAGTCGCTTTACGTTGCTATTTCAACGTCAGCCATTTACTTCATGGGTGTCTCTGGCGTGCTCAAACTTCAAGGCATGGCCCAGTTCGCGCTGCAAGTGACGTTGATGGTTGGGTTTGCGCTGGCTCTATATGGCTGGCTGCTTTCCGGGAAGTTCGGAAACATGCAAGTGATGCTTCTGGTGGGCATCATCTTTGGAGCCGGACTTGGTTCGGTGTCAACGTTTATGCAGCGTCTGCTCACTCCAAGCGAGTTTGACGTGCTAACCGCGCAACTCTTTGGTTCGGTAGCGAACGCCCAGCCTGAAACGTTCCCACTGGCAATTCCGTTGTGTGTGGTTGCTGCGGCTGCATTGCTGTGGCGGTCCAAGAAGCTCAATGTCATGGCGTTGGGTAAGGAAGTTTCAACAAACCTTGGTATAGAGCACCGCAGAGAAGTCATGGTCGTGCTGTTCCTGGTGTCTGTTCTAATGGCGGTCACCACCTCACTGGTAGGACCCATGACCTTCTTGGGATTCTTGGTGGCGACGCTCGCGTACCAGTTCGCGGCTACGCATGACCACCGCTATGTGTATCCCATGGCTATGCTCATCGGTTTTGTCATCTTTGCTGGAGCATACTTCCTGCTTAAGCACGTTTTTTACGCGGAAGGCGCGGTGTCCATCATTATTGAAGCCGTAGGCGGTACCGCATTCCTTATTGTGATCCTTCGAAAGGGCAAGCTGAGATTGAACTAAAGAAGGTTCGCAAAAACTACTCNNTCTGACCATCATTGGCAGGCTCTTGGGCGCTGATGAGGGCGCTATTGAGATTGCTGGCTATGACGTCACAAAAACCAAGTCCAAGGACTTGGCCAAAATCGTGTCGATTCTGCGCCAAGAGAACCACTTTGTAACTCGGTTGACTGTGCGTCAGTTGGTGGGGTTCGGACGTTTCCCCTACACGGGCGGGCGCATCACTGCTGACGATGAGAAAATCATCTCCAGTGCAATCGAGTTTCTAGAACTCACAGAGCTACAAAATCGCTATCTGGATCAGTTGTCCGGCGGCCAGCGCCAGCGCGCGTATGTGGCC
>DFNY01000054.1:229-3712 GCA_002376595.1 Jonesiaceae bacterium UBA3555 | reverse complement strand
CAACCTGCGCAACCCCGCGAGCACCCACCGCAAAGAGGGCAACTCCGAGAAGATTCTGCAGCACAGAGAGAATAGACGAAATCACCAGCGGCTTCATCACTGACAACGCGCGCGAGTACAGCTTTCTAAAAATCACCGGGCGCGAATAGTGCAATCCCCGGTGCTGCGCGTCAGCCGCAGCCTTGGCACGTGCCGAAAGGTTGGGCTTGCTCATGCTGTTACCTCCACAAGTTGACCGTCTTCGAGCTTCAATATCCGGTCCACGGACCGCAATGTTGAAGGCCGGTGCGCAATCGTCAGTACGGTGCGGCCNNGCCTCACCTTCAAGGTCAACCTGCGAGGTTGGCTCATCCAAAATCAGCAACGGAGCATCGGCAAGTAACGCCCTCGCAATAGCCAAACGTTGCGCTTGTCCACCAGACAACGAGTAGCCGCGTTCGCCAACCACCGTGTCTAGGCCTAGCGGCATGTCACGAATTTCCTGGGCCAAGTTCGCAGTCTCCAATACTTCCCACAACTGCGAATCTTCAGCATCAGCGCGAGCAATCAAGAGATTGGCGCGTAACGTTCCAGTGAACAAAAACGTAGTTTGTCCAACAGTGGCGCTCAACGACCTAGCCTGCGGGGTCTGCAAAGAAGTAGCGTCAACACCACGAAGGAACAACTGCCCCTGCGCAATTGGGATGTTGCGCTGAACAAGCCCCGCAATCGTCGACTTCCCAGCACCAGAAGCACCAACAATCGCCACGTGCTCACCACGATGCACACTCAAGTTCACACCGCGCAAACAAGCAAGATCACCATAAGAAAAATGAGCGTCACGGAACTCAACCAGTGGCTGGGAGCCAGACGCGTCGTCGGGAAGCAATCCGGGACCAGATACAACCCGCACCGGCGAAGACAAGAACCCACGCATACCGCGCTGGGCGGCCAAGCCGCCCATACCAACGTAGAAAAACTCGCCCACCTTGCCCAGCGGCTCAAGCAACACCAACGAAATCAGGATCAGCGAAACCGCCTGGCCAAACCCAATGTGCCCGGCATCAAACCGAGCAATCGCAAGCCACGCCACCGCACCAATCATGAACAGCGAAAACACGCCATCCACAATCAACAACACGAGCTGGTTACTAGCCAACAGCTTCATAATCGAACGGCGGTTAGCCTCGCCCGAAGCCTCCAAACGATCGTGCGTACGCGCCGACGCATTAAGCAGCCCAAGAGTGGTCAAACCCTGGATTGCATCCAAGTACTCCGCAGCCAACTTCTGACGAGCCTCACGCGAATTACCAGAAACCTTGCGGAACGCCATCTGGAAACCAGCCACCAACAGCGGAATCGCCGGAACCGCAACCAACAAAACAAGCGCGCTGAACCAGTCAATCGCAACCGCAACCACCACCAACACCACAAGCGGGCTGATAGCAGAAGCAATCATCGGGCCAAAGAACGTCAGCTTGAACATCCCCACACGCTCAACACCATCGGTGGCCGTAGACGCCAACGCCCCCGAACNNACAGCTTCCTGCGGATCTGGGTTTCCTCGCGCACTGATGCCTTGCCTGTCACACCGATGACAAACGCGGACAACAACGCCGCACACCCGATGCTCGCCACAGCAGCGCACATCCTACCCCAATATGAGGTCTGCTCCAGCACAGCCTGCAAAACCTGACCCAAGAACACGAATGACAACGCCGTACACAACGCGGTCCCGACGCTCAAAACAACGGAGAGCTTCACGGTTTTGCCTGCAGCCTCAGACATCAGATTAATTTTGGGGGCCTTAGGCCTTTTCGACGAAGCACCTGGTTTCGGCTTCACCGCGGAGGTGGGGTGGGACATGAGTTCCTCGGGAGTGTTGGGCTCGGAAGTCGCGTGGGTCGGGGACGCATGGTTCGCACTGATCAAGGATCAGGTGCTCGGCACACAGGCATTTACTAGTTAGGTTAACCTAAGGATTTTTGTGACGCGTAGTCAGAAGTCCTATACAAACCGCAAGATTACGCGGATTTCACGGCATTTCTGAGGGTTGCGTCAGATAAATGTTAGCCGCGTTACTAGTAGGAGGCACGGGCACGCCACCCCATCCCAGCCCCTCACTCGCCACACCTCGTCCCCGCACACGCTGCCAACTTCTGCCCATCAGCTCCCCGCCCCCTCCTCTCTGCGCCTCCACCTCTCTGCGCCTCCACCTCGAAACGGCAACTTTGCCGTAACTTGGCAACAGATCCACTGCCAAGTCACGGAATTCCTGCCAAGCTGCTCCCAAACCCAGCCCCAGCACACCCCAGCTGGGTCCCAAATCACGTCCACCTGCTGAGAGTCCGGGAAGAAATAGCCATCTCATTCAGTTAGACACTTCTGGACTATCAGCCGTAGTTCGCCCGCACCCGCAGACCGGATTCTCATGACCTCTGATGCAATCGCTGAGCCAACAGCTGAGCGCGCACCGCACAAATGGCTTGTTTTGGCCATTGTTGCTATGACCCAACTCGTGGTGGTGCTTGATGGAACAATCGTGTCCATTTCGCTTCCACATGCCCAACTAGACCTTGGAATGAGCGATGTACAACGCCAGTGGGTTGTGACCGCTTACGCGTTGGCGTTCGGTTCGTTGCTGCTTCTGGGTGGTCGCATTGCTGACTTCTGGGGCCGCAAGCGCACCTACATTTTGGGTCTTGTTGGGTTTGGTATTGCTTCCGCTTACGGTGGGCTTATTGAATCTGGTGCAGAGCTTATTACGGCTCCCGCCCCTCANNGATGGCTCCTGCTGCTTTGGCGATTTTGACCATCACATTCCCGCGCGGCCGCGAGCGTAATACTGCGTTTGCGGTGTTCGGTGCTATTGCCGGTATGGGCGCCGCTATTGGTCTCTTGCTTGGTGGGGTGCTGACCGAGTACGCGTCGTGGCGCTGGTGCCTTTTGGTGAATGTGCCAATTGTGATTGTGGTGGCGTTGGCTGCTGCGTTCCTGCTTCAAGAGTCCAAGGCTCACGGCGACACCAAGCTCGACATCTTGGGCACTGTCCTGGTTGTGCTGGGTCTAGCCTCGCTTGTGTACGGTTTTACCAAGGCTGAGGAAGGCTGGGACCGCGTTGATGTGTGGCTGTTCTTGGCTGCCAGTGTTGTCTTGTTGGTTGCGTTCTTTGTGTGGCAGTCTCGCGCTCCGCACCCAATGCTTCCGCTTCGCATTTTGAACCGCACGCGTGGTGGGGCGTTCCTCATGCAGATGGTGGCTGGCGCAACAATGGTTGGCGCCATGCTGTATCTGACGTTCCACATGCAGATTGTGTTGGGTTTCTCCCCGCTTCACACGGGCCTTGGCATGGTTGTTCAGACTGTCGCGATTTCGGCTACTGCACCTATCGCCACCAAATTGCTCCCTAAGTTTGGGCCTCGCCCGTTCTTGATTGCTGGGCCTTTGATTGCTGCGGCCGCGATGCTGTACCTCTCGCAAATCACTGTGGATGGCTCGTACTGG
>DFNY01000054.1:0-206 GCA_002376595.1 Jonesiaceae bacterium UBA3555 | reverse complement strand
AGGCTGGCTCGCACAATCCTGCTGATCTTGTTTCTGGGTATCACGCGGTGTTCCATGGCGCGGCGATTGTGCTGGTGATCGGTTCCGTTATCGCGTTCACCATGATCCGCGGCACCAAGGAGCAGCTCATGCCAGGCATGGACGCTCGCGCTTAGCGCGACCGCCTGGCCCCCTTACCGAGTTAGGCATTTTGGGTGTGAGTGATG
>DFNY01000240.1:527-3648 GCA_002376595.1 Jonesiaceae bacterium UBA3555 | reverse complement strand
CTCCCTTGCAGTTTCATAATGTTGGCGTGCGCGCGGTAGCTCTGCTCACTGCGGTAGCCTCCATGTGCGCTGCGCTGATGACGTGGCAGTTGTTCGTCAATACGCGTTTTGGCCAGACCTTCGATAACGCGGCCTTCCAGGCTTCGTACCGCGTAAAGGACGATCTATGGATGCTGGCTGAACCCGTATTGGACGTTGTCTCGGTGGTGTTTATCGCTGTGGCAATTGTGGTGGTCATGATCATTGCGCTGCTTCGCAAGAAGTGGATGCTGGCACTCCAGGTTGCGGTTCTCATTGCGGGCGCGAACGTCACCACACAGGTGCTCAAAAAGATGGTTTTGGACCGTCCTGACTTTGACGTGGTGTGGGGGCCCTACAACACACTTCCTTCAGGGCATACAACAGTTGCAGCCTCGGTCTCCGCAGCGTTGCTGCTGGTGGTCCCGCGCGGTTGGCGCCCCATCACGGCGCTCGCGGCAGTGGTCTACACCTCTGCAACTGGCTTATCGACGATGGTGNNGGATGGTGGGGCAATGGCATCGGCCGTCGGACGTGATCGCGGCTATTTTGGTAGTAGGTGCATGGACCGCATTTGTCTGTGTGTTCTCACACACTAACTCCGCAGAAGAACGAAACCAGCCGATCCACTCTGGTGGAGTGCTGTCACTTACCCTGATCGCAATTGTTGCGGTAATTGGATTGGCAGTAGCATTCGTAGTTCTACGCGATGCGCATGCCGCAGGAGAATTTGCGCTAAATTCAGACTTTAGCCTGCAAAAGAAGGCGTTCCTGGGCAGCAGCGCAGGAGTAGTTGGTATGAGCGCGGCAGTGTTCGGAGTATCCCAAATGCTGCGGCAGGCAGTCGCCCGTATGCGGTAGGCTCGCAATCGCTCTGGTCGAACTATTGCATCACTTGGCTATATATTGGCCAAAGTACCTCAACTGTTTTGAACCTTAGAGTTTGAAACACAGCACAGTGTTTAGTGGAAGCAGGATCGTTCATGTCCGTAGGACGCAAACTCGTAATCGTGGAGTCGCCAGCAAAGGCGCGCACGATCGCCAACTATCTAGGCGAAGACTACGAGGTTGAGGCGAGTGTGGGCCACATCCGTGATCTGCCACAGCCATCTGAACTTCCAGCAGACATGAAAAAGGGCCCCTACGGTAAGTTCGCGGTTGACGTAAACGACGGCTTCACTCCTTACTACGACGTCTACCCAGACAAGAAGAAGAAGGTCACCGAACTCAANNTTGCTCAAAGATGCTGACGAACTCTATCTGGCAACAGATGAGGACCGCGAGGGTGAAGCAATCGCGTGGCACCTTCTTGAGGCTCTGCGCCCTAAAGTACCTGTCAAGCGCATGGTGTTCCACGAAATCACTAGGGAAGCTATTCAGCGGGCACTTACAAACACCCGCGACGTTGATGAGCGTTTGGTTGACGCACAAGAGACGCGACGCATCTTGGACCGTCTGTACGGCTACGAGGTGTCTCCAGTCCTGTGGCGTAAGGTGCGTCAAGGCTTGTCTGCAGGACGCGTGCAGTCTGTAGCAACTCGCCTTGTGGTGGAGCGCGAGCGTGAACGCATGGCGTTTGTTCCTGCGAACTATTGGGATATCTCAGCAGTCTTTGAGGCTCTAGGTGGAGCAGATAAAGGTGCAAGTTTCTCAGCCAAACTGAACCAGGTCGACGGCAAGCGCGTAGCAACAGGTAGAGACTTCAACGACGCTGGACAACTGACGTCCAAGAACGTTGCTCACTTGGATGAAGCAGCCGCACACGCTTTGGTGAGTGCACTCGAAAACCAGCCAGCCTCCGTGCTGAGCCTGGAAACCAAGCCGTACACCCGCAGGCCTGCCGCCCCATTCACAACTTCTACGTTGCAGCAGGAAGCCTCCCGTAAGCTGCGCATGTCATCCAAGCAGACCATGCGTGTAGCCCAGACTCTGTACGAGAACGGGTACATCACCTACATGCGTACCGACTCGTCGGCACTGTCTGGTCAAGCGATCTCCGCAGCGCGTAGGCAAGCAGCCGAACTCTACGGATCAGATTTTGTACCTGCAAAGCCACGCCACTACGCGTCCAAGGCCAAGGGCGCGCAAGAAGCACACGAAGCTATTCGTCCTGCTGGTGACTCGTTCAAGACACCAGCAGCAGTGGGACTCTCAGGCGATCAGTTCAAACTCTATGAACTGATTTGGAAGCGTACCGTTGCGTCACAGATGGCAGACGCCCGTGGCTCAACCGCCTCGGTGCGAATTGGCGTTTCTGGTGGCGGACGCGAAGCTGTGTTCGGAGCGTCGGGAACTGTCATCACATTCCGCGGCTTCTTAGCAGCATACGAAGAGGGCCGAGACATTGAGCGCTATGAGGACGCCAAGGATGGCGAATCGCGACTGCCTCAAATGGAACAAGGCGATGCCTTGGCTTCGTCCGAACTGACCGCTGACGGACACACGACCTCTGCGCCGCCTCGGTTCACTGAAGCTTCTCTGGTGAAGGCTTTGGAAGAACGCGGAATTGGCCGTCCATCTACTTATGCTTCGACCATTTCCACAATTCAGGATCGCGGATACGTACACAACCGCGGCCAAGCGCTCGTGCCGTCTTGGCTGGCCTTTGCGGTAATCCGTTTGCTCGAAGAACACTTTGATCAACTCATTGACTATGACTTCACAGCACAGATGGAATCTGACCTCGATGAGATCGCGGCCGGAGAGACTGACCGCACTGCATGGCTTACACAGTTCTACTTCGGCGGTGAAGGCGCGTCCAAGGACGGCCTCAAGGAACTGGTAGATAACCTCGGCGAAATTGACGCGCTNNCTGCCCATCGGTGACGGAATTGTGCTGCGTGTAGGCCGTTATGGTCCCTACGTTGAGGACTTGTCGGTGCCCTTGGCTGAAGGGGAGAACCCACCGAGGGCATCCGTTCCAGATGAGGTAGCCCCTGATGAGCTCACTGCAGCAAAGGCCCGAGAACTACTAGAAACTCAAGGCGATGGCGATGTCAGCTTGGGTCAAGACCCATCCACTGGCACCGAAATCGTGGCAAAGGCAGGGCGCTTCGGCCCATATGTCACTGAGGTAATCCCTGAGCCAGAGTTTGATGAAGGC
>DFNY01000240.1:0-423 GCA_002376595.1 Jonesiaceae bacterium UBA3555 | reverse complement strand
GACGCTATGGCCCGTACCTGAAGAAGGGTACCGACTCGCGCACCATTGACAGTGAAGAAAAGCTCCTCACAATCACGTTGGATGAGGCGTTGGAAATTTACAAGCAACCAAAGCGTGGCCGCGGTGCGTCAGCATCAGCTCCGTTGAAGGAACTTGGTGTAGATCCAACTTCAGAGAAGCCGATTGAGATCAAGGACGGACGGTTTGGCCCATACGTTACAGACGGCGTAACCAACAGGACGCTTCCGAAAGACGCGACCATCGATAACGTCACGTTTGAGCAGGCTGTGGAACTTCTTGCTGAGAAGCGAGCAAAGGGACCGGTCAAGCGGACTACCCGTGCGGCCGCGGCTAAGAAGACTCCTGCAAAGAAGCCTGCCGCCAAGAAGGCCGCTACTTCTAAAACTGCTACTGCAAAGACCG
>DFNY01000092.1:5633-5906 GCA_002376595.1 Jonesiaceae bacterium UBA3555 | reverse complement strand
GTGGGGCTAGGTATGCGAAGGCCGCAACCAATCCGGCAACAAGACCACCGCCACCGACCGGCGCCAATACGGTTTTGACGTCAGGAACTTGTTCAAGAATTTCTAGCGCAACCGTCGCTTGCCCGGCTATCACGTCCACGTGGTTAAACGGGTGGATGAACACTGCTCCGGTACGGTCGGCTTCTTCTTGTGCAGCTGACAGTGCCTCGTCCACATTTGCACCGACTAGGCGCACCTGAGCGCCGTATTCCCTCGTGGCTGCGATTTTGGGTA
>DFNY01000092.1:2006-5554 GCA_002376595.1 Jonesiaceae bacterium UBA3555 | reverse complement strand
TGCCGAGGCTGCCACCACTCCCCTAGCTTTCTCTTCGTCGGTGAGGCGCGCCATGCGCACATAGGCACCTCGGACTTTGAAGGAACCGGAGCGCTGGAGGTTCTCGCACTTGAGGTAAGTTCGGGCGTGCGTGTATTTTTCGAGGGCCCGAGACGATTCGATGGGCGTTACTCGCGCAATCGATTGAAGCATCGCTGCTGCGTCTTGGATGGATTCGAGAGTAACTGAGAAATCGGCGTGGTGAGGAGAGTGCAACGGCCTAGCTTTCTATGGTTCACGCGTGGTGTTCATAGTTGTGAACACAACTCTATTGTGAAGCCATTTGCTGTGAACTGGTGTGTTTGTTGCCCAAGTAACCAAACTAGATCTGGTTGAAGGGCGCCGCATACCAGGAGTTGACTCACTCAGTGGGCTTGGTTCCGGTACTTCCCTGCGGGTCGTCTTGCGTGTTTAGGTCCGTTGCGGCACGTTCTTCTTCTGGTTGGGAGTCATCGTGCTCTACCCCGCTTGTGTCGTTGCGGAACGCAACGTTCTTGATTCTCGAGGTGAGGCTATCAAATACGGTGTCGCCGCTCTTGTCAGTTCCGTCTTCGTTTCGGTTTGAGAAGCGGGACAAGAACTTATCGAGTGTTGGTGAGTTGCTGTCATCTTGCGCTGGCACTTCATCCCAAGCACCGTCCGATACGTACCGTGCAGCTGAGGTCACCATGACGGCTCTCCTCCCTGCAGGGCGAATGGCGATGTGGTCATCGAAGCCAAGTTCTGGGAATTTGTCATGTCCGTTGAAGTACAGGATGACTGTATTGAGCACAGCAACGACTGGGACTGCGAAGAGAGCACCAACGATGCCTCCGAGGACCGTTCCTGCGGTCACGGAGAGCAGAACTGCAACTGGGTGCAGGGATACGGCACGTCCCATCAGGAAAGGCTGAAGGATGTGTCCTTCAATCTGTTGCACTAGTAGCACCACACCGAGCATGACCAGGGCCATGACCCATCCCTTGACCACAAGCGCCACGAGTACGGCAATTACGCCGGTGACTATGGCACCCACAAATGGGATGAACGCTCCGAGGAATACGAGTGCTGCCATGGGTACCACGAGTGGCAGTCCGATTACGGCAGCGCCTATGCCAATTCCCACTGCATCGATGAATGCCACCAGGATTTGGGTGCGCACGTAGGACGAGAGTGTAACCAATCCGCGTCGGCCTGCTTGGTGTGTACGTTCTCGAACTTGGCGTGGGAGCAGACCAACCACCCACGTCCAGATTCCGCGGCCGTCGAGGAGGAAGAAGATCGTTACAAAGAAGACGATCAGTATGCCGGCAACCACTTGCGTAACGGTGGTGGTGATNNGCCGCTGTACTGTTCAAGGTTCTTGAGGAACGAATCCCAGAACTCATTGAACTGGTCAAGGTCTAGGTTGAGGGGCTTGCCTTGCGCCCATTCAAGTAGTTCGTTGAAGCCCTTAACGGCTTGTCCGGAGAGTGTGGAAATACCGCTAGAAATTTGAGAACCCGTGAGCGTGAGCAGTCCAACGAGCGCCGCGAAGAGCAGAAGAATGGACGTTGCTGCTGACAGCGCCTTGGGCACGTGGAGTTTCTCGGTGAAGAACCGGTGCACTGGCTGGAGCAACACTGTCACGAGTAGCGCAATAGCTACTGGGACCACAATGGTTTGGAGGAATACGATGCCTTTGACCAGCACGGCTCCTGCTGCCACTACTACCAAGAATCGCCAGCCCCAGGACGCCCCAGCAACTAGGGCTGGTGAAACGTAGGGTTGGTCGTCTCGGGTTTTCATGGCTACAGCATCTTTGAGTGCACTTGATGTGACCCTAACGGATGCATCGGCTCCGTCCGCGCTTNNNCGGTTAGTTCCATTTTTGGTTCTTCGAGGCGTGCACAGTGGGAACAATCTGCCATGAAATATGGTTGTTGTCTGTGCCAATCTTTCCAGTTTTTGGCTCTATTTTGCGTCATCCCTAAGGAGTAATTGTGTTCGAGGGTTTGTTTGGTTCTCCCATGAAGTCCACTATGGTGAGCGCTCAGAGCGCACTAGCGGGTAGATCTGAGCAACCGTTTGTTCTTCCTTTGCGCCACAGTGTTCTCGACGCCCCTCTTGATGTTCCGGAAGACGCCACTGGCGTTGCCACCATTTACCTTGGGCTGGGTTGTTTTTGGGGCGCTGAGAAGGAATTTTGGAACATGCCTGGGGTTATCACTACGGCCGTTGGATACCAAGGAGGGTACACGCCTCACCCCACCTATGAGGAGGTGTGCACAGGATTGACTGGCCACACCGAAATTGTGAAGGTCACCTATGACCCTTCCCTATTGAGTGATGCTCAAATCCTGCGCGCGTTCTGGGAATCTCATGACCCAACCCAGGGATTTAGGCAAGGAAACGACGTTGGTACCCAGTATCGATCAGCGGTGTACTACACCACCGACAGCCAGGCGCAGGCTGCTGCACAGACCCTAGAAACGTTCCAGAGCGCTTTGGTAGCCAAGGGGTTCGGCGCAATCACTACGGAAATCAAACCTTCCGGTGCGCAAGGCGCGGGCGAGTTCTACTTTGCTGAGCCGTACCACCAGCAATATTTATTCAAGAACCCAAACGGGTATTGTCCTGTGCATTCCACAGGCGTTGCTTGCGAGTGAAAAGTGGGGCTGCAGGTACTTGAGCTGCAGCCCCATTCTCTATTTGCTCTTGCGTTTGGTGTTGCGGGCAGGTTTTGCTGTTGTTCCGCCGGTTTTGCTTTTCGACGAGCGTCCCCCACCCGCTGCGCCTGCGGCTTTGGAGGTGCCTGATTTTCCGCGTCCAGCCCCGGCACGGGTTCCGCCTGTTCGGCTAGTTTTAGATCCTCTCTGCGCGAGACGTTTCTGTTTTTCAGCTACACGTACGGCACGTTCAGCTTTTTCTTTGGCGGCGACTCGTTTGTCGTCGCTCTTTTGCTGTTCAGGATTGGAGCGGGCTGCTCGTGACGAGTTGGTGCTGCGGCCCCGCACAATTCCAACAAATTCTTCTATGTCCGGGTTGTCATCAAATTCTTCCCACACCAGCGCAACTGGAGAAAAGGGCGCACCTTCAATGGGCAGATATGTGAGGTCCTTGCGGTGGTGCAATCGCGCCAGCGATTGTGGCACTACAACCACTCCAACGCCGGCAGCTACAACTTCGAGAGCCATCTTGGTGGTTTCTACGCGTTCGAACGCGGGAAGACCTGGGATGTTGTCCCATTCCAGCGGGCAGTCGAGGGGATACTGGAGCACTTCGTCGTGAAGGTCTGTCACGGACAGGTGATCTGCCGCAGCAAAGTGGTGATCCTTTGGGAAGACCACTACTGGGGTTTCGCGGTAGAGCTCAATGGCGTGCAAACCATCGCGGTCCACGGGCAGTCGCACCAAACTCACTGTGGTTTGTTGGCTTCGGATGGAAGTTCCCCCATCCAACGCGTCGAGTGGGATTAGCTCAATTGGAGTGTCGGATCGCCGCTGTTTCCATAGGTTGACCCACTTGGCAGGAGTCACGCCTGGAACGTA
>DFNY01000092.1:0-2001 GCA_002376595.1 Jonesiaceae bacterium UBA3555 | reverse complement strand
AAGAGTACCGGTAAACGGTAGGCTTGACTCATGACATCACGTAGGACCTCCCAATCCATGAAGGCGGCCACCGCTGCGAAGAAGCTTGGTATTTACTTGCCAGCAGCGCCGCAGGAATTCCAGGAGGCACTCATCACTCGTGACGAGCTGAACGACATGCAAGCGAATCCACCACAGTGGCTCGCTGACCTGCGTCGTAATGGCCCGCACCCTCGCTCAATCGTTGCAGCGCGTTTGGGCATTTCCATTTCTGGGCTTAACCGCAATGGTTACTCAGAACCTTTGACCACCGACGAAATCAATGAGATTCGCCAGGACGAGCCAAAGTGGCTCGTCATTGAACGCCAAAACGCCTCTGAGGTAAAAGCCGAAGAAGAACGTTTGGAACTAGAAGCNNNTTGCGCCAAGAAGTAGTCTCTTCTACACGCAAAGTGGGGGCCAAGCACAGTGTGCTTGGCCCCCACTTCGTATGTGTGGATGGTTTACATCAGGCGATGTCTACGAGGTCCACCACGAAAACTNNGCGTGGCGCCGCCGGCGATTCCTGCCTGTGGCACTCCGCGCATTCCGTAGCCGAGCTCTGGTGGGATCGAGAGCAGTACGCGTGAACCGAGCTGCTGGCCAACCAAGCCTTGGTCCCAGCCACCGATAACAGCACCGATTCCGATTGGGAAGTCGATGGTGGCTCCGCGGTCGTAGGAGTTGTCGAACACTGAGCCGTCCCACGACTGGCCAAGGTAGTGCACAACAATGTTGTCGCCGCGTGCGATTTCTGGGCCATCACCCTGCACGAGAACCTCGATCTGGAGGCCTTCAGGCGCCTCGGAACCTGGGAAGGTGATGACCGGCTTTTCGCCGAATCCGCCGGAAGCGGATGGGAGTTGGGTCGACATTCGTCGGGACCTTTCGTTTGGAAAAAGGGAAGTCCGTAAGTACACAAGTTTACGGGATGACAAAGGCCCCAGCGCTACCGCTAGGGCCTTTGTGGTTATGGATTAGTCATCCCCGCGAAGAATCGCAAGGATACGCAGGATCTCAATGTAGAGCCAGATCAAGGTGACCATGAGGCCAAACGCGGCAGACCAGGCGTACTTCTTTGGAATTCCGTTGCGAACACCAGTAGCGGNNAACGCAAGTCCAACTGCGATCAAGCCAATAACAATTCCCATGCCGCCGGAACGCATTCCCCAACCATCAAGGACACCTGTCCAGGTGAGAACCAGGTTCAGCAGGGAGAAGATTGCATAACCAGCGATACCGATGATGAGGAATCGCGTGAACTTTGGCGTCACGCGCACCTTGCCGGACTTGAACAAGAAGAGCGTCACTGCAAATACCGACAGCGTTGCCAAAATAGCTTGGAATACGATGCCGTTGAGGGGCTGTCCGTTGTACCCATAGTTCTCGAACATGTGCGAGATTCCACCGAGGAAGACACCTTCAGCAACGGTGTACGCCATGATGAGGACTGGGCTTGGCTCCTTTTTGAAGGAGTTAACCAGACCAAGTACGAGTCCAACGATCATTCCCACTAGCGCTGCCTGGGGGAAGAACTGCCAGGTGACCACAGCAGTCGCTACCAGGAGGACAAAAAGTCCACCGGTCTTCATAATGACGTCGTCATAGGTCATGCGTCCGGTGTCTGCCGTGGTGGCAGCTGGAGCGTTGTACATCTGCTCCATGGAGATTGCATCAATTGATGCAGATCCGGCTGTGTGCGCGNNCTGTTGTCCATCTGGTTTTGCGTGCGTTGCACATCGCGGTTGGCCTTTTGGCCGAATACCGCGCTGTTATTAAAGACTGGGTTAGCCATTCTTCCTCCAAATCGGGGGATCTACTTGCTCAGAATACAGGGATGATACGGGTCTCTACACCTGTCAACGCAATACTCTAGGAAATCGTTCCCGTGGTGGGCACGGCATCCACACATAGTGATTGCTCACCGTTCGATTCCGCCAATGTGTAACAACTGCTCACATGCCAAGAATTAAACAAGGTCAG
>DFNY01000060.1:4811-4986 GCA_002376595.1 Jonesiaceae bacterium UBA3555 | reverse complement strand
ACACCTTGAGCCGCCGAAAGTGAGCCGCCCTCATCAAGGCGAGCAATATCAACTATCGCGCGCAACCGAGCCGACAACTCAAGCAAACTAAAAATGCGTGGCGCAATATCGTCGGGAAGAAAGAGACCAACATCTACCGGGTCGCGCAGCAAATCAACCACATCCTCGTGATGCA
>DFNY01000060.1:3966-4664 GCA_002376595.1 Jonesiaceae bacterium UBA3555 | reverse complement strand
CTTCAAGCCGAGAGCCGAACTGTTCCACCTCAGGAACAAGCGCAAAATTCGACATCGAGCCTTCAGTTAAGCGTGCACGTACCAACACCATCTCTTCAGCTTCAACACCATCATGGTGAGCCAAGTAGGGCGCCGAAGCAACGTCACCAGGAACCGGAAAAACCGAGCCAACCGCAACCACAGATCCAGCCAGAGACCGCACAAAATCAACTAGCTTCTCAACGGTCTCAACCTGATCAACACGAGAAACCACTACGTGCGGTTCATCATCATGTTGCACACTAGAAACCGCCACC
This sequence comes from Jonesiaceae bacterium UBA3555, assembly GCA_002376595.1. Taxonomy (GTDB): domain Bacteria; phylum Actinomycetota; class Actinomycetes; order Actinomycetales; family Cellulomonadaceae; genus Timonella. The sequence goes on along the minus strand of DFNY01000060.1, from coordinate 4,368 downwards.
TCAGGGGAAACGAAACCACCAGTCGCCCGCGGTAACCACAACGCCAACGACACTGAACGCGGCAAAATCGCACGCGGGTCCGAAGACCTAAAAGGGCGCGGAAAACCGCCTGTGGAAGAATTCACAACCCAAACCCTCACATAGTGGGTGCGGCACAACCCGCAACACAATAAATCCGGTTAGAGTTTAAAACATGACTTGGAGTCTCGACCTCGAAAATGTAAGTGTTCGCCGCGGAACAAAGAACATCGTGGACAACCTCACGTGGCAGGTGAAAGAAGACGAACGATGGATCGTCCTCGGCCGCAACGGGGCCGGAAAAACCACGCTGATGCAACTCGCATCCACCCGAATGCACCCCACCACAGGAACCGTAAAAATCCTTGGTGAACAAATGGGCAA
>DFNY01000060.1:3513-3927 GCA_002376595.1 Jonesiaceae bacterium UBA3555 | reverse complement strand
CTCGCCTCAGCGGCGCTCGCAGAACGCATCCCAGGCGACGAACGCGTCATGGACGTAGTACTAACGGCAGCCTACGGAATCACCGGACGCTGGCGCGAACAGTACGAGGAATTCGACAACGAACGCGCACTCGACCTCATGGCAGCGTTCGGCGCACTCGAACTCAAAGACCGCTACTACGGCACACTTTCGGAGGGCGAACGCAAACGCGTCCAGATTGCCCGCGCTTTGATGGCAGACCCAGAGTTGCTACTTTTGGACGAACCCGCAGCTGGCCTTGACCTTGGCGGCCGCGAAGAGCTCCTTGCAGCACTTTCCGAACTTGCAGGATACGAAGGCGCTCCAGTACTAGTACTCGTTACCCACCACGTTGAAGAGATCCCGCCAGGATTCACCCACGTGCTCCTCCTTAAT
>DFNY01000060.1:470-3483 GCA_002376595.1 Jonesiaceae bacterium UBA3555 | reverse complement strand
CGCCGGTGCCCACCGGCGTTTTGTGTATCAACACAAAACACCCGCATATTTCAGTACGCAACAGCGCTAAAAACGTTAGGTCACAGCGTAAAACTCCGGTAGATTATTAGTAAAAACAACCCCAAGGAGTAGGAGAAGCGCCATGTGGTGGATCTGGCTCATCATTGCCGTTGTTCTAATTGTGCTCGAGATGCTCACCTTAGATTTGGTGCTCTTGATGGCAGCAGGCGGTGCACTCGCTGCTGGCCTGACTGCACTGTGGATTACAGACAACATCTTGATCCAAGTGATTGTGTGGGCCGTTGTATCCCTAGTGCTTATGCTGACCCTACGAAAATGGGCGTTGACAAAGATGCGCGGCACTCCATCCTCGTCCTCAACCAACAGCGAATCCTATGTTGGTAAATCTGGTGTGGCACTGACCGCGATCACCGCCACTGGTGGACGCATCAAGTTCCTCGGAGAAGTGTGGACCGCACGCGTAGCTCACGGCGAATCAATCGCCGAAGGTGACAGCGTCCGGGTGCTCGAAATTGACGGCGCAACGGCCGTTATCGAACCACACAACGTACCAACCCAATAAGCCCCGCAAGCCCCCACTAAGCACGTCCAAGACTAAGGTGTCGCGTTTGCGGCGCCGTACGTAAGTACGACCGACGGAAAGGGGAGTTTTATGCTCCGAACCTCTCTCAGTGACGGATCGATCGAGGGTGGTCAAATTCTCTTGATCGTAGTGATTGCAGTACTTGCAATCCTCGTGATCACAATCTTGTTCAAGGCCGTTCGAATTGTTCCTCAGACTGTTGCTCTGATTGTTGAACGACTCGGTCGGTACAGCCGCACCATGGACGCAGGTATGCACTTCCTGATTCCATTCGTGGACCGCGTACGCGCAGGTGTTGACCTTCGTGAGCAAGTCGTATCCTTCCCGCCACAGCCAGTAATTACCTCTGACAACCTCGTGGTGTCGATTGACTCGGTTATTTACTTCCAAGTCACCGATCCAAAGTCAGCTGTATACGAGATTGCAAACTACATCACTGCAATCGAACAGCTCACCGTAACCACCTTGCGTAACGTCATTGGTTCCATGGACCTCGAGCAGACCCTTCCCTCCCGTGACCAAATCAACGGACAACTTCGTGGTGTCCTTGACGAAGCCACCGGACGCTGGGGAATCCGCGTGAACCGCGTTGAGCTTAAGGCAATTGACCCACCACAGTCGGTTCAGGGCTCCATGGAGCAGCAGATGCGTGCAGAGCGTGACCGCCGTGCAGCAATCTTGACCGCTGAAGGTGTCAAGCAGTCCCAGATTCTTACCGCTGAAGGTGAGAAGCAGGCCAACATATTGCGCGCTGAAGGTGAAGCACAGTCCGCGATTCTGAAGGCAGAGGGTGAAGCTCGCGCGATTCTCCAGGTCTTCGACGCAATCCACGAAGGTGACGCAGATCCAAAGCTGCTGGCTTACCAGTACCTCCAGATGTTGCCTGAAATCGCCAACGGTAACTCCTCCAAGATGTGGATTGTCCCAGCAGAGTTCACCGCTGCGCTGGGTGGAATCGCATCTGGATTCACCGGCGTTCAGCCTCCAACTGCTGATGGTTCCGCACTTGCTGCATCCCCAGAAGCTGAGGCAAGCCGCAAGGAACGCCGCGAGCGCATGGAGAAGTCATTTGGACTCGCAGACCCGAACGAAGCACTAGCTGAAGCTCGCCGTCAGGCTGAAGCGGCCAGCGCAGACGCGTCAACTGCGGGAACTCGCTCGGGTGTCCCAACCAACCCAGCGCACACGGTAGGACAAGCGCCAACGCCGCTCCCACCAGCACCGCAAGAACAAGCACCACGCCCAATCAGCCAGGATGAGCAAAACCCTGGTTTCTGATTGAAGCATGAGTAAGGGCCCCACACCGTTTGGTGTGGGGCCCTTACTCATATGTGGACGTTTTCTTCCTTACTAGCTTGTGGTGGGAGAATGGAGAACGTGCTTATTGAGATTGCAGACCTAACTGACGAACGCCTTGACGATTACTTCAACCTGACAGACGTAAAACTGCGCTCTAAGCATGAACCCGAAAAGGGCTTGTACATTGCTGAATCCGCAACGGTTTTGCGCAGGGNNTGAGCTATAAGTGGGTTTCTAGCGTTCAAGATGTCATCGATCAGTTCCCACACGTGCCCGTGTTCGTGGGGTCTGAAGAGGACGTCTCTGCGCTGGCCGGATTCAACGTGCACCGTGGCTAGTTAGCATCCATGCATCGTCCGCCACTTCCAGACGCACGCGAACTTTTGGCATCTTTGCGCGATGGCCAAGGAGCTAAGCGTGTAGCTATTTTTGATGGCGTCATTGACCACACCAATATTGGTGCAGCGTTTAGGTCTGCCGCTGGGCTTGGCGTTGATGCTGTTTTGATCACTCCCACATCAGCGGACCCGTTGTATCGCCGTGCAGTACGAGTCTCGATGGGCACAGTATTCCAGGTGCCATGGACACGCATTGGCAACTTGCCTCAGGCTTTAGGGCCACTGCACGAGGCCGGGTATGTCTCTGGCGCGTTGGCGCTTTCAGACGATTCCATCACCTTGGACGAATATGTTGCGCAGGGGCACGAAAAGATCGCCATCATTTTTGGTAACGAAGGCCATGGTTTGCCGCCCGAGACGATTGAAGCTGCTGCCCGCGTGGTAAAGATTCCAATGGCTGGGGGAGTCGATTCCCTAAATGTGGCTGCAGCCAGCGCTGTAGTGTTCTACGCAACGCGTATGTGACCGGCACTGCGTATGTGAAAACCGGTGGCTGGTGAAACCTGGCAGTTCGTGGAAGCTAAGGGTGCGGTTTCTGCTTACTGCGTGGTTACAGCTGAAGTTCGTACACGTAATCTGCGAATGTCTGGGTTCCCACCACCATAGTTTTGACGCCTACACGCTGGAACTGGTGTTTTTCATAGAACCGGATTGCGCGGGCGTTACCTTGGTTGACGGCCAGCCAGAGTGAAGCCGCACCTAGGTCTGTGCG
>DFNY01000060.1:0-173 GCA_002376595.1 Jonesiaceae bacterium UBA3555 | reverse complement strand
CTGTTCAGGGTCCTCTGCCTGAGCGATGTAGAGCACCACTATGCGGGTTTGGTCCGCTCCCAGATGCGCAGCAAAGTGTTCGGGCATGAGATTGTTAGCGATGAAATGCGCAATGTCGTCTGGGTCGGTGTCTTGCGGGCTCGCTAGTGGGAGTGTGCGTGCTGCGAGCGCTG
>DFNY01000011.1:3656-6363 GCA_002376595.1 Jonesiaceae bacterium UBA3555 | reverse complement strand
TTGGTCTGGTGGTTCCGGCAAGTACAACGTAGACGCCAACAAGGGTCTGGTGTACTTCGGTGGAAAGCTCCACTTCGCTGGACACGATGACGCAATGAACTCGACGTTCTCGAACATTCGCATCCAGTTCGCATCATCGGGCACCGCGTATGTCCTCGCAGACGTTGTGGCCAAGGGGCTCGACACCCCAGGGCTTACCAAGAACGGAGCGCACATCGCAACCGTTTCATTGTCCGTTAACAAGTCCGCGTCAGGGTCAACGATCACGTGGACTAACGCTCCAGTGACTCTGACCTCCACAGGTGCTGCCGCATTTGGTGGCTTCTATGAAGCTGGCGAAAGCCTTGACTCGATGACCATTTCGGTTCCACTTGGAGCTACTACGGACTGTGATGCAGGATCGGGCACCTTGGCTGCCACCGGTGCAGAAGAGGGCACTTCAGCCGCTGCGCTGTCGGCACTAGCACTGATGTTCGCTGGATTGGCACTGGTTGCTGTTCGACGTAACCGCTTCTCCACCACTGCTCGGTGAAGTTGACCCTCGTGGTCACACTGTGAAGTGAGAAAGGCTGGGTGGACGCGCAAGCGCCCCCCCAGCCTTTTCCTATACCCTAGGAAGCGTGACTGATACCGTGCTTTCCCCAACGCCTCGCGAACAACTGCGCGACCTCATCAAGGAACTTTCCGTGGTCCACGGAAAAGTTACGCTGTCCTCCGGCAAAGAAGCGGACTACTACGTAGATCTGCGTCGTGCGACGCTGCATCACCGCGCTGCACCGCTTATCGGACACGTCCTCCTGGATGCCCTCGAAGAAGCCGGCCTCGGTCCCGGAGAAATTGACGCAGTGGGTGGGTTAACGCTCGGTGCTGACCCTATCGCCACTGCACTTCTACACGCGGCAGCGTCACGCGGACTCGACCTCGATGCCTTTGTGGTGCGCAAGGCTGCCAAAGCCCACGGGATGCAGCGCCAGATCGAAGGGCCAAGCATCGAAGGCCGCCGCGTTGTGATCCTCGAAGACACCACAACAACGGGTGGTTCACCTATCGCCGCAATCGAAGCGGCACGTGCCGGCGGCGCTGAAGTTGTTGCTGTAGCAACTATCGTTGACCGCAACACTGGCGCTAAGGAGAAGATCGAAGCCTACGACGTCTCCTACCACTATCTCTTCGACTTGGCAGATCTAGACCTCGTCTAGTTTTTGTTTCTTTACAACGAATCCCCGGGTTCCAGCGCATGTGCTGGAACCCGGGGATTCGTCGTCAAATAGGGTGTGGCCAGTCAATTGCTTCTGCAGCAACGCCAGTTGCTGCGTTAATGACCGTGCGTTCGCCAAGTGGCTCCTTCTGTCAATGCAAAGCTCGCGGCCAGTGCACCGCTCTGACGAGGGGAAATGTGCGACAAGGCCGTCTTTGCAGCGAGACAATTTTCTATTGCGAGTAACGGGTAGATACCACTCTTTCGGCGAGTTTCCCATATAAGGCATATTCACTATCATTGGGCGCGTGCTCAATTGGGTAGAGATGCGCCTTCCAGTCCCACAGTGCCCATCCGCCCACCCAATCTCGCTGGTCACACGCTGCAAACATGGCCTGATACCAGTCACGTTGCGCTTCCTGGCTGATGCCACCCGGAAGATTCCAGTCATTGGGCACATGCTGAGAACCTTCCGTGGACATGGCGCCAGCCTCCATAAAGAAAAACGGCTTCTGGTGTTTCCTGACTACGGACTCAATCCGGTCTAGCTGGTTGTCCCAATCGTCCATTGGGTAGTACCCGGACGAAGAAATGACATAAACCGCGTCCCACCATGTCACATTCGTTTCCTGGTACTTGTCGCAGTTGTAGCTCACCGGGCCGCTGTACACCTCCCGAACCGCCGCAACGACGGCGCGCCACTCATCTGCACGCCGATCCGATTGCACCATCTCGCAGCCTACGCAGAACATGTCAGCACCCTCATCTTGAGCAATGCGCGCGTAGTGCACTATGAACTCGGTGTACGAGGCAAACCACTGCGACCACTTAGGTTCGCACGGTACATCCACGTCAAAGAAGTTGATGTGGGCGCGCCACGTGCCATCGAGGCAATTGAGTATCGGCTTCACGATGACTTGCTGACCCAGTGACTTCGCTTCCCTAATTGCCCAACGTAGCTCGTCGTCGGAAATGGTGGGTACGTTGTCCGTTGCCCGGAACTTCACGTCGGTGCTGAACGCGGTGTCCTGCCAGCCGGCGAAGGCCAGGCACACAGTGTTGGTGTGGAGGCGCTGAGTCATGAGGCGCATTGATTCGGCGGCCTCATCTGTGGCCCCCTGGCCGGGTGTGCCTACCCAGCCCCAGGTCATTGCGCGGATATCTAACTTCGTAGCCTCGTTGCTCATGAGGGCTAGATTACACGGATTCGGAACTTTCTTAAATGGTTTACGTAACTTGGGTTGTGGGGTGGGTTCTTTGGTGGGTTCTTAGGTGCAGTGAGGTTGGTGGCTGGTGGGCTTGGTCTATTGCGGGGTGGGGCTGCTGCTGGTGCTGGAGCGTGTGGTGCTCTGGGTGAGGCCTGCTGGTGTGCTGATGGGGTGTGTGGGCGTGAGCGGCATAGTGGGCAGGATTTCCGTGACTTGGTATGGAATTTGTTGCCTAGTTACGGGAAAGCTGCCGTCTTTTGGTCAAGAGTGTGGGAGAGGATGGGCGGAGCTGGGACGGGTG
>DFNY01000011.1:3375-3572 GCA_002376595.1 Jonesiaceae bacterium UBA3555 | reverse complement strand
CAATGCATTTCTCAGTTTGGAAAGTTGGAAGGGCAGCGCCTTCCCCGAGAGTTCTCAACTCGCAAGGTGTTTGCCAACGAAGGAACCCCGCCCCAACGCCAAGCGTTGAGAGCGGGGTTCCTTCGTTGCTGAAGTACTTCAATTCAGTGCAGGTTAGACCAAGTCAGTCGAGCCAGGCTAGTTGAGGTCGGACTAGA
>DFNY01000011.1:0-3182 GCA_002376595.1 Jonesiaceae bacterium UBA3555 | reverse complement strand
AGCAACCACGTCAGTGTCCATGCGGTCGCCGATCATTGCGGTGGTTTCGGAATGAGCGTCAATGCGGTTGAGGGCGGAACGGAACATCATGGGGTTTGGCTTGCCCACGAAGTATGGTTCGCGGCCGGTGGCTTTGGTGATCATGGCTGCTACGGCGCCGGTCGCAGGTAGCGGACCTTCTTGTGATGGGCCGGTTGCGTCGGGGGTTGTGCAGATGAAGCGTGCGCCGTCGTTGATGAGGCGGACAGCTTTGGTGATCGCTTCGAACGAGTAGGTGCGGGTTTCACCGAGAACCACGTAGTCGGGGTTTGACTCGGTCATGGTGTAGCCGGCTTCGTACAGTGCTGTGGTCAGGCCGGCTTCTCCAATTACGTAAGCGGAGCCGTCAGGGTTTTGGTCCGCGCAGAATGCCGCAGTTGCTAGTGCGGAGGTCCAGATCGCTGATTCGGGGACTTCGATGCCCGACGCTGAGAGCCGTGCGCGCAGGTCACGTGGCGTGAAGATGGAGTTGTTGGTGAGGATGAGGAACGGACGTTCCTTCTCGCGCAGGGTCGCAATGAACTCCGGTGCTCCTGGAANNGTGGCCTTCGTGGACTAGAACGCCATCCATGTCTGTCAGCCATGACTCAATTACGCGGGTCATTGAAACACCTTTCTGTCTGCCTTCCCTGTGGTCAGGCGCTCGCGAGTACGAGTCCACAGCGTTGTCGGCTAGTGGACTTCCTGCCTTAATCATCACAGCAAACGCGACGATAGTCACACGCGCTCTTGCAAGGTCACATGCTTGAGTTCTCCTCTTGTGCGCGGGTACTTGGCACAATGGCTGTGTGCCAGAACTAAATTCCTCTCTTACTGCGCCTGATTCCGCTGTGGCTGATTCTGCTGTGGTTGATTCTGCGGTGCCCGAATCCATTGCGCCCGATGCTGCCTTGGGTAGCCGTGTGGTTCCCGTGACCGGGTTGGGTGATGTGCATGGCATGAGCCTGCTGGATCATGTTGGTGCAGAGTTGGAGCAAGACCGTGACGATCACGTTATTGGCGTTGGGCCGTGGCCTGGCGGTGAGGATGAGTGGCCTCGCGATGATGCTGGCGAGCTGGATCCGCACTTTGACCCTGAACTTTTGCGTGATGGGGATCGACGCAACGTTATCGATATTTACCGATACTGGACCATGGACGCGATCATCGCTGACTTGGATGAGCATCGGCATTCGCTGCATATTGCGATCGAGAATTGGGGCCATGACCTCAACATTGGTTCCGTGGTGCGCACCGCTAACGCGTTCGCGGTGAAGGAAGTGCACATTATTGGTCGTCGGCGTTGGAATCGTCGGGGCGCGATGGTTACGGACCGCTACCAGCATGTGCGCCATCATGAGTCTGCTGAGGCGTTCGCTCAGTGGGCGCAGGCCGCTGGATTGCAGGTCATTGGGATTGACAATATTGATGGGTCAATTCCTATTGAGGGTTACGAATTCCCAAAGGATTGTGTGCTTGTATTTGGTCAGGAGAAGGCTGGTTTGACGCCGGAAGCTCAGACAATCTCTACTGACATTTTGCACATCACTCAGTTTGGTTCCACGCGTTCAATCAACGCTGGGGCTCCTGCCGCTATTGCTATGCACAGTTGGATTGTTCAACACGCGCAAGTCTAGCTTCCCGACGATGCCGCAAGCTCGTACATGTCCTCAGGTTGGGAGGACGTCAGTTTTGTAGCGTCCGCGTTCACCAAGTGGCGGTATCCGCGTGCATTGATTCATCGACTAGACTCCTGCCGCTGCCGCTGCCGCTGCCGCTAGCTTCAGTGGCTTGGTGCGTCGAATCCGATATCTGGGTTCTCAAGCTTTTGCAGCATTGCTAATGTCCAGATCTTGTGGGCTTCACCTTGCTTGTCGAGCGGAACTTTTTGTTCCTGGGCGTACTGTCCAAATGTCTTGTCCGCGGTGAGATATGTGAGGAGCGTTGCCGTTTCTTTCGTGGTTAGTGGTACTTGGACCATGTACCACAGGTCGTATTTGACTACTTGTTCGTAGTCGATCCCCGGCCGCCCAAATGCGTTTGGGAAATCTAGACGGGCAACATTCTCAGGTATTTTGTGGTGGTTGGGTCGATTCTCAAGGAGTGCTTCAGAGTGCTCTGGTGCGGAGTAAGCGATCCAGCTCAGAGTGTTCGGGTGCCAGATTTCCTCTTCACCTGTGTCGGTGGCTCGCAGTAGTTCGTGGTGGTAAGCGTCGAGTACATATTTCAAACAGTTCTCCGTCGTTAGTTGGGAATTGCGAATGTGCCCCACAATGAGCGTGGAAGGGGCAAACGGATTGATATTAGATCCTCCGGGTTGTCGGGTTTGGCGCTCTCGCTCCCTTTGGCCTCCTATGTACGAAGTTATCGTGGCCCTCTGACATTGTTCGAAATGCCAGACTCGGCAACCACTTCTCAGCCGCGCGAGAGGTTCTCCGTCCCCTGGCTTAAAAGCCTTGCGTAGCGCTATATGTCAGATGACCACGCTTCCTTACATAAGAGATTTTGGGCTCAAAGAGGCCATCTCTGTCATCTGGGTGAACACGAAAGCCTTGGCGCAACTATAACCGCAGGTGCGCGCCTCGGATGTCCCTATAGAGTGTCAAAATCCGCATGATTTAGCCGATAAGGGCAGGTTTGCCCATGGCTGCTTCAGCGCTTCGCGAGTAGTTTGAAAGAGTGCTCAACCCGTAGCACACAAGCCTGCTGAATGAAGTCTTTGCGTACATGACTAGCACGCCGCTCACGCCTCGCTGACGAGTTGCAGATAGTCGCGCGGAACCAGAACTTAGCGCGTGCGGGAAACTGACTTGTTCGGCTTTGAGCTCTCCACCAAGGACGGTGATATNNCATCGGTAGCTCCGGCAACCGCCAACTCCAGTGAATTCCAGATTCCTACCTACTGTGCAGGAAATTACGGAATCAAGCAGGAAACTGACACTGCTTTCACCTACTTCCCAATTGTCAAAGCGGATGTCTTTCCCAAGATTGCTGGCACAGAAAAAGTGGCAGTGGTCGGATGCGGTATCGAGTGGAACCAGATGATGTTGGTAACTAACAACTCAAACGGCCGCTGGCTGAAGTACCAGTTTCTTCCAAGCAATCTCTACCACGCACACGCGATTTCAGCGTCAACGGAATCCGTACGGGCCTATGCCACGGTC
>DFNY01000061.1:7904-8078 GCA_002376595.1 Jonesiaceae bacterium UBA3555 | reverse complement strand
ACCGGAGGAACTGGCAGAAGCCGAACTCGAGCACAAACTCTTTGAGTCTCTCGCTCAAGACGGAATTGAACCAGCACGTACCCTCAAAATTGGGGCACGCGACGTAGAAACTTACCGTGGCGATTTGGACCGCGCACTTGACGACGTCAAGAGTTTGCAGCGCGCAAACTGGCG
>DFNY01000061.1:5702-7773 GCA_002376595.1 Jonesiaceae bacterium UBA3555 | reverse complement strand
CCAACGCGCGCTAGGTGGCGCAAATGCTGCAGTACGCGAATACATGGTGATCGAATATGCGGCATCGAGAAAAGGTCAGCCCGCGGACCGGCTCTTTGTGCCGATGGATCAACTGGACCAGATCACCAAATACACCGGTGGTGAATCACCAACGGTGAACAAGATGGGCGGCGCAGACTGGCAGAAAACCAAATCCAAAGCCCGCAAAGCAATCCGTGAAATTGCAGGTGAACTGGTTCGGCTCTACTCAGTACGCCAGGCAACCAAAGGACACGCATTCGCGCCAGACACTCCCTGGCAGAGGGAACTCGAAGACGCCTTCGCCTACATCGAAACCCCAGACCAGCTGGCTACCATCGAAGAAGTCAAAGCGGACATGGAACGAGAAATGCCCATGGAGAGACTCGTCTGCGGAGATGTGGGCTACGGTAAAACCGAAATCGCAGTGCGTGCGGCATTCAAGGCAGTTCAAGACGGCAAACAAGTGGCAATCTTGGTGCCAACGACGCTGCTAGCGCAACAACACTACGACACGTTCTCGGAACGCTACGCAGGATTCCCAGTAGTGGTGAAGGTGCTTTCGCGGTTCCAGACCGACAAAGAAGCAAAAGCGATCAACCAAGACTTGTCGCTTGGCAAAGTGGACGTGATCATCGGTACTCACCGAATTCTGTCCGGCTCAGTACACTTCAAAGACCTTGGCCTCGTAGTTATCGATGAAGAACAGCGCTTTGGTGTGGAACACAAGGAAACTCTGAAGCAACTACGCACAAACGTGGACGTCCTAGCCATGAGCGCCACACCTATCCCGCGTACTTTGGAAATGGCGGTTACGGGCATTAGGGAAATGTCTACGCTGGCAACCCCACCCGAAGAGCGCCATCCAGTGCTGACCTATGTTGGCGCATACGAGGACAAGCAAATTGTTGCGGCAATCAGACGTGAACTACTGCGCGAAGGTCAAGTCTTCTACGTCCACAACAAGGTTGACTCCATCAACCGAGTTGCATCAAACCTTATGGAAATGGTTCCAGAAGCACGAGTACGGGTTGCTCACGGAAAGATGAGCGAAACCGAACTTGAGCAAGTCATCATGGACTTCTGGGAGAAAAAGTTCGATGTACTGGTTTCCACCACAATCATCGAAACCGGGTTGGACATCTCCAACGCGAACACCCTCATTGTGGAACGCGCTGACCGGTTTGGACTGTCACAACTGCACCAGCTGCGTGGCCGTGTGGGACGCGGACGGGAACGCGCCTACGCATACTTCCTGTACCCACCAGAAAAGCCGCTCACCGATACCGCCCACGACCGTTTGGCAACAATCGCAGCGAATACTGACCTAGGCGCAGGTATGGCAGTGGCCATGAAGGACCTAGAGATTCGTGGAGCCGGAAACCTACTGGGTGGTGAACAGTCAGGGCACATTGCTGGTGTCGGGTTTGACCTCTACATCCGCATGGTTGGTGAAGCCGTCAGTGCATTCAAGGGGGAGTACACCCAAGAAGTGCCTGAGGTATCGATTGAGTTGCCAATTGATGCTCATATTCCGCACGAGTACATTGGGCATGAACGCTTGCGCCTTGAGGCGTACCGCAAGATTGCCGAGGCAACAACCGATGAACAGCTTGAGTTCATTCGCAGTGAACTGCTGGACCGGTACGGGTTGCTGCCTGAGAACGTAAACAACCTGTTCTTGGTGGCGTCGTTCCGAAACTTTGTGCGTGAAGTGGGCGTCCATGACGTCACAGTTCAGGGCAAGTACGTGCGCTTCGCGCCAGTGGAGCTGCCGGAGTCGGCAACCATGCGACTCAAGCGCATCTATCCAGGTTCAATGATCAAACCAGCAATCCGCACGGTTTTGGTTCCATATCCAACCACATCCCGCATCGGCGGCAAACCGTTGCGCGGCGAAGAGATATTGGAGTGGGCGCGACAGTTCATCCGCATTGTGGTGCAAGGGGACGTCTCAGCTGCGGCGGTAGCCGGCACGAGGTAAGCGCGCGCGGAGCGTGGGTTTGGCGAGGGTTGGCGGACGGCAGCTGGGACAGATAGTTCAGGCGAGACG
>DFNY01000061.1:0-5646 GCA_002376595.1 Jonesiaceae bacterium UBA3555 | reverse complement strand
GACTCGGGAGACTCGAAGCCATACGGTGTTTGAGTCGATCACTGCGCCGTTTGCGTCGTCGGAGATGATGCGGTTGACCACTGAAACAACGGTTGCTTGGTCTAGCGGGTTGTATTCGAAGCAGAGTTTGGCCCAGTAGTCCTGGTTGAACCATACGAGGAGCACTCCGGCATCAAATTTTGCTTTGAAATCAACGGTGACTTTCGCAGTGAGCTGCCAATCGCCTGCTGGCGCTTGTGTTAGTAGGGTGCTGGCGTTGAGCGTTACCCCGTCAAGGTTGGTTACGTTTGGGTCTACGAAGATGTCCGTGAGTGGTTGAGCGGTCACGTGGATGCGCCCGGTTTCGTTGTTGATGTCCCATTGAACGTCGTTGTTGATGGTGAATGGGGCGTCGATGCCCGCAATGCTGTGTGAGCTCATGGTTTTTGTTCCTTTACCGTGGAGCGTTTGTGCCATCATGGCAAAGTTCGCGCGCTTCTACTAATCCGTGCGGTGGGTGTGCGGCGATTCTTATCGAATTGAACGGACCAAAAGGTAGTGCCCGATTACGGAAATATGCTCGCATTGCGCGTAGGCGAATGAAATCATGGGGGAATGATGACTAACTCGGAACTTGAAACTGCACGTGAGTTTGTAGTGCGCCAGAAGATCATGATGGTCGCTAACGAGTTCTTCATCGAGACTCCAGATGGCAACCCACTTGCGTATGCGCGGCAGAAAGTTATGGCGCTACGGGAGCGCGTTACGTTCTTCACTGACTCATCAATGATGGTGCCAGTGTTTTCTTTCCAAGCCCGCAACGTCATGGACATGAGTGCTGTGTGCGACGTATTCGATGGAACCGGTGAGCAGATTGGGTATTTTCAAAAGGACGTTGCACGGTCTTTGCTGAGGTCGTCGTGGCATGTGCATTGTGAATCTGGAAGGTACCTCGGGCGTGAGCGTAGCAAGTTTGGCGCCATTGCACGCAGNNATAGTGTCAGCGTGGGGGACCCTCAGATTGACGGGCGAGTTGTTGCGGCGCTTGCGGTCGCAATGGATGTTCTGCAGAACCGTTAAGCGGTGCCTTGTGGTGGTTTTCCGGGTCGGTGTGATGTGATCAGCCCAACAAATGGACACCTATTTCAAGTTACTTCCCATATGTAATACTTGAACCATCATGTACATCAACGCATCTTTCCCCAATCACGCAGTGCCACGCGTCGCCGGCACTGTGTGTTGTTGTTGTTGATTTCTGTCACCGGCTAGGGACGGAACGCTCCTTGGATCGAATCCAAGATGATTGCGAAGCCTCCTCGCCGCAGCTGACAAATGGTTCCTCAAAATAACCATCTTTTTGTGAACCCATTTTCAGTTCATTCGACTTTTTCCCCGTCTGTTTCAGACAGAGCGACGCATCCCACTTACTGCAGGTGCACGGTGTGCGGCACTCGATTTTTCCACCATCCCCGCGCCTGCAGAACGGAATTACCGCAATGAAATCCAGGTTCACTCTGGTTGCCACTGTCCTAGCGTCCTCGCTGGTTCTTGCGGCATGCGGCTCTGCAAACACCAACAATGAGGCCTCCCCTTCCTCGTCCACTTCCGGTGAATCAGTAGCAACGACCGAAGAAATCGTTATCGGCTCAACCAACGAGCCAACCTCGCTTGACCGCAACGTTGGAGGCTCGTCGGGAATCTCCGAAACCACCACCCGCAACGTCTACGAGGGTCTGACTTCGATTGACAATGACGGCAAGGTCATCAACACCCTTGCCAAGGACATCGTCGTTTCAGAAGATGGCTTGACCTACACCTTCACACTTCAGGAAGGCGTTAAGTTCCACGATGGAACCCCGCTCACCTCCAAGGACGTGAAGTGGGCTATTTCCCAGGCAATCGCACCTGAGTCCAAGNNGTCCGTCATCAACAACATTGACACCCCTGATGACGCCACGGTAGTGCTGACTTTGGACCACAAGTCGGCGTCGCTGACGTTCTTCCTAGCGTCCGTCACCATTGTGAAGGATGGCGACAAAGCCAATACTTCGGAAAACGGAACCGGTCCATACAAGCTTCTCGAATGGAAGCAAGGAGACCACCTCACCCTGGTTCGTAACGATGACTACTGGGGCGAAAAGGCAAAGAACCCAGGTGTGACTTTCCAGTTCTTCGCTGATGAAACTGCAATGAACAACGCCATGCTTACCGGCGCTCTAGACATCATCTTGCAGGAGTCCAACCCGGACCAGCTTTCGCAGTTCGAGGGTGACTCCAAGTACACCGTGACTGAGGGCAACAGCATCCAGAAGTGGGTCTGGACCTTCAACAACAAGGTAGCTCCGTTCACTGACACAAAGGTTCGTCAGGCTCTGTACACCGCTATCAACCGTGACGCGATTGTTAAGGCAGTGTGGGGCGACTACGGTACGGTAATCGGTTCGATGCCAGCAGCTGGTGAGGCGTTCTATGACGAAACTCTGGCTTCCGTGCACGCATATGACCCAGAAAAGGCTAAGGCCCTCCTTGCTGAGGCTGGCGCGACTGACCTGTCTTTCTCCATCAAGTACGTATCTGGCAGCTCCGAAGAACTGATCGTTCAGCAACTCAAGTCTGACCTAGCCGCTGTGGGTGTAACCCTCAATTTGACCCCAATCGATGACGCTGGTTGGTACGAGCAGGTGTACACCAACAAGGACTACGAAACCACTTTGATGTCGCACAACAACCCACGTGACATCCTGTGGTACGCGAACCCGGACTTCTACTGGCAGTATGACAACGCTGAGGTTCAGGCTCTTAAGGTGAAGTCCGACGAGGCTGACACCGCAGAGCAGCAGACTCAGTACATCCACGACTTGTCTGTGATCATTGCCGATGAAGCTCCATCTGCTTGGCTGTTCCTTGCTCCACAGATCCGAGTCGCATTGTCTGAGATCTCTGGATTCCCTAAGGACAAGAACGCAGAGCCTTTCTATGTAGCGGATATCGTTCGTAGTAACTGAACTGTGTGAATATACGTGAGCCGGGGCGTTTTACGCTCCGGCTCACGTGTGCAGTGAGTAGTGTGATGTGGGCGCGAACTTTGCCATTTGGGCATAGAGTTGGTGTCCGCGTTGTTGTATCTCTGGGTAGTTTTGACACTGAAGTGTGCCGGCCTAGGGCGCGAGCTCGAGGCGGTAGGCCTTGGTGGGTGTGTATAGCTCTTATTTAAGGAATTGAACGGCACAGTATGGCTAGATTCATCGCGGTGCGACTTGGTTCATTGATTGTGTCGCTCTTTATTGCCAGCGTCATCATTTTTGCTGTGTTGCGTTTGCTTCCTGGTGACCCGGGGTCTTCATTGTTGGGCCCTGGAACCACTGTTGACCAACTTAATGCTCTGCGCGACGAGTTGGGTATGAACAAACCTATCTACGTGCAGTACGCGCAGTGGATGGGCTCATTTTTCACCGACGCTAACGCCGGGTATGTGTCTAAACTTCCGGTGTGGGAGCTGATTGGCTCAAAGCTCATTGTGACCCTGCCGCTGTCTCTGGCAGCGTTCGTTGTGGCTGTTGTTATTTCGGTTCCGCTCGGTGTAATTGCGGGTGTGTACCGTAACTCGTTTGTGGGTGTTGCAGTATCTGCGATTTCACAGTTGGGGTTGGCCGTCCCGGTTTTCTGGGTGGGCGTTATTTTGGTGTGGGTGTTCGCGCTGCAAGCGAACGTTCTTCCCGCTGGTGGATTCCCGCGCAAGGGCTGGGCAGATCCGGCCAGTGCGGTTGAGTCACTGATTCTGCCGGTGATTACGGTGGCTATTGCAATGTCATCGGTCATGATCCGTTACGTACGTTCTTCTACCCTCGATGTTTTGGAAGCTGACTACATTCGTACTGCCCGTTCACTGGGTTATTCCCGTTGGGCTGCGCTTGGTCGGCACGGACTTCGTAATGGTGCGGTTCCAGTGGTTGCGATCCTGGGTATTGAGTTGGCTNNCGGTTGTGATTGAGAATGTTTTTGCGCTCCCAGGGTTGGGAACTCTTCTGCTTAGCTCAGTTGTGGCACGCGATTTCCCGGTGGTACCAACGCTGGTTCTGCTGTTGACCGCGGTTGTGTTGATTATGAATTTCCTAGTAGATCTGTTGCAGCGCGGCATTGATCCGCGCTTGCGGCTTGCGGCTGTTTCGGGTGGTGGTACTGCGTGAGTGGCATTGAGAATTTGCCTGTTGTGAGTTCCTCTGCAGAAGGGCTTCCCGACGAGTCCCCAGCTGTGAAGTCTGGCTCGGGTGTAGGTGGCACGACAGTTGTGAAGGCTGCGCGCCGTTGGTCCCCTTCTTTGATAGCCGGCCTCGTTATGGTTGGCCTCACTGTTGTAGTTGGTCTGGTGTCATTTGTATGGACTCCGTATTCCATTGATTCTGTGGGCGATGGAGACCGTTTGGCTGGACCTTCTGCACAGTTCTGGATTGGTACTGACCGGTTGGGTCGTGACCTGTTTACGCAACTGATGACTGGCGCACAGTCAGCGGTAATTGTTGCCGTTGCGGCTGTGTTGATTGCCCCTGCGCTTGTCGTTGTGTTGGGCATCTGGGCGGCGGCCACTACCCGCACAGTGGATATTGCGCTACTCAACTTCATCGACCTACTCATCGCATTCCCAACGCTTCTGCTTGCCATGTTGGTGGTGACGGTCCGCGGAGCGTCATTGTCTTCTGCGGTCTTTGCTATTGGAATCTCTGGTTCTGCGGTGATTGCTCGAATCACTCGAATCAACGCGTCAAGGGTTTTGCGCGAAGACTATGTCACCGCTGCGACTGCATCAGGAACGCGATGGTTTGGTGTGGTCACCCGACACGTATTACCTAATATTCTTCCGATGCTAGTAGTGCAGTTGATGATCCTTGCGGGTAGCGCAATCTTGGCGGAAGCGTCGTTGTCTTATCTTGGATTGGGCGCTCCACCGCCGGCACCGAGCTGGGGTCGAATGCTGAAAGAAGCGCAATCCACGATGAGTTCAGCGCCGTGGGCGGCAATAGTTCCGGGTATCGCGATTGCATGGACGGTATTGGGATTGAATCTGTTGGGTGATGGCCTCCGCGAACGCCTCGACCCTTCCTTAAGGGGTGACCGATGACTCTGGAAGTTAGAGATCTAAGAGTGGTCACTTCTGGTGGCAAAGTCATTTTGGATGATGTTTCATGGACCGCTGCCAGTGGTGGGCGTTTAGGGATCATCGGTGAGTCCGGCTCAGGAAAATCCATGACAGCCCAGGCTATTTTGGGGCTGCTGCCACANNAAGGGTGCGCGGTGACAAGATCGCCATGATTTTCCAAGAGCCGTTGACTGCATTGGATCCGCTCATGAAGGTGAGCCGTCAACTCGCTGGGCCGTTGCAGTTGCATACTTCGCTCAGCCGCAAGGAAATTGCAGTTCGGAGCCGAGAACTGCTGGACATGGTTGCTCTTCCTGAAATCGACCGGATTATGGATTCGTATCCGTGGGAGCTGTCCGGTGGACAGCGGCAACGAGTTTCGATAGCTATGGCTTTGGCGTGTGCATCTGATGTGCTGATTGCCGACGAGCCCACGACNGCGCTCGATGTAACTGTTCAAGCAGAGATCCTCGAGTTGTTGTCGACAGTAATAGAGCGCACGGGCACCACTTTGGTGTTTGTTTCGCATGACC
>DFNY01000221.1:8217-8539 GCA_002376595.1 Jonesiaceae bacterium UBA3555 | reverse complement strand
TGGCAGCCACATGGCAGGTGACTCCCCCGTTGTGCAGAAATGGGAGGCTGGCACGCCCGATCATGGTTTCCCGAAGCCCCCAGCATTTGCCGCTCGGTGCAGCGATTAGTCTGCGACTGTGAGGGTCGTAGCAAGAGTAGCCTCACTGGAACCGCCGACGAACACATCGATTAGTGTTTCATCTTGAATCCAACTGCGGGTTACGTCAGTCCAGTACGTCATGTGCTGTGCGGTGAGCTGGAGAGTGACCTGAACACTCTGGCCGGCTGGCACATGAACACGCTTGAAGCCTTTGAGTTCGCGGAGCGGCCGGGCTGACGTT
>DFNY01000221.1:4188-8154 GCA_002376595.1 Jonesiaceae bacterium UBA3555 | reverse complement strand
GATCTGAGTACTCAAACTGTGCATAGGTGAGACCGTAACCGAACCGGAACAACGGCGAGTTGTCGGCTTCGTTGTGGTAGCGGATATTGACTTCGTCAGGGTCAAACGTGCGATAGTGAGCGTAGTGCACAGGCACCTGCCCAACATGACGCGGCCACGAGTACGGTAACCGGCCTGCCGGAGCCGAGTCGCCAAACAATGTTGCTGCAACAGCGTCGCCACCACGAGTGCCCGGATACCAGATATGCAGCACTGCGTCAGCCGACTTAACAACCTCGCCGATGCCCAACTGTCGGCCCGTCATCACAAGCGCCACAACCGGAGTGCCCGTCGCAGCGATAGCCGCGACTTGCTCCGCCTGACGGCCTTCGAGTTCAAGGCTCGACACAGACGCCTTCTCGCCAATCATATTCTGGCGCTGCCCAATCACAACAATCGCGACATCTGCACCACGTGAGGCATCAATAGCGCGAGCCAGTTGCACGTCATCATCCCAGTCTTCTGGGGTTTCAGCTGCTGCAGTAAGCTCATTGTCAAACATAGAAAGACGCACACGACGCGGCAAACCCACGCCCGGCTCGTACACAACCTCGGCGGTCGCAGCCAGGCGATTATGCAGGCCTTCGAGCACGGTGACGGTCTCATCTAGGTCATAGTTGAACGCCCACGGACCAAGCGTGTCTATCTGCGAGTCAGCGAGCTGCCCAATCACAGCCACGCGCTTCAGCGCATCGGCTTTGAGTGGCAAAACGTGCTCGTTCTTGAGCAGAACAAAGGTTTGCTCGGCAGCCTTTTGCGCCTCAAGACGGTGATTAACTGCAGTCAACACGGCGTCAGTGGCGCTGGCGTCCACATACGGGTTCTCAAACAATCCGAGCGCGAACTTGGCGCGTAGGACTCGGCGAACAGACTCGTCGAGAATCTCTACTGATGTTTGGCCGGAACGGACAGCTTCCGCAAGGAAGTCGTAGGCGGGGGTGTCCGCAGCCATTTCCATATCGAGTCCGGCGTTCAGGGCGCGGGCTGCCGCGTCCTGAGGGTCGCGTGCGAAGTGTTGGGTTTCCAGTGACTTCACTGCGTTAGCGTCCGACACCACGAAACCCTTAAACCCAAGCTGATCGCGCAGGATGCCGTTGAGCAGGTTCTTGTTACCGGTGGCTGGAACGCCGTTGAGTTCCATGTAAGCGCTCATGATGTTTGCGGCGCCGGCGTCGATGGCCGCCTCAAATGGCGGCAGGATAACGTTGTGAAGCTCGGAATCGGCGATGTTAGCTTCCTCGTAGTCGCGGCCACCCGATGGCACACCGTACCCGGCAAAGTGCTTAGGGCCAGACAGGACGTTCTCCGGACCAAAATCGCCTTGGAAGCCGCGAACTTGCGCGGCAGCCATTTCGCCACCAAGGTACGGGTCTTCGCCGGCGCCCTCGATGATGCGGCCCCAGCGAGGGTCGCGGGTGATGTCTACCATTGNNACCCGAAGCGCGAGCTTCCTTGGCCGCTATTGCCTGCGCACGTTCCGCGACGTCCGGGTTCCACGAAGCCGCCTGCGCAATCGGCGCAGGGAAAATGGTGCGTAGGCCGTGGATGACGTCGAATCCGAAGATCAGCGGGATGCCGTGCGGGGATTCTTCCACCGCGATTTTCTGCAAGCGATTAGCCTGCGCTGGGTCCGCAATGAACAACAAAGACCCGCACTGGCCATTAGCCAGATTCGACTCGATGTGCAGCGCAACGTTACGGGTTTTTTCTTCCCACTCGGACAGGGGAGCAGGTGGCTCCTCATGAGGATTGTGCTTGTAGAAGTGGAAGTATTGGGTGAGTTGGCCTGCCTTCTCCTCAAGGCTCAGGCGTCCCAGAAGGTCCTCGACACGATCGTTGATAGGTAGGGAAGGGTCCAAATACGGCTTTGTATTCACTGGATTCTCTTTCTTGCAAGCCTGGTGCGTGGGCATGTGGTGGTGCTGGGTCGATCTTCACGACGAGCCCGTCGCGATCCGCTGCTAGTGCGGTGGGGTGCGTCTCTTNNTGATCCTATCAGTGAGCTTTGACTGCAGATCTCTTTGGAGTTCGGAGGTAGGGGTGTGGCTGGTGATTCGCTACTTGTAGCGGCTGATTGCTTGCCTACGTGGTAGTTGGCGCCTGGAGCACACGTTTATGGAGTGTGAAGGGGGTCTCGACACATGATGTCGAGAGCCCCTTCATGACAGTTTTCTTCACTGCTACCTGCTACCAGTGTGCGTGTCGGCTAAAGGTTCAAACTCGGAGGCGGTCCACTTCCCGCGTCTATTTCGCGAGCGCTGGCAGTGCGTTAAGGAAGTAGTCGTAAAGTGCTGTCTCAACTGGGCTCTCGAGGTCCACGAGCATTTCAACGACGGGGGTGTCATTGCCGTCTTTGTTCTTTTGAGTGACCTCGGAGGGCGTGTGTATGTTTCCTTGGCCCAGGTAGAAGAAATCAACGCCATCGGCATCGTCTTTCTTAACAAAGACGTGAAGATCGTAGTCCTGCGCGAGGATCTGCTGAATTTCGTTGGACTGAAGCGTGCGGTTGGCTTTGCTGGCCCATCGCAACTGCGAAGGGCCAATGAACCCTTCGTCGTATTTGACGCTTGAGGTGATGTCATCGTCTTTGTGGTAAGTGATGAAAATTGGAAGTGTGCGTGTCGAGATATCAAGTTTGTAGCCGTACATCGTGCTTTGTTGGTTGCTCTGCCAGTTAAGCAGTCTGCACACGTCTTTACGGGAGTAGCGTTTGCCAACTTCCATGAGTGTGCCCCACACATACCGGTGGCGTGCAAGATGCAGCCCGGTCTCGACTACATCCTGAACGAAGGTCCGGAACGTATCGCTGGACGCCAATGAGTCAGACGCAGGTGGCGAAAGACGGTAGGTGCCATCGATGTCATGGAGCACTGGAGGTTCCCCGTACTTTGTCCGCTCCGCCTGGGTATAGAATTCGAGCGTGAGGATCCTCACCACAGACTCGACGGTCGCCTGATCAGACGTCAATCCCTGAGAAACGAAGAGTAATTGGATCTCCCCATAGGAGAGCGACGATCCGTCAAGTAATTCTCTAAGTAGAACCAGTTCATGTGGGCGTTTGCCATTCAACAGCTCCGTTGTGACGAANNCAGTAGTTGCCTTCCTTGGTTCCCATTACGACAGGATCGACGGTGTCGCTAAGCGCGAAGTCCATGAGCATCGGGGTTCGGTTGAGCCGGTACTCGAGGTCTTGAATCTGTTTCTTGAGGGCAGCGATCGTGTCGATTTTTGCCACCGCGAGTGACCGAAACACTCGTTCGCGGGAAATCTCGTCAAAGTGCACCGAGCTAACGCCAGCGATGTGGCCGGCTTCTTCAGACTCGATCATCTTTTGGCGGATCGAGTCCNNCTGCGATCTCCAAAGAGAGCAATAGGTACCAGGAAGTTGTTCGCGTAGTTACCGATGAAGTCGATGACAACCAGGTAATCCTTGCCGGCTGCCTTGCGAAGCCCACGCCCGAGCTGCTGAGTGAATATGATGCTAGACGCCGTTTGGCGGAGCATCACCACTTGATTGACACTCGGGATATCGATGCCCTCATTAAATATGTCTACAGTGATGATGTAGTCCAACAAACCGGACTCCAGGTCACGCACCACAGCTTCACGGATTTCGATGGAGTCGTCCCCGGTAAGCGCCCTAGTGCGGAGTGGCTTCTCGTTGAACGAGTGCTGGTTGAGAAGGGAGGAAAGCTGATGCGCTTCATCCTTCCTGCTGCAGAACATCAACCCGCGAACTGGGACACCAACGTGACCGTACTTCTTGATTGCCTTCAGCAGGTGATCAACGCGTTCCGCCGAAACCAACTTCGATAGAGATGTCGTGTCATCGATGACGGTCCCGTCAGCGTCAACATAGTCGGTAACGCCGTAATAGTGGAAAGGTGCAAGCATCTCTTCTTCAAGCGCTCGCTGCAAACGAATCTC
>DFNY01000221.1:0-4102 GCA_002376595.1 Jonesiaceae bacterium UBA3555 | reverse complement strand
GCGTCGAGTTGCTTGATGCTTCCGGTGAGTTTCCCAAATGACGAGGCAGGCTCCTCGAGCACACGCGAATACTCAAAGATGGCACGGTCGAGAATTTGCTCGCGGTGCACGACAAACAGCAGCCGCTCCGGCTGTAATATTCGCACATCAAGAGCTGACAGGATTGTTTTGCCAGTGCCAGTAGCGGAAATGATCACACCCTTTTGGTTGCCAGATTCCCTAAGCCGCTGAAGGGCCTCGAGTGCCTCAGCCTGCATCAGGTTAGGGACTATTTGGTGGGCTCGATGGGCCGTGCTGGTTGGGAGTAACCCATTGGAGTTGCTGGCGAGTAACTCATCGGGAACCGTACTGAATGCTGTCTCAAAGTTGGAGCCGGGTGATGGTGCGTAGTCGGTGGTCGCTGACACTGCCGCCTCCGGGTCGAACGCCTCTGGTGGTAGAACGGTACCCTGCGGGGACGAAGCAGGAGTGCGGGCAACATACGTTTGCTCGTACTGATCGATCCACTCACTAGTCAGCGCGATGGAGTACTGTTCTTGAGTGCGGATTTCTCGATCAATTTGGTCAACAATATCCCCGCCCGGAAGCGCCGAGAACTTGAGGTTCCATTCCTTGTTTCGGAGCAAGGCATTGGCCGTCAGGTTGGAACTCCCGACGATTGCCGTGAGAGTCTCTTCTTTGGCAAACAGGTAACCCTTCGCGTGGAAACCGGACTTTGGCCGTGAGTATAGGCGAATCGAAATCCCTGCGGTCTCTCCAAGGTGAAGTAACTCGCGGAACGCTGCCGGGCTGTTAAAGCCCAGATAGTCGGACGTGATGATGGTTCCCTGCGCGCGGGTTTGATAAATCGCTTCCTTGAGCAGGGCAACCGCGTCCGGCGAAACAAAAGCAACAGAAAAGACGAACTCATTTGCGCTGCGCAGCTCCTCGCGAATTGCACGCAACATCGTGTTCTCGTTCTCGTTCGAGATGAGAACAGGGTTGTACACCTTGTTCGACGCAGAGCTTCGGTCCATGAAACCGAAACGGACGTCTGTAGTCAGGTCTGCCGCTGTGTTCATGGTTAGTTCAACCTTTGCTGCAGAATCTCAACCGCAGGAACATCAGCGGGTGCCCATTCGACCGAGAAGAGTTCGCTAGCCTCAAGCCATTTACTATCATCATGCTCAGCAAGCCTGGGGTAACCTTCAATAAGCTCGCAAAGATAGGTGGTGAGAGAAACGATCCCGAAGTCATATTCGTGGTCTGTTGTAGTCACGAAATCATTGACTTGAATCTCACATGCGAGTTCCTCGCGAATCTCGCGGATAAGTGCCTCCTGTGGCGACTCGCCAGCTTCGATTTTTCCTCCAGGGAACTCCCATAGCCCTGCAAGACCCATCTGTGGTCCACGTTGTGCGGCAAAGATCTTTCCGTTTTGTACTAGTACAGCGCCGACAACAACGATGCGTTTTTTCACAAGAATCCTCTGTTCGTTTGTGCTCACGGGTAGCTTAAGGCAGCTGCTCTAAGAAAGCTTTAGGGCACACCGGGCGGAGCTAAAGCGTGCAGTTGTGAATCGCACGGTGCTAGCCGTGTATCTTGCAACCACCCAACACGACCGCGGGTTGCGCTGGAAACAGAAGAATCGTCAAAAATCAGCACGCGATCCAACGATTCGAGAAAATTGACTATTCGAATATGTGCGCGCCATAGCGCGACTAAATCCTCCGCTAGCCAGGAGACTGAGCAATATGCACACCAGAACATGAACGTTCGGTGATAGTCGTAACGACATCCTTGAACTGCCTCAACGAAGCGCCCACATAGCATGGTATGCAATGGGTAGTTACCTTCCAATTTACACATTTGGAGGTTGCGCAAAATGGTGAGGAAGTAAACCCAGAAACTTTTCACCGATCGCCGTCGTGCAGCGAAAGGTTCAGGTCGGAAGCCTTGCAGGCTAGCTGACCCCATACGATCCCGGCGTCTACTAGACGGCCATCTAACCCCATGACACAGTCTCTTGTGTCACACTAAATCTCGCAACGGGATCAAAGGAATTGCGGTTGTGGGTGTGGACCGTCTGGGTGCGGCTGCAAAGGGCAGTGATCCCGCAAGTCCGAACACAATCCCGCAATCACTCGCCCTCAAAGGCGCTCGTTTCTATGCGCTGACGAATATTGTCTGAGATATCGACCAGCGGCAAGATCTGAGCAAACTCCAGACACGGCAATCAATTACAGTGGATTTCGCGTTGCCTTTGATTGTGACTCGGTAACTACGTAGGAAGAAAGCCTGCAATTCAGAGATCTCGTGGTTGACGGCGCCCGCACTAATACCTGGCCAAGCGGGAGCAATTACGAATCATGAGGCTTGTCTGGATTTTGCGAACGAGGTTCGCCTAGGACCGGGTTTCCATGTTGTGGATTTGCTTCAGGCGGCATCGCGGAATTAGCCGACTCTGAGTGAGTCGGCTGCAGGCCCGCCGTTGGTGCCGGCAAATCAGCAGGGGAGTCCTCGTTAGTGCGTAATTTTTGTGCGAGCGCAGGATCCTCGATGATTCGATTACGCCGCTCTTCGGCACGCTTCCTTCCACGCAACAGAAGAACTGCCGCAATAAGCACAACAGCTACGACCAGCACAGTGACCAGAGTGCTCTGGGCTGTCCATCCGCCCGAATCCGCAAAGTCTCTGATCGTCTTCAACTCGGATGCTGCCAACATTTCGATCACCCCAATACGTGTACGCCTTTGCTTTCGACGCTAACAAATCACCAACCAGGCGCAACTCGACAAGTGGCCTTGGGACTCGTCGGAAAGCAAACGTGGCTGGGAAGAAGAATTCTTCCCAGCCACATTTCTGTGAGACCGATCTACCAGCTAAGGAGCTGGCTCTCAATCCACGAACGCACAGCCGTGGAGGTAATTAAGAGCGTCACACCGAACCAAGCCGCAGTGAGCCAGGAGTGAGTGAACACGACTGAGTGATCGAAACCTCCACGGCGCTGAACTGCAACGAAGATCAAGATTTCGCTGTAGACAAAGCAGAAGACCGCAGCAACCGCAGCGAGCCACCAGAAGAACGAAACTGTTGGCGCGAGTGTCATCAAACCGAAAACCGCGGCAGATCCGATGGCTGCGACGGATGAGAGCGAGGCAATGTTGGCAGCCTCGGTAAATCCAATCTCGAGCTTGCGGAAAGCAAACAGAGCCTTAAGCGCCAGCGCTCGGACCGCAGCGAAAAGCACACAGAACGCTGGGGGAAGGAAGATTGCACTGGTAACCATGTTGCCCGAACTACCAAAAGCGTCATCAACTCGCAAAGCGCTGATAAGCAGAAACACAATCAGGACCGCCGCATTACCGAGTGCAGCGAAGAGCCAGAAGAATTTGCCACGGGAATTATCGCTGTCCTCGGTGACAGTTTGGATCACTTGATCCGATTTGCCGGTGAAAAGCTCACGGATCGCGGTCCACAGCTTTGACGCAACTACGCCAAACTCGAAGCNNACTCGGAAGATTGAAATGATGTGTCAGGTGGTGTGAACTCGTCAGAGCTGCTCATGTCATTCTCACGTTCTTTAGGTGCCGTAATGGAGTTCGCGGGTCTGCGATAGCGCAACTGCAGACCCGCGTGTAGTTCATGGGAGGTGAGGCAACTGAAGCCCACCAATGAATGAAGGGAACAAGGCGTTCCAGTGGAAGTTCTTAGTAAACTTCTACAATTTCACCGCAGGCGGCTTCCTTCTCAACGGCGCTGACAACTTTCTGGTTCTCGATGCCCTCGAACGGGAACGTGTACGATTCAGAGTCACTAATGCCCTCTGCCAAGGAAATGCTTGCATCAACAAAAGCGTCAGGGTCTCCAGCAACATCAACGCTTGCGAATGCAGTTGAAGCAGCCTCAGCAGCAGCGAGGCGCTCATCAAAGTACTTGGTGAACGCTGCAGTAATATCTGCGCCTTCCTTCACTGCAGGCTGGTTCTTGGCCACTGATTCCTTCGCAGCTGAAAGAGCAGCAGTCATGTCACTGGCGATTGTTGCGAACTTCTGCTTCTGCTCGTCTGAAGGCTCCGTCAGCGCGTCAAGCGCCTCGACGAGGGCAGTTTCCTTCTCATAGA
>DFNY01000124.1:8237-9032 GCA_002376595.1 Jonesiaceae bacterium UBA3555 | reverse complement strand
CAGTTGCTCTGCCTATTGAGCTAATGGCGCGACACAGAAACATTACTGCACAGTTGGCCTTTTTCCTAATCCGCGCTGTTTTGATCTACAAGCCACCGGTTCCCTACGGCCCGCAGCCTATTATTCACCTGGGCTCTCGGCCCCTGGTTCATCAGATTGGAGTATTAGGTCCGCAATTAGTGAAGTTGGGATGAACCCATTGCGAATCTGCCCTCCGAGACTCTCGAAACCAGAAGCAAGCTCTCGCAGTTCATCCGTAATTTCGAAAGCGAAAAGGTCTTCGTGCGATCCTAGGTGATCTATCTCCTGCTGAGTTTCCTTGGTTGGAGTTCTTTGAGTGCGCGGTTGCAGAAGATTGCCGGAAGTTGCTTGCTGCTTTTGGTTTTGAGGCGCATTGGGGTGCGAATGAAGTTTCGCATTCTTACGCCTCGCATCGGTGACTGCCCGCATAGCATCCTCCTCTCGCTTCACTGTTTACCGCTTTCTGAGTTCGCGTGGTGATCAAACGCTCTCATTCAACGATGCACTAAAACCCTGTGTATATGCAGTGAATACCTGCAAAGAATTAGGGTGAACTTGGGCTATTCACGGTTAAGTTCGGGGTGAATAGCACTCGCAGGCAACCAGAAAGCCGCTCCGAAAGTCGCCGTAGTTGCCAGGCCACCTACGTACTAGTCCACCTGATGGAGCCAAATCTGTCGATGGGCAACTAACCCCATAAAGCGGGCAACTATGTCTGTTGTCACCGGCTTCCCCTGAGAACAACTACCCCTTGCCCCAGTGAGTCGCGCGGCT
>DFNY01000124.1:0-8166 GCA_002376595.1 Jonesiaceae bacterium UBA3555 | reverse complement strand
CTGTACTTCTATCCAGCTGCTTCAACACCCGGTTGCACCAAGGAGGCATGCGACTTCCGAGACAACCTCTCTTCTCTTAAGTCCGCTGGATACAAGGTCTTGGGAATTTCTCCTGACTCAGTGGAGAAGCTTGCAAAGTTTGCAGCCACCGAGTCCTTGAACTTTCCGCTATTAAGCGACGAAGACCACGCAGTTGCCACTGCGTACGGCGCTTACGGGGAGAAACAGAACTACGGCCGCACCTATTTAGGCATCATCCGCTCCACCTTTGTGCTGAACGAAGAGCACATCATCACCTCGGCGCTGTACAACGTGCGTGCTACTGGTCACGTTTCTCGCCTGCGTAGAGAACTTGGTCTGGACAGCTAAAAAAATAGGCTAGTATTGAACCTGCGCGCGAGTGGCGAAATTGGCAGACGCGCTGGATTTAGGTTCCAGTGTCTTAGGACGTGGGGGTTCAAGTCCCCCCNNGGACCACTTGTGAGGCCCGCTTTTTGTTGTAATAAAACAAGTGCCACCCGCATCTACGGGAATCGTGATGATTCCGCTGAGCAAAGGAAAACCATGTCTGTGCCGGAGAGTTCACATCCAGCAACTGATCAACACGATGAATCGCTCGCTCAGCGACACTTCCACACTCGAATTGTGTCTTTTGCTGCGCGCTCGACACGCTTGAAGGGACGCCAAGAGAAGGCGTGGGCTGAGTTGGCTCCGCAGTTCATCTTGCAACCTGAACGCTTAATTTCCCGCACCTCAATTGCCCCAGACCAGCGTTTAGACATTGCGAAAGCATTTGGGCGAGAAGACGCGCGTACTATTGTCGAAATCGGTTCCGGTCAGGGTGAATGCGTTGAGCATGCGGCTGTGTCTAACCCAGACACCAACTTCATGCCCATTGAGGTGTATATGCCGGGGCTTGCCTCAACGCTGCATCGCATCAAGCGCACCGGTGTCAAGAATATTCGGCTCATTCAAGCCGACGCTGCGGAAGCTCTGAACCACTACCTTCCAGAGCGTAGTATCGACGAACTCTGGGTATTTTTCCCAGACCCTTGGCACAAGTCACGGCACAATAAACGACGCCTTATCCAGCCGGAGTTCCTGCCGAAAGCCGCGCGGGTACTGAAAGCTGGCGGTGTGTGGCGCCTGGCAACGGACTGGCTTGAGTACGCAGAGCAAATGGTTGAGGTTATCGATGCCTCGCCTTATTTCACTGCAGTTCCTACGCGGGAGCGTTTTGAAGGCCGCGTAGAAACCAGCTTCGAGCGCAAGGGATTGGCCAAGGGCCGTGTCATCACGGATCTAACATACGTGCGCAACGATGTTCCGCTCTCAGTCCAAGACATTGAGTCTTTTGCTCACATTCATGATGAGATCACCGTTGACAATGATGCAGATGACATCGAAGACCACCTCGACGAGAACTGAGTCGCGTCAGTTTTCGTCATTGCAGGTTCTCTACCCAAAACGAATATGCCCCAGGTTCCTGCGCTGCAGGAACCTGGGGCATGTTTGTTTGTTGCGCTATAGCCGCAGGAATCAGTTGTTGTTTTCTGACGCTTCGTGTTCAGCAATTTGTCGGCGGACGTCTTCCATGTCCAAACCCTTCACAGCGTCAACGACCTGCTGAAGTTGTGGTCCTTGGAGTGCTCCAGCCTGTGAGAACACAAGGATGCCCTCACGGAATGCCATCAGCGTTGGAATCGAAGTGATGCCTGCAGCGGCAGCGAGTCCCTGCTGTGCTTCGGTGTCTACCTTGCCGTGGTAGATGTCAGCGTTTGTCTCTGAAGACTTTTCAAAGATTGGGCCGAACATGCGGCAAGGCTGGCACCAGTCAGCCCAGAAGTCTACGAACACGATGTCGTTTGAGTCGATTACGTCTTTGAAGCCAGCTTCGGTCAGTNNCGTTTAATGTGCACATGTATGTCATGCGGTTTCCGTTAGTTAAGACGATACCCGGGGGGTATTTATTCCGGGCAATCCATCACAACCTTTCGGCTGTCCGCGAATATTGGAGTCTCTTGCTCCCGTGGGTCACTGTCTCAGGATAAAACGGGATAGTGACCAATACAGCCGACTTCCCGTCTGATGACTTCTCCCACGATTTTTCGCTGCCCTCTGGGTGGCTTTCGCCGAATGAACTAGCGGATATCCGGAGAAGCATGCCCATCGTGTATGTGGATGCAGTCCCTGTTCGTGTGGATGATTCTGGCGATGTTGTGGCAGTCGGTGTCCTTGTGCGGGCTACCGAGTCTGGTCACATGACGCGGTCGTTGATCACCGGGCGGGTGATGTACCACGAACGCATCCGCGATGCCCTGTTGCGGCACATTGAGAAGGACTTGGGGTCGATGGCTTTTCCCCAAATTCCATCCTCACCACAGCCATTTACTGTGGCCGAGTACTTCCCCACTCCAGGTGTGACCTCGTATTTTGATCCGAGGCAACATGCTGTTTCGTTGGCGTACGTGGTTCCGGTCCGTGGTGAGTGTTCTGCTCACCATAATGCGCTAGACATTGTGTGGGCTACACCCGAAGAAGCAATTGAGCCCGCGTTCCTCGCGCAGATGCAAGGCGGGCAAGACGTATTGCTCAAGCAAGCGTTGGCGCACGTGGGCCGCCTTAACTAGCGGCTCGCGTTTTAATCCGTTTTCTGCACCCCTTGATTGGCAAGCTCAAGTGTTTTCCAGTCGTGGAAGTCTTTTCGCATGGTGCGGTCGTGGGTTGCTACGACTACTGCTGCTGAGGTTTTGCGTAGTGCCTGCGTGAGGTCGTCAACCAAATCGATGGACAGATGGTTAGTAGGTTCATCAAGCAGCAATAGATGTGGTGCTGCTAGCAAGGCGCAAGCTAACTCAAAGCGTTTACGCTGTCCTACTGAGACTTCCCGTAGCGGCCGATCGAGCACGTCCTCACTCAGTAATCCCAAGTAGGCAACGGGCACTACGCGTTGTGGGTCTAGCTGACCTGCACTGAGCAATTTCAGGGCAAGAGCTCCATATACATCGAAACAGGTGTCGTCTCTAGTCACGCTCAACGACGCCAAAATCTCACTTTCCTGTGTGACCACACCGATACGTACGTTTGAGAGTGCCGTGCGGTATCCACGCGTCGGTTCGCGCGTGCCAGCGAGCACACTCATGAGCGTGGATTTGCCGGCACCGTTGGGGCCTGTAACCAAAATCCTGTCGGCTGGGTTGATGGTCAGTCTCTGTCCAGGAAGATCGAGCAACGTGAAGTCACCATCGGTGACTTTGATATTGCGGATGTCCACCAAAGGTGACTGCGGGGACCACCCGGGCTCCATCGTCGGTAAATCTGGGAAGTTCAAAACCGGCGGTGGTGGCGGTATTTCCACGGCTTCGGCCTTGAGTTTCTCGACGAGTCGGTCGGCTGCCTTCACATGTATACGCGCGCCTGTGGCTCTNNGTGGACGCCATTCATCGGATAGTCCCTCATAGGAGCGGTCTAGCCGGAATTCGAGTTGTTGGGCGCGCTTGCGTTCGGCCTTGTAGCGTTGCTGCCAGCGCCGATAAGCCTCATTCTTGGCAAACCTGTAGGCCATGTATCCGGGTTGGCCATACAGTTTGGGCAACCCGTCCATCGACGGATCCAGATCCAGAATGGCTGTAGCTACGTCATCTAGAAGCATCCGGTCGTGGGTAACCACAACCAAAGCGCCCTGCCATTTCAGCATGACCTGAGTGAGATATCTGATTGCGTTTTCGTCTAAGTGATTCGTGGGCTCATCGAGCAGCAGGATGTCAGAGCGTTCCACCAAAGTGCATGCCAGACGCACACGGAATCGCTCGCCAACGCTTAACGCAGCCATAGGGCGAGTGAAGTCTCGTGGTGCGCCAAGGCGAGTGAGCGCTTCATCGGTGCGTCGGTCAGCATCCCACGCTTGCAGAGCCTCTAAACGTTGTAAGAGTTCGCTGTACTGCGCGAGGCTGCCAGTCTCGTGGGAGAACTGCGCCGCTGCTTCCTCCAGTTCCAACGCCGTTCTGCGAAGCCGCGCAAGGCTAACGGCAACGATGTCACCGATGGTGTCGCCCTGCTCGTATTGGAGTTCTTGAGAAACATAGGAGATGGAACCTTGTCGGCGAACTTCGCCTTGAGAAGGTACTAACTCGCCACTCAAAATACGCAGAAGAGTGGTTTTGCCACTTCCGTTTTCGCCCACCAGAGCAAGACGGTCTCCCCCAGTAACACGGACATCGACGTTACTGAATACGGGATGACCTGGGTATCCGAAAGCAAGGTTTTGAGCTACAACGTGCATTTGTTCAATGGTAGACGATAGAACAAACTCCCCGTTGATATAGGCTTGTGAGCGTGAAGAAATCGCTGCTGTGGATTGCTATCGACGTCGTTTTGTTGCTGCTGTTCTCATTCCAAGGACGCGGTGCGCATGACGAGTCACGCACATTCGTTGCCGTGCTTGACACTGCGTGGCCGTTCCTCGTTGGCCTCGCGATAGCTTGGGTGATTACCAGGCAATGGCAAACAACCGAAGGCGGGCTCCCAAGGGCACTGCAAATCTGGCCCTCCGCGCTCGTTCTAGCGGTCACAACCTGGGGTGTGGGACTCGCTCTGCGGGTGGTCGCTGGAGATACCAATAGCGGTGGCTTCCCACTCGTGGCTCTCGGGTTTATTGCCTTGATGCTAGTAGGCTGGCGAATTGTCTGGGGTTCAGTACTTCGCATTCGCGCTAAACAAGAACGCGCGGAAGCCTAGAACTCACGCCCTGGGTCTGAAATCTACCCCGGGTCTGGAATTAACCTCGGGGACAGAAATCTNNGGTACTAGCAGACGGAACG
This sequence comes from Jonesiaceae bacterium UBA3555, assembly GCA_002376595.1. Lineage (GTDB taxonomy): Bacteria > Actinomycetota > Actinomycetes > Actinomycetales > Cellulomonadaceae > Timonella. The sequence goes on along the minus strand of DFNY01000124.1, from coordinate 3,346 downwards.
CCTGCCCGCGGTGGCTAATGGCGTTCTTCTCGTCGCTGCTCAATTGAGCGCATGATCGGCTCTCACCCAAAGGCTGAAGGATTGGATCGTATCCGAAGCCGCCTTCACCACGTGGTTCGAACAAGAGGGTGCCTTCGAGTGCTCCCAACTCAACATGTTCTTGGCCGTCTGGAGTCACGATTGCTGCGGCACACATGAATCGAGCTGCACGGTGTTCTTCGGCGATATCTGACAGTTGAGCCAACAGCAACTCGAGGTTTGCTACATCATCGCCATGCTTGCCAGCCCAGCGGGCCGAGAAGATACCAGGAGCCCCGCCCAACACGTCTACTGCTAGACCAGAATCATCAGCAATAGCAGTTAGACCTGTGGCTTTGGCCAAGGCGCGCGCCTTAATCAATGCATTCTGGGCAAAGGTAACGCCGTCTTCCACAGGCTCCGGAACGCCAAAGTCCTTTGCACCAACGATTTCAGACTCAGTGAGCGGAAGACCTACTTCATTGGCAAGAAGAATTGCCCGCAACTCCCCCACCTTGTGTTCGTTATGGGTGGCGAGTACCAAGCGTGGTTGCGACATGAGATTCCTTGCAGTTGGATAACACTTCACACAGCGATCTGCTCGGCTATGCGGAAACTTGAGTGATGCTAATTAGACGTGATAGACGGCTGAAGCGCGGGCAATCTCTATGGTTCCATCAAACTCATCTCGCGCTTCGTAGTAAGTTACGTTCGGATCATTCCATGGCGGGATATGAGTCAGAACCAGACGCTTCGCCCCCTCCTGAGAAGCGATTAAGCCAGCGCGTTTCCCCGTAAGGTGCATTGCCGGAATGTCGTCATCTCGCCCTTCAACAAACGCGGCCTCAGAAAGAAACAGATCAGCGTTACGAGCAATTTTCCGCACGCCTTCGCATTCGTCCGTGTCACCCGAGTAGCCGATAGTGACCCGTTGAGAAGGATCGAACTGTGAAGGACCAGTCACCCGAAAACCATAGGCTTCAACGGGATGGTTCACTTCAAAGGCCTCAATCTCAAACGGTCCAACCGTGGTTGTCTGGCCACACGATAACTTTAAGTGCTCGAACTGCTCGTCCATAGACTCACCCTCGTCCAAGCCGTACGCCAGAGCAAACCGGGCATTGGCATTCTCGGGAGCAAAGACTGGAATCGCAGCACGGTCGGTGTACTGGGTGCCAAGCACTGGGTGGTACTTGTAGTACACGTAATATCCGCTCAGATCCGAACAGTGATCAGGGTGCAAATGCGATACCAAAATGGCGTCAATTTCGAATGGATCAACATAGTTCTGCAAGGCACCAAAAGCACCCGAACCCAGATCCATCAGCACCGACCACACACGTCCATCTGCATCGCTAGCCTGCACCAAATAACTCGAAGCAGGCGATTGTGGGCCAGCAAAGGAACCAGACATCCCAACGACTGTCAGTTTCATGGCATTTTCCCTACAGCTTTGACTTCAGGACCAAGGAATCTACGAGCAAGTTCAGCAAATTTCTGTGCATCCCCAGTGGAACGGAACTGGTGCTCTGGAGCGGACGCTTCAGGGTCACGTTCCAGTTGCTGCTCAACAAGCACACGATAAACCGTCTTGGCAGTCTCTTCAGACGACGACACAAGTGTCACATCTTCACCCATAACGTAGGAGATGACACCTTGAAGTAGAGGATAGTGGGTGCACCCGAGAACCAACGTATCCACGCCCGCAGCCTTCAAAGACGTGAAGTACCCTTCAGCTGCGTTAAGCACCCTAGGCCCAGTCGTAATCCCAGCCTCAGCCAACTCAACAAAATCTGGGCAAGCCACCGCAGTCAACTTAATATCTGAGGCGATAGCAAACGCATCGTCGTACGCCTTCGAGTCAACCGTTGCTTGGGTAGCAATAACCCCAACTTTTCCTGATTGAGTTACGCGCGCCGCAGTTCANNATTCACGGTGTACCGCTCACGAGCATCACGCAACACTGCAGCAGACGCAGAGTTACATGCAATTACCAGCATCTTGACGCCCTCGTCAACAAGCTGATCCATAATGTTCAACGCAAATGAACGTACTTCAGCCAAAGGCTTAGGGCCATACGGCGCATTCGCTGTATCGCCAATGTACGAGATTGATTCGTGTGGAAGCTGATCCAAAATGGCCCGAGCCACAGTGAGTCCGCCAACGCCCGAGTCGAAAATTCCAATCGGTGAGTTGTTCACAGTTAAGAGACTAGTCGTTTGAGTACGTTAGTGAGCCACAATTGGGCAGTGGGAACAACCACAGTGATTGATTACACATGGGGTTTCATGAGCGTTTTCGCCGAAACTCATCCAGCATGCATTCGGTCAGCGACTCCTGCAAGAAACCGGCCAACTCAAACAACATCCCCATGATGTAGCGCCGTTCAAGTTCGTCATCAGCAATACCCTGCCCGTCCTGCAACGAGAGCGCTTTTGCCATCATAACCACATCGTCGTGAAGGTCTTGAGCATCCGAATCGGACCGCAAATCCAGCCGTTCCCCCAAAACCAGACGTATATCGGTCAGAGCGCCAGCTATCGATTCCGCATTCTCACTCATCACCACAAACTCAAGGTGCTCATCGTCATCAGAACTTGGATCAGCATCCGTCAATGCGTCAGACAATTGCAACAAACGCCGCACCTTTTGCTCACGCAAATCAAAGTCCGTGTACTTCCTAAACTCAGATGCAACGTCCGGATCCAGCGAGGCATCAGGCAGGAGCCGGCGCACAGCAGGGTCTGTAGGAAGCGACAAGTCCTGAGCATCATTTAGCGCAGCGAGCACCGCTTCCAACTGCGACTCCAGCGATTCATCATTGGAAGAATCTAGTGCTCCGTCAGACTCCGCGAACCGATCACTAGCTGTCTCAAACAAGTCACGTGGAAGTTCATCCACGCCAGACGCGAAATCGAACTGCGAGGCTTCCGGGAAGNNCAATGTCAGCTGCAGCCCGGACCAAGAACAATCGCTCGCCCGTTGTAAGCGCAGCACAAAAGGCCGCGGGAAATTCCTCATCCGCTCGAAACGGAAGCGCCATCACACACCACTCTTCTGCATCGTTGCCCACAGGCCATAGCCATGCATGGCCAAGACATCAAACTCCACCTTTTCCCTGCTCCCAGTGGAAACGGCAGCTTTGCCTTCATGATGAACCTGCATCATCAACTTCTCAGCGTGCGCAGACGAGTACCCAAAGTGCTTCTCGAACACGTAGCTCACGTAATTCATGAGATTCACCGGGTCATTCCACACAATTGTGACCCACGGGTCTTGGGACTCAAGGTGGGTATCTTCTTGGGTGCTGGAATGATGAAGTGGTTGG
>DFNY01000103.1:2168-2832 GCA_002376595.1 Jonesiaceae bacterium UBA3555 | reverse complement strand
GGTTGTGGCTGCACCAAACCCCGCTACGTCCCAGGCTGGGGGATCGAGCTCTGCGCCTCAGTATGGTGTGCGAGTCGATGGCGGAACAAGCGGCCAACAGGTCAGCGGACAACCCGCGGCGAACAATGCAGACGGCTCAGGCCAAGGCGCGAATGCCCAGCCGCTGACTTTCGGAGAAGCATTGGACGCTCAGCGTCGTGCAGCACAGCAGGCGCCACAGTACGGTGCTCGCGCAGATTCTCCCGCGCCTACTCCCGAACCTGCAGAAGTGTCAGGAGATTCGGTTTCCAGCACACCGGAAGAATCCAACGCTCCCGCAGAGAGCACGCAGTCGCCAGCTCCACGTGAACTGAAAAACCCTGACAATCCGTTCAGTCCACCAAAGGACTAAACCTCTCGGCTTCACAAAGCAGAAGGCACACTTCCAAATTCTTGGGAGTGTGCCTTCTGCTGTACCGGAGTCGAACTAGTTGTTCAAAAGTCCAGCCATCCAACGCTCTACGTCGTCAGGGTTACGAGGAAGCGCTGCAGACAAGTTTTCGTTGCCGGTTTCAGTAACCAGAACGTCGTCCTCAATGCGCACGCCAATGCCACGGAACTCCTGCGGAATAGCTAGGTCATCAGACTTGAAGTACAGGCCAGGCTCGATGGTGAACACCATGCC
>DFNY01000103.1:1309-2136 GCA_002376595.1 Jonesiaceae bacterium UBA3555 | reverse complement strand
TCCTTGCGGTGTGAGCGACTCTTCGGCGCTCACCGGAAGCAGGCCCCATTCTTCCAAGCGCGCTGCAATAACTTCCATCGCCGCTGCATGGACATCTGAGAACTTATTACCAGGAACCGCAGCCTTGAACGCAGCATCGGCAGCATCAAGCACAGCCNNCGTTGATAGGCAAAGTGCGGGTCACATCTGCGGTGTAAAGAGACTCGACCTCAACGCCAGCGTCAATCAATACCAATTCGCCTTCACGAACCTGGCCGTTGTTATCGATCCAGTGCAACGTGTTTGCGTGGTCTCCGGCAGCCGCAATAGTCTCATATCCAACGGTGTTGCCTTCGAGCCTGGCGTGCGCGTCAGACACGGTCTCGATAACGCGCTCGCCTCGGTGATGTGCAACAGCTCGTGGCAAGTTCTTCACTACTTCGGCAAAACCGTCAATGGACTGTTGAACAGCTTCACGCATCTGCGCGATTTCCCATTCGTCCTTGACCAGACGGATCTCCGAGAGTTTCTCGGCTAACGCGCCATCAACTTCGGCCAACTCAGCAATCGCCTCAGCCGATTCGGTGTCGACGCCAGCCTGAGAACGGAGTTCGTTGACTAGATCTTCGATTGCTAGATCTGCCTCTGGAACTACGCGGATGGTTACCTTTCCAAGATCCTTGGACAGGACATCGCGTAGCGAGTCGATGTGAGCGGCGCGGATTCCGGTCAGACTGGTCACGTCGTCCAAAGTTGGGCGCGCACCCACCCAAAACTCGCCATAGCGTGAATCAGCGTAGAACTCCTCAGAGTTGCGGTCAGCCAATGGACGCACAAACAAGATAGCT
>DFNY01000103.1:0-1146 GCA_002376595.1 Jonesiaceae bacterium UBA3555 | reverse complement strand
CCAATCAGACATCATGAACTCTTTGAAGTTCCGGGAATCTGGGCGATGACTGCGGTTGTTCACGCGGTCTTTGAGGTCTTCACGGCTGTGTGTGCCGTGTTCATCTGGTTCTAGCTGGTTCTGGCTCATGCTCTCTATTGTCCCACTTTTTGGGGTGGGAGATAGAAGAACAAGAAAGCCGGTGCAACGCACTGGTTGCACCGGCCTCAAAGCCCCTAGGAAGGGCAAACCGCGGTACTGTGCACCCAACCTGAACTGGCGGCATGACGCAACAAGTTTCAGTGCGATTGTTGGCCGCAACAGACTGCGTGTGCGCTGCAGTTCATATGTGCATAGAACAAGCGAGCGACTGCTCCAGTCTAGCTATCAGGAGATTGAGCGATCAATGTTTTGTTCCTATGCAGGTGCTATGTGTGGGGAAACACGTACTTGGTCACGCCGCAGCCGGTAAACCGCGCATATCCTAAGTAAATGCGCATCGATTTGCATACCCACACCACTTTCTCAGACGGCACAGACACGCCCACTGAGCTTTTGGCACACGCAAAGGCAGCGCAACTAGACGTGGTGGCAATTGTGGATCACGATTCCACACGCGGATGGGGCGAAGCAGAACGAGCCTCACGCAACACAGGCGTTGCACTTGTGCGAGGCACCGAAATCTCTGCGCGGCACCATGGCGTTTCGGTGCACCTCCTGAGTTACCTACAAGACCCTGAGCATCCCGCACTGATGGCTCAAAACGACCGGGTGCGTGAGGCTCGCGTAATGCGGGCTCAAACCATCGTTGAGCGACTCACCGCAGACTTTGGCATTACCTGGGATGACGTCCTGGCACAAACCTCCGAAGGAACTACGATCGGCCGACCCCACATTGCTGATGCGTTGGTGTCGGCGGGAATCGTGGAAAACCGATCAGCAGTTTTTGTTGAGCTGCTACGGCCCGGCTCCAAATACTATGTTCCGCATTATGCGCCTGATGCGCTCGAAGCCATTCAAGCAATTCGCGCAGCCGGTGGCGTTGCGGTATTCGCACACCCAGCTGCGTTCGCTCGTGGCCGCGTAGTGCCTGACAATGTAATAGGTGAAATGGCGGAAGCTGGCTTAAACGGCCTGGAAGTCTTCCACCGAGACAACCCACAAGAC
>DFNY01000195.1 GCA_002376595.1 Jonesiaceae bacterium UBA3555 | reverse complement strand
CATAGCCACGCCGCCCTCTTCAGGCATAGTGACAACCTCGAACTGCTGAGGCTCGGAGCCGTCTGCAGGAGTGAAGGTCATGGTGATCTTGCCAGCGCCAGGAACCTTGAAGTTGGTGGACTTGTACTGGTCACCGTGTGCGTGACGGCCAATGATGATTGGCTTGTTCCAGCCTGGAACTAGGCGTGGGATGTTCGAAATGATGATTGGCTCGCGGAATACCACGCCACCAAGGATGTTGCGGATGGTTCCGTTTGGCGAAACCCACATCTTCTTCAGGCCGAANNGCGGATCGTGCCGTTGGGCGAGACCCACATCTTCTTGAGGCCGAACTCCTCGACGCGTGCCTCGTCGGGCGTGATCGTCGCGCACTTGACGCCGACGTTGTACTGCTTGATCGCGTTCGCGGCGTCGATCGTCACCTGGTCGTCGGTCGCGTCACGGTTCTCGATCGACAGGTCGTAGTACTTGAGGTCGATGTCTAGGTAAGGGTGGATGAGGCGGTCCTTGATGAACTGCCAGATAATACGGGTCATCTCGTCGCCGTCGAGTTCGACAACCGGGTTTACAACCTTGATCTTGCCCATGTTTTGGAGCGCTCCTTGCTAAAGGTTTCGATTCAGTTAGCCGAGTCAACTCTAACTTATTTCTTGATATCAAGATATATCTCGCACGCAGGGTGGGATTAACAGATCCATCCCTGAGCGCAACGCAGGCCATAGGAAGTAGATGCCAAGAACACGACGGAGGCCGAAACCCCGTAGCAGAAGACCACGTCAACCCACTTCTCGCGCGCCGCGATACCAAATGGAGCGCCTGGTAGCGCCCATCGAGCTGTCCCTACAACCGCAGCGATGAGCGCAAAGAAGTAGGCTCCCGCTTTCGGCCCAACGATCACCATAACCGCTACGCCAACCACGATGGCTCCTGCAACGGCCCACATGAGACCCGTCCTCAAAAGGAGCCTGCTAGCGAGAACTGAGTCCGCTGTGACAGCAGGTGGCTCAGCCACTTCGCTGGCAGCTTTTTCAGGAGTTGGTTCGGTCACAACAAGCCCTTTTTGGTCGATCGGCGCGTACGTTTGAGTCATGGTCAACGCACTTTCAGGCTCCACTGTACCGCTCACTGCTGTGAATTCTGTGATTGTTGTTGGTGGTGGTCTAGCAGGGCTGCGCACAGGTCAGTCTCTACGGTCGCTTGGCTTTACAGGCAAGATTGTGCTGGTTTCGCTGGAAGCTCATGCGCCATATGATCGGCCACCTCTTTCCAAGAAGATCTTGGTAAACGAGGCTCCCGTCGACCTGGCAACCGATTTCTCCGCTGACCTCGAATCAATTTTCGACGAGTTCCTACATTTGCACCGCGCAGTTGCGTTGAGCGAGTCCGCACAGGGCATCACAGTGAAACTTGAGCCGGTGACTTCACCACAGCACTTCGAGGGTGCAGACCTTGCCCCTGCAACATTCGATGTTTCTGCCGATGTTGTTGTGCTGGCGTTGGGAGCCCAACCCGTCATGCCCTCGCATTGGAATGGAATCCACACGCTCTACTCCTGGGAAGACACCGAAAAGCTTCGCGCACACCTACACATGCCGCCCTGCGAAGACGGTAAGACTACAGACCTGCTCATCATTGGATCGGGCTGGGTTGGCACAGAGATCGCAGGAATCGCACAAGACCAGGGCCTCAAGGTCAGTGTGGTGGAAGCTGAATCCACTCCCCTTCTCCGGCAGGTCGGGGAAAAAGTGGGGGCACGCATCGCTCAATGGTTCGCACAATCAGGTGTGGATCTACACACCAATTCGTACGTGACATCGGTGGGCATTCAAGGACCAGACGTTGTCGTCACTGGCACCGGTTCGTCTGGCGCGGGTAGTCACGGTTCGTCCGATTGGGTTACCAAATCAAAGCTGGTCCTTTCTGCAGTTGGGGTTCAGCCCTCAACGTCTTGGCTTCCTTCCCACTTTGCTCGGACCGCCCAAGGGGCGCTGCTTACCGACGAATGGGGCCACGTCCTAATTGAAAGCCCCCGACAGATGGCATCGAGCAGGGTATTTTCAGTTGGTGACAGCGCACAACGAGCTGACCCAATACATGGACATGTCTCTGGCGGCCACTGGAATCTTGCGCTCACAGACCCTGAACGAATTGCCTTGGCCATTACTTCTATTGGCGGCCCCACACCGATTCCACCTGCAACGCCCACCCCATATGTGTTTTCGACTCAGTTCGGCCACGAGATTGCTCTCTTCGGGATCCCTCAACCGGCCAACGACGACGTAATCTTCAGGGACTACCCAGATGGCGGATGGACTGCCCTTTACGTAAAGCAGGTCCAGGAACAACACGATTCTGTGAAGGCATCAGGCATTTTTACCTGTGACGCACCAAGAGATGCAGCGACTGCTCGAAAAATCTTGAGAGACGGCGAAATTCCTGTGAACAACCCGAACTTGCTCTCTCAAGTTGAGATCCCCCTGAAAAGGGCTCTGCTGTAGCTATTCGTAGACAAGCAGATAGGACGCTACGACTAGAAAAAGAACAGGCGCCGTTTCTGCCTCGCGCAATGGCAGAATCCGACGCCTGTTCAGCATTGGGGCCTATTTCATAGGCGGGAGTTCACTGTTGAACAGTGAACAACTGGTGTTCGTGTCACCCTACCGCTCATCATATCGAGCGTTTGAGTAAAAACGGGAAATGTCCATCCGGTGTTGTGGAAATGTCCCGCAGATCGGGCTACTCGCAATGTAACTTTGACACGAATACGACCACGATTCAATTGAAAGTTGAACTAGTGTGCAAAGTGACGCGTACCGGTGAGGTACAGAGTCATCCCAGCGGCTTGCGCAGCGGCAATCACTTCGTCGTCGCGCACAGAACCCCCAGGCTGAACTACTGCTTTCACTCCAGCGTCTAGCAACACTTGCAAACCATCAGCAAATGGGAAGAATGCATCGGAAGCAGCAACCGCACCACGTGCACGCTCCGCCCCCTCGCCAAGAGCGTTTGCTCGTTCCACTGACAACTTGCACGAGTCAACACGGTTAACCTGTCCCATTCCGATTCCAACTGAAGCGCCGTTGGAAGCTAGGAGNNGGAGGATCGCGTTGGACTTGACTGCCCGCACTGCGTTCCACGCAAACTTGAGGTCCGCAAGGGTCGCATCGTCAGCAGCCTCGCCGGTGGCAAGTGTCCAGTTGGCCGTGTCATCACCAGCAGCATCAATACGGTCGGCAACCTGTACCAACAGGCCGCCTGTGATAGGACGCGTTTCGACGCGAGCGCGCCCTGGCGATGGAACTTTAAGCAGGCGAATGTTCTTTTTATGGCTAAGGATCTCAACAGCCTCTGGCTCAAAGTCCGGTGCCACAACAACTTCGGTGAAGATGTCCTTGATTTNNTTTGCCGCGATTACGCCACCGAATGCAGAGACTGGATCGCATGCGTGTGCCTTTGCGTGTGCGTCGGCGATGTTGGCACCGACTGCGATGCCGCATGGGTTAGCGTGCTTGATAATTGCAACGGCTGGCTCGCTGTGGTCCCAAGCGGCACGCCACGCGGCATCCGCATCAACATAGTTGTTGTAGCTCATTTCCTTGCCATGAAGTTGTTCTGCCGTTGCAAGACCTTCGGGAGCGTCGGACTTCACGTACAAGGCTGCTGGCTGATGAGGATTTTCGCCGTATCGCAGCACTGCTGAACGCTCAAATGACTCTCCGCGCCACTGCGGGAAGCCGCTCGATTCGCCATCGATTACATCTGTGGGCGAAACAACGCTACTCATCCACGTAGCAACTGCTAGATCGTACTGTGCAGTGTGAACAAACGCGGTCGTTGCAAGTTCCTTGCGCTGAGCGAACGTGAACCCACCACTGCGCACAGCCTCGACNNTTGCAGCCGCGCGAACCATGGAGGGACCACCAATATCAATTTGTTCAACGCACTCATCAGGAGACGCACCCGACGCCACAGTGTCGGTAAAAGGATAGAGGTTCACAACAACCAACTCAAACGGCTCAATCTCGAGACCGCGAAGTTGCTCAATGTGATCCTCTTTGCGGGTGTCTGCAAGAATTCCAGCGTGGATTCGTGGGTGCAGAGTCTTCACACGGCCTTCAAGACACTCTGGAAATCCGGTGAGCGAATCAACCGCAGTCACTGGAATACCTGCGGCAGCGATAGTGGCAGCAGTGGAACCCGTAGAGATAATTTCAACTGAGTTCTCATGCAAGCTCTGTGCGAGTTCAGCCAGCCCCGTCTTGTCGTAGACAGAAATTAAGGCCCTACGAATNNCAGGGGCAGCAGATGCAGACATGAGTCTCTCCTGTAGTAGCGTCTCAAGTTGGCAGTACGCGATCATACGCGTACCCGACCCTACGCCCAGGCGGACGGCGCTACAGCAGGGTAAGAAAGGCGCCGCTCCCCGGTGGTACTCCACCTTCGCCAGTCGCGGCACTTACATAGTACTAACCTCACGGGCCCAGCAACAGTCCATCTATTGTGATCTGATGAAGTCGGCGGGCAATTACGAGCCCTTGGATGCGCCTAGATCTACGGAACGATCCTGAACAGTAAACCCACGACGAGCCAACTTACTTACCCACTCTACCAGCAAACGTCGTTCTTCAACTTTGATCCGCTCGTGAAGCGATTCTTCAGTGTCTTCAGGTTCAATCGCAACGCTCGCTTGGGCGATGATCGGGCCTGTGTCGGTTCCTTCATCCACCACATGGACCGTGCAACCAGTGACCTTGACTCCGTACGCCATCGCATCGANNACCAGGGAACGATGGCAGTAGTGCTGGGTGAGTATTGATCGTCTTGCCACCGAATGCAGCCAAGAAATCAGATCCTAAGATCCTCATGAAACCAGCGCTCACAACAAGGTCAGGATTAAACACCGCAACGGTTTCAGCCAGCGCCAAATCCCATGAGCTGCGGTCACTAAACTCTTTAGGGTCAACCACCGCACAAGCAATACCTGCATCATGCGCAATGTTGATTGCGCCAGCACTAGGGTTGTCTGTCACCACTGCAACAACACGAGCCCCAAACCAGGCCTTCGTGTGTGCAGCGAGCAGTGCAGCTAAGTTTGATCCACCTCCGGACGCAAGAACCACAATTCGCTTTGCAGAAGAGTCTGCGTCACCTGTGGTTGCCACATGATGACCGTTCGGTGTTGAAATCACGAATTCTCCCTGCGCGATGCACTTGTGTTTTGTGTACCGGATAACACTAGCAAGTTCCCAAGGCCCACTAAGACACGATTTCAAGAAATGAATGACGAACTAGAGTTACCACTCAGTGTTTGTAAGGATAGGCGTATGCCAAAAAGTGCACGTCAACCCCAGCGCAGCTCATCACAACCACCGGCTCCGCCCGTGCAAAAACCATCCGAGAGCGAACGGTANNTTCTGCAGTTCTGCGTACTGATGGCAGCTACGCTCATTGCGAGCATGCTAGATTTCCCCTCGCAGCTCGTCACGATCATCGTTGCAGCCGGTGCCGTCGTGTTTGGAACGCGCGCGCTTGTCGCATTGCGAGCACTGGCACGCAAAGACGGCCAAACGATCATGCTGTACGTAGGAATTGCCTTCTGTGCCGTGTTGGGCTTGGGTTCACTCGCAACGCTTGCTCGAACCGATGTTGAGATGGCATACCAAGATTGCCGCGCGAGTGCGATCACCGAGCAAGCAAAACTACAATGCACAATCGATTACCAGAAATCCATGTCTGAATACTTCAAGCAACTTCGCTGACCACGGTCATTGACTTTAGCAATACGAGATCCTGCACTTCGCCAGGTCGCCGATCTGCCTGCTGATCCAAAGTGCTTTGCCGTTTATGCCCATAGCTCCCCTTTAAATCTGGTTCCGGCGCTACTTGAGGGGCCAACTCTAGTTGGGGCTACCAGAACTCGTACTACTCCCAGCGCTGCTGCGCCCAGCAGTATCTGCTTCCTTGTCTACAGAATCCTGTCTAGCAGCCGGGACGGTTGAACGCGCCGAACCCGAGGATTTCACTGCGAATGGAGGCACGGCCACTGAGGAGGGTGGAACCGACTGTGGCTCACTCAATTGTTCTGTGTACACGTGGTCACTCTTCGACCGCTTGCTCTGGATCCACGAGCGCGTCTCGTCACGCAACAGCGTAAAGGTAATGATTGCGGGCACAAGAAGTAGTGCGCCAACCCTCCAGACGCACGACCACATTGGCACGCCAAACCACATGGTTGCTCCGGCACCGATTTCACCACTACTCAACCACAGCATCAATGCGAGAAATACGCTGGTGCTCAAGACTGACACTGCAGGAACCGCGAAGAACATCCACCATGTGAAATCTTGGTCAGTGCGTGCAAGACGCATCGCCATGACAACACCTACGAGCACAACAAGGGCCAATAACACGTACCCGAACGATGAAGGCGCCTCCGACTGTGGAATTGCGCCTAGGAGTGGGAGGTTCGGTAACGGCCCAAGTGTCACCTCACTTGGTGAGATGAGCGTTCCGTCACCGATAACAAACCCAGCACCGCTGAGCCACCCGAGCGCCCACAGCATGAGATTTGGTAGGAATGCCAATTGAGCAATTCCTAATGCAGCTCCACTGAGCGCGTCGAGGGACCACCCTTGAAGAACTGTGAACATGGCGTCTTTACCCAGGTAAATCCATGCCAGTGTCGTTATTCCCGCCAAGGCCGTCAGTAATGCGCATGCGATCAAGGAAGCCAGTCCACTTACTCCGGCCCAACGCGGAAGCCAAGACGTATGGCTCTTCAAATAAGCAAAGAATGGAGTTGAGTCTGAACGCTTACGCCTAGCTAGTGCCNNCGGACACCACAGCGATTCCCAATGAGGTCAAAGTTGAGCGCAGGGTGAGGTCAAGGTTAGAACTGGTAACCACGCCAAGCAAGATTCCAAAGAGCAAGTAACTGGCCACGTATGCGACTACACCCTTGATATCAAACATGAGAGATCGCCGAACAGAGACGTACGCACTGACTACGAGCACCAGCGTTATTCCAAGGGGAACAATTGATACTAACGACCCAGAAATCGTCACACTAGCGCCGTGTGCAAGCGCCCAAATCCCGGCAGCAGTACTGAATGACGCGCCAAAATTGAAGTCCTGATCCATCAAAGTTGTTGACGAAACTGCGGTCACCAAAATCGGCACAACAACAAGCGCAAAGCCGAATAGAACTGACTGGATGAAGGCCAACAAACCCGAGCCAAACCCCGCGCTACTTTCGACAGAATCGCCCATATCGAACGCAACGCTACGTGACTTCGAAGATTCGATTACGCGTTGAGGATTTGTGGACGAGCTTATTCGCCGTCCAGTTGGTTCATAGCCTTCTGATCCCATGTGTCTATTGTCGGCGAGTAGGGCCGCAATCTACGTGACCTGTTCGGCGCGCCACAAACTCTCCACAAACGCCGGGTAGTGCAACCTTATTCCTGCACACTTCTTAGTGCGCCGTGCGCTGAAGACTCCTTGCGCGAGTATGGGGAACGAAGCGCAGTCTTGCTAAGCACCCGGTACTGAAGGACTGCACATGAGAACAGCAACGCTGCTAGTAAGAGGAGTCCAGTCCCCGCCCGGCTGGAGCCTTGGAAAACAAACCACAGCCCCAATGCTAAATGGACCACAACCACGCCCACAAAGCCCCAGGTTGATGGCTGCTTCCATACGCTGACGGCAACTGGTGAAGATGGACGCGACGGGGCCGGTGGCGCGATGTGAGTAAAGGCCAATGCCAGCAGAGCGAACGCACCAACAGCGACGACAGGCAAAGAACTGACTTCGAGGAAACTCTTGGTGTATGCGGGACTTGAAGCCAACGAAACACCAAAGGCAGTCATGTAGACCGTCACGCACACAAAATACAGAGCTTCCAGCACCAATATCGAACCGGCAACTTTTGTGCCCACCGACCGCAGCATTGCTTTCTCTGACTTCTCCACATCTACACGCTATGCAACCGCTGTGAAAAATACGAGGAAATCTGGAGCAAATCAACTCAAAGGACCAGCACGATTGCGGGGCTCTGCACCGGAATCATCCCATGGGCGTACACAAACATACTTAAGAACTCACAGGCACAGTAAGGAGTTGCAACGGTGCGAAATCTCGATAGTGCGTGCGCACCGGTCACTCAAGGGCTCAATGAACCAAGAGTGTATGTGGACGCGCGCACAGTAGGCCGTCTCAGTGGGTCCAGTGAAGTTAATAGCGTTCACCTAGTCATTGGCGCACGCG
>DFNY01000123.1:1957-3582 GCA_002376595.1 Jonesiaceae bacterium UBA3555 | reverse complement strand
CAGATCTACACCGGTGAAGTTGAACGTGACTATGTGGGGCCAGAAGCTCGCTAGGGTGCAATAACTTGGCCGCATAAACTAGGCTGCATTAACTAAATGAGGGGCGGGACCGTTTTCGGTCCCGCCCCTCATTTGTTTTGTCTTTGGTTGAACTGCTAGTTCTTGTGTAGTGACTCGTTGAGTGTGATTCCCACGCCTTGNNTTGTTCCGGTAAGTGAGTTCCTTCGGAACAAGAGGTTGTTCTGGCCGCTGAGTTCGCGGGCCTTAAGTGTCTTCGGGTTTCCGTTCTCGTCGATATGTCCAACTAGCGTGACTTTGGAACCAGCAGTGATGTAGAGCCCTGCTTCGACAACGCAGTCGTCACCCAGAGCAATTCCGAGTCCAGCATTGGCCCCGAGCAGAGATCTTTGACCAAGAGAAACTCGCTGGGTTCCACCTCCGGAGAGGGTTCCCATGATGGTTGCGCCTCCACCAATGTCGGAGCCATCGCCTATGACTACACCAGCGGAAATGCGACCTTCCACCATTGAGACCCCGAGTGTTCCTGCGTTGAAGTTGCAGAATCCTTCGTGCATGACTGTGGTGCCTTCTGCCAAGTGTGCTCCCAGACGAACTCGGTCAGCGTCAGCGATGCGAACTCCGCTAGGTACAACGTAGTCAACCATGCGCGGGAACTTATCAATCCCGTACACAGTGACGGGACCACGTTGGCGTAGTTTCAGTGAGGTGACTTGGAAGTCTGCCGGTGAGCATGGTCCGTGGTTAGTCCACACCNNCCACGTTGTTAAGAAGCCCGAAGATCCCATCGAGATTCGTGCCATGGGGGGCAACTAGTCTGTGGGACAAGAGATGCAGACGCAGGTAGACGTCGGCCGCATCCGTTGGTGCTTGATCGAGATCGATTTCGCGCAGAATGACGCAGGTACGCACCGACCTAGCTGAGTCTGTAGCTTCGAGTGCTAGTAACTCAGCAGGAGGTAGAGAGCTCTGGGAGTTTTTGCCCAACACTGGGTTTGGGTACCACACGTCGAGGGTTGTGCCATCATCGGTCAGGGTTGCAAGGCCGTAGCCCCACGCGCTGCGAGCGTCATTTTCAGTCATTTCATAAGCCTATGTCTGGATGGGCTCCTCTTTGGCAAAATCTGAGTCCCATTGGTNNCGGTTACGTATGTGGAATCAGAAATTTACTTACGCTCGCCGCTCGCCATGATGTGGACCGTCCATGCGCGCACGGCACTGTGTGTCGGTATATTGACTCTATGCACCAAGTACTCTCCGAACCTCGCAATTCAATTGATTTTTCGGCGCTTTCGAGCACGGCCCATGATCCAGTTCTGCTGAGCGAAGCGCTGTGTAACATTGAATCGGTCTCTGGAAATGAGGGGGACATCGCGGACCAAGTTGAGGCGCTTCTACGAACTGCTCCTCACCTTGAAGTGACCCGGATTGGCAACAACGTGGTTGCCCGTACCATGCTGGGCAAGTCGCGCAGGGTGATAATCGCTGGCCACTTGGACACGGTGCCCGTTGCAGCAAACCTTCCTGTGGTGCGAAAAGTGATCGACGGCGAGGATGTCCTGTGGGGTCGAGGAACAGTTGACATGAAGAGCGGAGTGGCAGTGCAT
>DFNY01000123.1:0-1937 GCA_002376595.1 Jonesiaceae bacterium UBA3555 | reverse complement strand
GCAGCGCACTCTGCCCGCGCTTGGATGGGGGAGAACGCTATCCACAAGGCTGCGCCAATCTTAGATATTCTCTCGCAGTACGAACCGCAAACCGTGACCGTTGAGGGCCTAGATTACCGAGAATCCCTCAACGCTGTGCGCGTGGAAGGTGGCATTGCCGGAAACGTCATTCCAGATGCTTGCTCTGTTTGGGTCAACTTCCGGTTTGCGCCGTCACGCACTGGGGAACAGGCGTTGGCGCACGTTACTGAATTGTTCTCTGGTTTCAAAGTGGTTGTTGACGATCTTTCCGAGGGCGCAAAACCTGGCCTCGATGACCCCCTCGCTCAGGAGTTCGCGTCGGCGGTCCTGGCAAGCACCGGTGGTGTACCGGCGCCAAAGTATGGGTGGACAGACGTCGCTCGTTTCTCTGCGTTGGGGATCTCCGCTGTGAACTTTGGGCCTGGTAACGCGATTTATGCCCACAAGGACGATGAACACTGCGCAACTAGTCAAATAACGTCGTGTTATCTGGCGCTGAAGAGTTGGCTTCAAACGCCCGACACCCACAAATAGGTGTTGGGTTTAGAGGCGCAGCGAATAGGCTAGCGGTATGAATCAATCACGTAGCACCTACCGTAAAGGCCCAATGGTATTGCGAGGGAACCAGATTCCGGCGCAAACCTCAGATCAGCGGTTGCTGAGCAACTCGCAGTCTTCTGACTGGGTGCATGACGACCCGTGGCGAGTCATGCGTATCCAGAGTGAGTTTGTGGAAGGGTTTGGGGCGCTCGCGGAGCTAGGTCCAGCTATTTCAGTATTTGGTTCTGCTCGTACCAAGCCGGATCACCCAGACTACGAGTTGGCTGAAACCGCAGCGCGACTAATTGTGGAACGTGGGTACGCGGTGATTACCGGCGGTGGCCCAGGAGTTATGGAGGCAGCCAACAAGGGTGCTCATGAGGCTGGTGGCGTCTCAGTTGGTCTCGGCATCGAACTGCCCTTTGAACAGGGTATGAACCAGTACGTGGACCTTGGAGTGAACTTCCGTTATTTCTTTGCCCGTAAGACGATGTTTGTGAAGTNNGCACGTTTGATGAATTGTTTGAAGCTCTGACGCTCGTTCAGACTCACAAGATCACCGAGTTCCCGATTGTTTTGGTTGATTCCAAATACTGGGGCCCGCTTATTGAATGGCTGACTAACGTTGTGGCTGAACGTGGGCTCATTAACGCCACCGATGTTAATCTCTTCCACGTGGTAGACACAGCCGAAGAAGCAGTGAAGATCGTAGCCGACCGCGCTGACGAAATGCGTGCGGCATCTTTCACCACGGAGCCTGTCGAAGGCTAAGTGGCAAGAAACATTGGCCGGGCCAGTAGTGAACCATGAGGTGGCGCTACAAGCCTGGCCATGCTTTTGCCTCGCGTGATGCTGGTTTATTGGTCAAGTTTGGGTAGAATGGAGGTGGAGTTCACTGCGCGATCCCTCGACCGTTTCGAACTATCGACTGATTCGAACTCCATCGCTCTACGAATGGAGAGTCCACATGGCTGCAATGAAGCCTCGCACGGGTGACGGCCCGATCGAGATGACGCGAGAAGGACGGGACATCATTATGCGTGTTCCGCTTGATGGAGGCGGCCGACTCGTTGTCGCGCTGAAGCAAGATGAAGCAAACGAGCTCGCGCGGGTTCTGGAAGCAGTAACGGACTAATTGGTGACTTCACAAGCAAAAACCCTTGCACGTATTGGTTTGGATGCCCCGGCCATTAGCGTTCAGGCTGGCACCATTGAATCATCTGATCTTTTGACTTCAGGCTCTGTTGACGCAATCGCTGTAGGCGTTGGCGCGCCAATCCCAGGGGACGATGAACTTCAGCCCCGAGCTGGAACGGTCCACGCATCGGCTCGGTATCGCATCAACTTGGCGGAGTTGGCTGAGCGTGCGCACTTCA
>DFNY01000118.1:1158-2943 GCA_002376595.1 Jonesiaceae bacterium UBA3555 | reverse complement strand
CTAAATCCGAGAGTGGGCAATCCCGCCTTCTCGCCTTGGACGGGCGTGCGTGACCCTGTGGACTCCACAAATTCGTCGTGAAGATCGTGCGGCACATAGCCGCCGGTCTCTTTTTTCTTCCCGACGATAGGTTCAGTTAACTCCCCTGGGTTGCGGTTGCCAGTCGGCTGAGTCTCGTCATTGCGTTGATCAGGCATCTTTTATTACACCACCGTCTCTGTGAGGCCAGCCCAAAGGGAAAGTTGACCGCTCACGTAATTCCATAGTCCCGTGACCATTGCCAAGCCGAGTAGCACCAACAGTCCGCCCCCAATACGCATGATGAGTAAGCGATGCTTCTTCATGAATTGGAGGGCGCGCTTCGAGCGTTCCAGCCCGACAGCAATTAACAGGAAAGGTAATCCCAATCCGACGCTGTATGCAGCAGCAAGAATTGCCCCGCGGCCTGCTGAACCCTCAGAGAGCGCAAGCGCGTTGATTGCTACCAGCGTGGGACCGAGGCATGGCGTCCAGCCAAGGCCGAATACAAAACCAAGCACCGGGGCGCCCCACAACCCAGCCTTTGGAGCAACGTGGAGTTTCTTCTCATTGCGTAGCACTGGGATCGCACCCATAAATGCGACGCCCATAATGATTACGACAACGCCGAGCACTTGAATGATGGTGGAGCTCCATTGTGTGAGCGCCACACCGATCGCACCCGTGAGGGCACCGCCGAGCACGAACACCACGGTGAATCCGAGTATAAAGAGCAGCATTCCGAGGAAAACTCGAGAAGTGGTCCGGGCTTTGGTCAGCACTCCCCCAGCGTTTCCACCGTCTGGCTTGGTTCCTGCCGTGTGCGCTGCCACATTAGTTCCGGCGAGACCGCCCAAGAAACCTACGTACCCGGGCACCAATGGCACAACGCAGGGTGAGGCGAAGGATACCAACCCTGCGATCAAGGCAATCGGAATTGCGAGCAGCATCGAACCGCTCATCGCAGTTTGCGCAAAGAAATCACCGATGCTGCTCACTGCGCCGCCCCCGCCTACAAGAACGGCCGCGGTCATGACGCAGCGGACTCTTCGGCGAGGACCTCATCGAGCATGGCATTAAGTGTCGTCTTGTCCACTTGGCCTAATACGCGCGCCGCTACTTTGCCTTCTCGGTCCAAGATGACCGTGGTAGGCACTGCTCGTATTGGAACAACCCCCGCAAGCGAAGCGATAGCTTTGCCGGACTTGTCGTAGATAGACGGCCAGGTGACAGCAAATTCACGCTCAAAAGCTTGGGCAGCCCCTGCGTCATCAGTTCGGTTGATTCCTAGGACGTGCACGCCATCATCAGCGCGCTCGGTTGCGATGTCTAGGAGATCTGGTGCTTCCGCACGGCATGGCGGGCACGCTGCGTACCAAGTGTTCAGAACCACTACGTCACCCAGCCACGCTGAGGTATCTACTGGGTTGCCGCTGTAGTCCGAACCCGTCAGTGTTAGTGACTCTCCGCGTTCCTCAACACTCCAGGTGCGGGTTGAACCGTCTCCGGACTGGTAACCCTGTCCCAGAACATCGTCATTGTTCCCCGAATCTTGCGCACACCCTGACAGGACCATCAGGGCTACGCCAACAAGAGCGCTGAGAGCTGTGACTGGTGCTCGGAAGCGTCGCGGAGCATCGGCGGCTCGACTCATTGGTCGAGCTGCCGAAACTTCCGCCGCGTTCGATTCAATTCCGCGTGACTTTGCGGCTGCCGCACGGGCATGAAGAGGGTTCACACTACTCATTGTTTCCTCTTGGCCTGAAC
>DFNY01000118.1:0-1121 GCA_002376595.1 Jonesiaceae bacterium UBA3555 | reverse complement strand
TCGCGCTTGCGAGGATCATGCCAAAGACGGCGCCCTTCATATGCGGAACGCGCCATCCACACAGGCAGCTGGTGGCTGACTAGTAACGCTTCGTGGCCGCGAGCCTGTTCACGCGCGGTATCCACGGCAGCGTGCATGCGTGCAACCTGCTCTTTGTACGGTTCACCCCATGAAGGCCTGAAGGGGTTGATCAGGTGAGGCCAGTGTTCTGGGTGCCGTAGCGACCCGTCACCGACGCCGAAAGTCTTGCCTTCGAAGTAGTTGGCGGCTTCGATAAGACGTTCATCGGTGCCTAGTTCCAAGCCGAATGCCTGTGCGCTTGGAGTTGCAGTTTCTTGTGCGCGCTGGAGCGGAGAAGCTGTCACAACAGTGATGTCATGGTTGTTCTCCACCAAGTGAGCGGCAACTCGACGCGCCATTTCCTGGCCCAAGTCGGAGAGGCGGTAGTTTGGGAGCCGTCCGTAAAGGATCTTGTCTGGGTTAAAGACTTCGCCATGGCGCATCAGGTGAACTGTAGTAATGGACATGATCCAAGTGTGTCAAAGAAAGATGGGGTTGGGCACCCCAACGAAAGTGATTTTGGACTGCACGTTTGCAGCAATTCAACACTGCGAGGGGCACCGCTCAACTGGGACCCAACACACTTCGCACACTGCCGTGGTTTGTTTCGCGGAGTTGCTTGCGCATTGCCGTGCAGAATATGCCCTAAACCGGTGACACACGGCCCGATGCTGAGGAAACTTTACGAAAGATATTTGCCAGGACAGCTAATTCTTCCTCAGAGATGACGTCCACGAGCCGGTTGCGCACAGATTGCACGTGATCTGGAGCTGCCTGCACCAGTGCGCGGAACCCAAAATCAGTAAGTTCGCACACTACTCCGCGCTTGTCATGGGCCATTGGCGCCCTGTTCACATACTTGCGTTTTTCCAAACGGCGTACGGTGTGGGAAACCCTGGAACGGGAATGCAAGAGTTCATCAGCAAGCTCAGACATGCGCATACGATGCCCGTCTCGTTCTGAAAGCCGGACAAGAATCTCGTATTCGCTCATTGACAGATTGGCATGTACCTCCATATCAAAGTTCAGTGTTGCCCACAGGAGAGCGCTTCCTTCTAGGA
>DFNY01000213.1:272-5745 GCA_002376595.1 Jonesiaceae bacterium UBA3555 | reverse complement strand
CATTCTGAACGGTGAGCTTGTATACCTGCGCTACCTGGTGATACCAGCGGGTCTTCTTTGGCTTCTTCGCCTTAGCTGCGGTGTTTGCGACTTGTGCGTCGTCGGACGTGTTCTTTCTGGCCATGATTCACATTCTAATAGGTGTTGCGTGTGCTCTAGACCGTTTCCACCCTCGGCGTAGCATCGAATATCCAGCATTTCCAGTTGTACGCACTGCCACCTACTCAAACCAGTGAGGTTGCTTCTTGGCGAGCGGTAGTCGGCGTAGCAAGGTGCTTCAGTGATTCGGGAATGTTGTAGCCGCGTTTGGTCATTTCTTGCCCCCAGAGCCTTCCAGCCCGATATGAGGACCTCACAAGTGGGCCGGACATTACTCCAAGGAAACCTATTTCCTCTGCGCACTGTGCCAGATCCACAAACTCTTGTGGTTTGATCCACCGTTCGACTGGATGATGCCTTGGGGTGGGGCGCAGATACTGGGTGATTGTGATGGCNNTGGTAAGGACTTCCTCCATTGTTTCCCCCATATCCAATATGAGGTTCGACTTCGTAATGAGTCCCTGCTCCTGGGCTCGAGTAATTACCGAGAGCGACCTATCGAACCTAAAACCCGGACGGATCGATTTGAATATGCGTGGCACAGTTTCAACGTTATGGGCGAGCACCTGTGGTGCCGAAGCAAAGACTTCGTCTAGGAGTTCTGGCACTGCATTGAAATCTGGAATCAGCAATTCAACGCCAGTGTCTGGATTTAGCGAATGGATCTCCCGAACGGTCTGCGCGTAGAGCCACGCGCCACCATCTTTGAGATCGTCACGCGCTACGCCTGTCACGGTTGAATACTTCAAACCCATGCTGGACACCGATTCGGCAACGCGGCGCGGCTCGTCGGCATCGAACTTGGCAGGCTTTCCAGTGTCTATCTGGCAGAAGTCGCATCGCCTTGTACATTGAGACCCTCCAATNNGCATTCGAAGATGTTTGGGCACCCCGCCTCTTCGCAAACTGTGTGTAGAGAACCGCTCTTCACAAGTTGCTTGAGCTCTTGATATTCGGGTCCCATAGTGGCTTTCGTCTTGATCCACTCGGGCTTTTTCTCAATGGGAACGGCAGAATTTCGGGCTTCGATTCGTAAGAGTTTTCGTCCGTCTGGGGCGGTCACCATGGTTCACTTCCTCATCTGTGGTGGCCGACGAAATGAAACTATGCTGCGTCGAGAGTGGCCAAAATGTGCTTGAGCAGGCTATTGCGGACACCAGCGGGGTCCACTACAGAATTCAGTTCTCGGGAAATCGTGGTTACTGATGCATCGCGTAGGCCGCACGCTGTGATGTGGCCATATGGTTCAAGTGAGTTCGAACAATTAAGAGCGAGACCGTGCATTGTCACGGATTGGGCCACTCTGACTCCAATAGCGCAAATCTTGCTGGGAAAGGGGGATAGCCCGGATGAAGGAACCCAGACACCAGACCTTTCCGCAATTTGCTGCGTGGGTAGATTCAGTTCGTCGCAGTAGCTGATCACAGCTCGTTCAAGTGACCGCACATAGGAGACAACATCAAGTGGTTCGTTCAGGCGCATTATTGGATAGACCACAAGTTGTCCCGGTCCATGCCAAGTGATTTTTCCTCCGCGATCCACGTCCACCACTTCAAAGTCGGCTGTTGGTCTCTCCGACGCTCTCGTTCTGCGACCAGCGGTGTATACGCCTNNTCGACTACAATCAGGGTGTTGGGAGCTTTTCCATTAACTACCTCTTGGTGGATGGATCGTTGGATTGCTAGAGCTTCGGCAAATGGAACCAGGCGCCTGCCTACGCCGAGGTCGAGAATGTCCACATCTCTACGCTATTGCGCTAGTTAGTTCTCCGTCGTCGCGGTCACTATTCGGTCCATTGTTTCGTTGCCTTAAATATGGCACTGATCTGCGACTTTGTTGCAGGTATAACGCTGAACAAGGTTGATGGTGACTTCTTCCCTGTGACCGACCTCAAGATGTGCTGTCGGTACTCATTGGATAGTTCCATGAACACTCTGATGCCAGATGATCTCGTTCGCTTGGAAGAGCGCGGAATTACGCTGCTTGCTCCGAGTCGACCCACAGGCGAATATGAGCGTGGTCCTACGCAGTACCTTGCGGAAATTGACAGCCACAGGATTTGTCACGCCATCGTAATTGACTTCGACGAAAGCGATAGGCGTCTCGCAGAGGAACACTGGGCCTCGCAACTAGAACTCTAACAGCACCTCAAAGGGGAATCGTGGATCCAACGTGTCTACTGCTCTGTATCTGTTGCAGCGGGCCTTGTGGTCATGTGCGAGGAACTGCAAAGCTGGGCCACTACTGAACAACTTCGCAGCTTTGGTGAGGTGAAAGCCTGCCTAGGTGAAGTTGCCAACGGGCTGTTGCGAATGCGCGCGCAAGGATTCTGTTCCCAATCCGTCCGTATTGCGGATATCAAGGTAGGTCATTCTGGACAAGCTGTCCTTGGGGCGCTCGTTCCATGGACACCCACAACAGGAAGCAACCACGAGGTCCTTGCATACGCTCAATCATCTCGTGGTCAAGGCGCGCCATCGCATGCAGAGCCCCAGATGAATAACGGGCGCAGAGGGATTGAACATGGTACCGGTATTGCACTCCTAGTGTCGCTTGCCAGGCAGATAAGTCAGCAGCGGGTATGCGTGGATCCGCGCATGCATGAACTTGTAGCAACCCTGCGAGAAGTCTCTGCTCAGTTTGGCGACGATGCAGTTGGTAACGCTCTTTTCTACCTTGCTCACACAGAGCAGTCCGCAATTGCGTTTGACAACCAGAACGTACCACCTGCTGCGCGCACCGGGCAACGAAAACGTAGAAGCAGGAGACGGGAGGATATGGGGACTTCAATCGAAGCCTCTAGAGGAGATTCGTCCTTTTCTATCTCCACCGCTTCCATCAGACACTTAGCAGCCCACCGTGTCCTCAGCACACTTGGGATTTTNNCTCCCCGGTGCTGTTTGCCCAGCAACTTGGGGCACCCAAGGTGACTCAACTTATTCAGAATCGATACGAGTACCTATCGCAATTGACACACAGTGAACCTGCAGAGGTTGTGACACCTTTGGCGCTTATTGAAGCACCTACAGTGGTGGAGCAAACTGTGCAAACTGCCAAGAAACTCAAGGATGACGGCTACAGCCTTGAACGACCGGTCGTTTCCATTATCGACACCGTTGTCCTCGCCGAGGATGCTGTAGCCGAAAGTACGATACTGGTGACTTATGGTGTTTCCTATGTGCTGGATCAATCTCTTGAGCCTGGGTTAGAATCCACAACGACCAAAGGNNGCCGCCGCATCACTGATCAAGGTCCGAGGTCGCATCAAGACACTGGAACGAGCCACGTTGCACATCAAACTGGTTGGAAATTCGTGGAAGCTGACTGGTGTCGAGTAGGCGCCAGTGGTCATGCAATCGTGAACTTCCCCAATCTTGCTTAATGGGAGGGCATTTGAGCGCTCACTTCTCACGTGCTACCCACTGCGCCATTTCTGCGACAGTAGGGTGCGAGAATTTGAATCCGAGCGCGTTCAAGACTGTGGGTTTCACTGTCACCGATTGAGTTAACTCTTGGGAGAATTGGCCGAGTGCTACTCGCTACACACTTTGCGGAACACGCATTCGGGTTGGGCGTTTGAGCACGCGTCCGAGTTCGTCTGTGATCGCCTTGTTGGTGGCTGGGTGTGGTGCCACAAGGTTGATGGGTCCCCACGCATAGCGGTGTTCAAGTACAAAGCAGATTGCTCGAATCTCGTCTTCAAATGAGATCCATGACCAGACTTGTTCGCCAGACCCTAAAGGACCGCCGAAGCCAAGTTTCAGTGGTAAGAGTAGTTTCTTTAGTGCTCCTCCACGTGGACTCATCACAATGCCGGTTCTCAAGAATGCAACCCGAGTGCCGGATCCGAGGGCGCCAATTGCACTTTGCTCCCAATCCACGCATACGTCAGCAAGGAATGTGGCCCCTGCCGGTGAGGACTCGTCAACCGGCCCCGTGGGGTAACCGTAGTAACCGGTGGCAGATGCTGACAGAAGTACGGTCGGTGGCGGAGAGCTGCGATTGATTGCATTAACGAGAGTTCGTGTGGCATCAATTCGGGACTTCAGGATTTCCTTCTTGCTAATTCGATCCCAGCGTTTTCCGGAGATATTAGCGCCTGCAAGGTTAATGACCGCATCTGCAGAATCAATAGTTGATTGGTCGATGTATCCGTGGGACGGATCCCAAGCAACTTGCTTTACTGGGGATTCGCTTGAAGCGCTCGGGTCAATGTGCCGGGTAAGGCGAGTGACTGAATAACCTTCTCTGAGCAGCCGCTTCTCTAGTTCCGTACCGATGAATCCGGAGGAACCCGCCAAAACAATCGAAGTGTGAGCATTCATAATGTGATTCTACGGAACCAATCTTGATTAGTCTCACTCAACAAAATGACTGTGGGACCGCTGCAGTGCAACGGTCCCACAGTCATTTAGAGCAAAAGGGCTGGATTACAGGCCCAACTTGTCCTCGAATGCGCCTTCTTCGATGCGACGCTTAACAACGGATAGGAAACGAGATGCGTCCGCACCGTCAATAAGGCGGTGGTCGTACGAAATCGACAGGTGGGTGAAGTAACGGATAGCGATAACGTCAGAGCCATCTGCACCCTTCACAACTGCTGGACGCTTAACCATTGTTCCGGTACCCATAATTGCTGAGGTGCCAACTGGAACGATTGGGGTGTCGAACAGAGCACCAGTNNAGCACCGGACAGTTCGTCTGGCTTTACCTTGTTGTCGCGGGTGCGAGCACCAAGGTCACCGATTGCCTGAGCAAAACCAACGAGGTCGAGGTCGCCAGCGTTC
Source organism: Jonesiaceae bacterium UBA3555 (assembly GCA_002376595.1). Taxonomy (GTDB): domain Bacteria; phylum Actinomycetota; class Actinomycetes; order Actinomycetales; family Cellulomonadaceae; genus Timonella. The sequence goes on along the minus strand of DFNY01000213.1, from coordinate 859 downwards.
TTGATGACTGGAACCAACAGGCCACGCTCAGTGTCTACCGCAATACCGATGTTTTCGGATGCTGGGTACGTGATGGTCTTGTCAGCAAGTACACCGTTGATCTTTGGGTAAGCCTGAAGAGCTTCGGTTGCTGCCAGCGAGTAGAAGGACAAGAATGTCAGGTTAGCGTTGTGCTTGGCCTTAAACGATTCCTTAACCTTGTTGCGCAAGTTAACAATGTTGGTGATGTCAACTTCGAAGACCGTGGTCAACTGTGCCTGAGTCTGGAGTGCCTCGACCATGCGCTCAGCAATGATCTGACGCAAACGGCTTGCCTTCTCAGTGGTTCCACGCAACGGCGAAACTGGGAGGACAGTGGAAGCTTCCTTCTTAGCAGCTGGTGCTGGAGCAGCGGCGGCTGCGGCTGGAGCTTCAACTGGCTTAGCTGCAGCCAAGACGTCTTCCTTACGGATGCGTCCGCCTACACCAGTTCCCACTACGTTTGCAAGGTCAACGCCCTTTTCGGCGGCCAACTTGCGAACCAAAGGAGTGACGTATCCGCCGGCCTTCACTGCTGCGGCAGCTGGTGCAGACGTAGCCGGAGCCGC
>DFNY01000213.1:0-133 GCA_002376595.1 Jonesiaceae bacterium UBA3555 | reverse complement strand
GTGCGGATCCACCGATGACTGCGAGAACCTGGCCAACCTGAGCGTCTTCGTCTTCCTGTACCAAGATCGCGGTGATTACGCCGGCTACTGGTGAAGGAACTTCGGTGTCTACCTTGTCGGTGGAAACCTCAAG
>DFNY01000181.1 GCA_002376595.1 Jonesiaceae bacterium UBA3555 | reverse complement strand
CTTCGAATCTTTTTGAGGCTCGTATTCGATGTAGAGCTGGTTTACCGCGTCTTGTTCGCTCAGCGGCGCCAGTGGGTTGGCGGGCGGCGTGGACAGAATTGGGATGGGCGCTACGGATCGTTTCACAGTTGGTTGCGGCTCATCCTGGGCCGACAACTCAGACAATTCAACATTCTGATCCCCAGCATCGGAGATGGATTCATCTGACAAGTCGGCAACATTGTCAACGACAACGTCAGCATCCTCAACGACAGCTGCACCTTGCACATCGATTGCCGTAGCCTCGTCAACAGACGAAGGTTCATCGGTGTCGATTTCGCTGTCCCGGGTAACTGGTGCGGGATCTGCGTCCACGGGAGTCTCGAACTCTTCTGGTGCCTCGGTCACTTCAGTTTCGCTGAATTGCTCAGTCGCTTCATTGGCTATTTCGGGGTCGCGAGTCTCATCTGGTTGCTCGTTCACAGGAGTCTCGTCCCTACCGTCAGCCATCGTCATCTCCAGCTTCGGTGCTTAACAGCACGTACTATAACCATTTAGTTGTCAGCCAAAGCACTTCTGTGCCGCGGCAGTCCTTCACTATCTTAAGTAAACTCAAGAAAAAAAGATGGTTCGGCTTACTCTGTGAACCATTTACGCGGAGTGAAACACGCCACCACTATCATGAGCGATCCAGCAATCATCCACACGATCGTAGGCCATTGCGCAGGCATCAGGATGTCTCCACCCGGGCCTTTGAGAGCGAGGATCTGAGTGACAGCAAACCAGCCCCCTCCAAACGCCGCGATTCCACCAAACCCAATCCACGCACGCGCCATGACCGCGCCCGCAAAAACCGCAGCGATCGCGCAGAGCAGAGCAACCGGAAGATAACTTCGGTGAACTGAAGTGCCAACCACCGCCACGAACACTCCAAGTGCAACGGCAAGTACATATTCAAACGTGCGGATAAGGCCTAATGCCTTGTGGGAATTCATGGGTTCACCGTACCTGCTCTACCTTGGAATGTGCTGGACTGCCCATGCTGCGTTGTCCCGCTTTCATGCATTGCCTTGCCCGCTTCATTACGCCGAGGCACATCCGGCTTCTTTAAGTTCATAGAACTCGTGACTCAAGATCGGCGCAACAACGTTGTTACTCAGCGCGTAGGTTCCCAAGAGCTTAGTTCCGAACTCATCAAGATCAATTGGTTCTCGTTCAGTAACCCATTGGATCTGGGTAGCATGCGCGGCTAGCGCCTTACGTACTCCCGCCATGAAACCTGAAACATCGATCCGAACGATATCTTGCTCGATGGATCTGGCCATCAAAGGCAGTTCGCCGCCTTCGGGGAGAAGCACCGCGGATTCGAGTTCCTCTGGGGTCAGCACCGAAGACATCGCACTTCGCGCCCTTCGCACTATGGGTTCAGGAACCACAGCCGTCAGCAGTGCGGGGGCCCGCGAGTCGGTTGTGGCCTTCACAATCTCGAGTGCTCGGACCACTACGTCATGAGTACGAACGTGGTCTGGGCGACCATACCCACCACCGGCCTCGTATGTAGCCACGAACTCGGGTTGCCTTTCCAGAATGACGCGTGCCAGAAGTTGCGCCGCCTCATCTAGCTCCACAAACGAGAAAGCGCCTTCTGGGACATTCTGTGCTGCGGTCGCCACAGATACTTGACCACTGCCCTGCGAAGGCTCGACCCAGACCATGCCAGAATCAACGTATCGAACGCCAGGTGCGGTCTCGTCGAGAAAAAAGAAGTCCGTGACTCCAAGTTCGGACATCGCTCGATCCAACTCGATTTCCCTATATGCACCTAACGCAACGGCATTACCTTCCAGCCCAAGAGGGTCTGGACCAATGACTTCGCCCTGCTCACCGCGCGTGCAAGTAACCAACGTAACCGGCAAGCCAGCGCCACGCCAACGCGCCATCAACCCGCCCGTGGTGAGAGTTTCATCGTCAGGATGGGCATGCACACACAACAGTGAACCGTGGGGTTCGGGATCAACGAATTTCACATTCGTCATTGTTCCATTCACCTGTGACACTCCAAAACTGGAACACACGAAAGGCCCACACAGGACAGTGTCCTGTGTGGGCCTTTCACATTAAGACTAGTTCTTCTTTGCGCGCGCAGTCTTACGGGCACGTTCCTGCTGGTCCAGAATTACCTTACGGATTCGAACGATTTCAGGGGTTACCTCAACGCACTCGTCTTCACGTGCGAATTCAAGGGACTCTTCGAGCGTCAAGTGACGTGGTGGAACCAAGTTTTCGAAGGTGTCGGACGAAGCAGCACGCATGTTGGTGAGCTTCTTTTCCTTGGTGATGTTCACGTCCATGTCTTCGTTACGAGCGTTTTCGCCAACGATCATGCCTTCGTATACCTCTTGGGTTGGGTCAACGAAGAACGATCCGCGTTCCTGCAGGTTGATCATTGCGAACGGTGTAACTACACCTGCGCGGTCAGCAACCAATTAACCGTTGATACGAGTCTCGATTGGGCCAGCCCATGGCTCGTAGCCCTCAGCGAGTGACGAAGCGATACCGGTACCGCGGGTTTCGGTCATGAAGCGAGTACGGAAACCAATGAGTCCACGTGCTGGAACCATGAATTCCATACGAACCCAGCCGGAACCGTGGTTCGACATGGTCTCCATGCGGCCCTTACGCTGAGCCAAAAGCTGGGTTACTGCACCCAAGTACTCTTCAGGAACGTCAATAGTCATGCGCTCCATTGGCTCGTGGACCTTGCCATCAATCTTCTTGGTCACAACCTGTGGCTTACCAACGGTAAGTTCGAAGCCCTCACGTCGCATCTGCTCAACAAGAATCGCGAGTGCGAGTTCACCACGGCCCTGAACCTCCCAAGCGTCTGGACGCTCGGTAGGAAGAACCTTCAACGAAACGTCACCGATGAGCTCGGAGTCAAGGCGGTCCTTCACCTGGCGCGCGGTGACCTTGTGTCCCTTGCCGCCCTTACCTGCAAGAGGTGAGGAGTTGATACCGATGGTCATCGAGATCGCTGGGTCGTCAACGGTGATGGTTGGTAACGGACGTGGGTCGTTAATGTCGGTCAGGGTCTCACCGATCATGATGTCGGAGATACCAGCAACAGCAACGATGTCGCCTGGGCGAGCTTCCTCGGTTGGCACGCGGTCAAGCGCCTTGGTCTCAAGGAGCTCGGTAATCTTCACGGTCTGTTGGGAACCGTCAGCACGGCACCAAGCAACCTGCTGGCCCTTGCGGATGGTTCCGTTGTGTACGCGAAGAAGTGCGAGACGGCCCAAGAATGGCGATGCGTCAAGGTTGGTGACGTGGGCCTGAAGTGGGGCGTCCTCGTCATAGGTTGGTGCTGGGATCTTCTCAAGGATGGTCTTGAACAGTGGCTCAAGGTCCTCGTTATCTGGAAGAGTACCGTCAGCTGGTTGCTCAACGCTTGCACGGCCAGCCTTAGCTGCCGCGTACACAACTGGAACGTCAAGAATC
>DFNY01000143.1:5622-16781 GCA_002376595.1 Jonesiaceae bacterium UBA3555 | reverse complement strand
TTCTTCAACTCCAACAGCGCCAACGGCATGCCATTGACGAGCACCAGCACGTCAGGCCGGCGGTTCTTGCCGTTCTCGACAATCGTGAACTGGTTGATCGCCACCCAGTCGTTGTTCTCCGGCTGCTCGAAGTCAACCAACCACAACCTGGTCGTGCGCAGCGCACCGTCGGCATCCCGGTGCTCGACAGGCACACCCTCGGTAATGAGCTGATGCAGCCGATAGTTCTCATCGATCGGGCTCTGCGACTCAGCGCGCCGCACCCGCTTGATCGCTTCGTCGATAAGGGCAGGGGAAGTCCCGGGATTGATACGACGGATCGCATCACGCAGCCGTCCCCAGAGAAACACCTCCTCATAGGAATCGCGCTCTGCTCCCGGCTCGCCAGGAGCAATATCCGGCCCGTGCAGCGTGCGGTAGCCCAGCTCCGAGAAGTACTCCAGCGCCGCCAGCTCGACGGTGTTCTCGTTGAACGCGCTCACGATGCAACCTCCAACGTCGATTCATCCACCCAACGCGCCAGCACACTCAGCGCCGCCAAATACTCCAGCGCCTGCTGCTCTGGCATCTCCTGGTCGGTCTGATGAGCAAGCGGGTTACGGATACCAGCGAACACACCCTCGGCGAACGTCCGAGCGCCGCGCTGCACGGACTTGAAGGTCTTGCTGCCGTCATCCGGCATACGGTGCAGACGCGGATTCTTCGCAGCGGCGGGCTGCTCACTGAACGCCTGGTTGACGAGATCCGTCTCGCTCACATCACGACGACCGAGCTTGTTCTGCATCTCGGCGTTCAGCTTGCGGATCGCACCCTCGACAGCCTCGCGAAAGTGCCCCGAGTGCCACAGCGACGAAGCGCCGCCCCAAACCCACGGATGCAGGTTCGCGGCTGACAGCTCTGGGGCGTCATCGCCAAGGTTCTTGCGGATCTCCTCCTGACGCTCCAGCTCTGCCTTCGCGCGGATAGCCGCCTCGCGGTGCCGTGTCCAGCGGTTGCTCTTGCGCAACTCGATGTCCGTGCGCCAGCCGGGAATCACGCGATCAAAGATCTTCTCCACGACCTGTGCCTGCTGTGCCACTTCGGCGTCCGCGGCGGCGGTACTGGACTTGTTGGAGAGCGACACTACGCCGTTACCGACATAGCTGTTGTTCGTCAGCACGGTCTGCTGGATGAACTTGTCCAGCTCAGCAACAGCCCACTCGACGTTCATCCCCGTCATGCTGCGACTCCTTCGGCGGGGACGTGGATGCGACCGGAGAGCAGTTCGGGGAGGAGGGCGTCGCGGAGCGCGGTCAGATGATCCGACTCCATACGCAGGCTCTCAGCGCGCATCAGCAACGCGAGCGTAGACTTCTTTACTTCCGGCGCGGCACTTCTGAAATCTGGGACTTCGATCGCAAGCACATCATCGGGCCTCACTCTCTGATGGCTGCCCGACGTACCCGTCACACGCTTCGGCAGTTCCTCGCGGAAGAGCGGATCTCGCACCGCCAGCCACACGCCTGCCAACTCCAGATCATCCTCGGAGGTCAGCACAAGGAACTCGGTAGATGCAAGTGCCCATGTCTCTGTGCCAGTGGAAGTCCACCATGTTCGATTGAACCGCGGATTGAGGCGCGAAAGGAGAATCGCGCCCCGCGGCACCCTAAACTTGTTGCTCTTGATTGTCGATGCGGCAACGCGCTCAGGCCGCGCCCCGGAGTCGAACGCTGGAAGGCTGAAATGGTCGACTACCGCGTCGCCAAGCTTGGACGGATTCGCTGTGTCCTTGACTGACGATGCAATGACTCCGAGCGGAACAGTCTGAATATCCGCCCCGAGCTTCTCTGACTGCGCATCGAGCAGGTCGGATATCGATGCAACTGCTCGCCGGTTCGACTCAATCTTGTCGTCGAGCGCGCCGAGCGTCGCGGCAAAGGCGCGCTGCACGTTCAACGGAGGTGCCGGGACCTCTATCGCTGCCAACGCCGCCTGACTCAACTTCGGCTGCGCGGATCCGGTTACATAACCGGAGATATCCTTAGCCTCGAGCGCATAGGATAAATACCTCGTGTCGTTATCACCGTTACCTTGGAGTACGTGCGCGTGGTTATTCACCCAGAAGCGTCCATCAGCTAAGAACGCGATAGGAGTCTTGCGGCTGCGAAGATTCTCGCCGTCTTCGGCAACCAACAGATGAAGACCTTCGAAGAGGTAGTCATCAACGTGGTCTACGACTCCACTGGCACCGTAATAGGGGTACGGACCGTGGCGCCTGTCCGCAGCTTTGACTGGGATGCGCTTCCGATCAAGGTTCAACGTTAATTCACCGATAGGGCGATGGGCGATCTGAGTCATGACTCCAACATCTCCAGTCGCCGCCGGATCTCTTCCTCGAGCTCCCGTCCGCGTTCAAACTCTGCGAAGAGTTCCTTTGTGAGGCGGTCGATCTTCTCGTCGATCGGTTCGTCGTCGGCCTCGGCTTCGGCGGTGCCGACGTAGCGGCCCGGGGTGAGCACGAAGTCGTGCTTCGCGATTTCTTCCAGCGAGGCGGCCTTCGCAAAGCCCGGGACATCCTCGTAGCCGCCGTCGTGGTTGCGCCAGGCGTGGTAGGTGCCGGCGATCTTCGCGATGTCGTCGTCGACCAGTACTCGCAGGCGACGACTCTCCATCGTGCCGAGCTTGCGCGCGTCGATGAATAGTATTTCGTCGCGCCGCTCGCGATGTCCGTTGCCGCCACGTCCTTTGGAGACGAACCAGAGGGAGACGGGGATGCCGGTGTTGAAGAAGAGCTTGTCGGGCATTGCCACGATGCAGTCCACCAGTCCCGCCTCGACGAGCTTCCGCCGGATGTCACCCTCACCACCGCTCTTGGAGGAGAGCGATCCGTTCGCCAGCACAAAGCCCGCGGTGCCGTTCGGCGCGAGGTGGTGGATGAAGTGCTGTACCCACGCGAAGTTCGCGTTCCCCTGCGGGGGCGTGCCGTACTTCCAGCGGGGATCATCCGCAAGCTTCGGGTCCCACCAGTCCGAGACGTTGAATGGTGGGTTGGCGATCACGAAATCAGCGCGCAGGTCAGGGTGCAAGTCTTGCGTGAACGAGTCAGCCGAGCGCGGCCCCATGTCGGCTTCGATGCCTCGCAGTGCGAGGTTCATCTTCGCGAGCTTCCACGTGGTGTCGGTGAACTCCTGCCCGTAGACGGAGATGTCGGTGCGCTTGCCGCCGTGTGCCTTCACAAACTCGGCCGACTGCACGAATATGCCACCGGAACCCGCCGCAGGGTCGTAAACGCGCCCCTGGTAGGGCTCCAACATCTCGACCAACGTCTTGACTACCGAGCGCGGCGTATAGAACGCTCCGGCGTCCTTGCCGGTCTCCTTGCCCGCGAACTGCCCGAGGAAGTACTCGTAGACGCGGCCCAGCACGTCGTCTGCTCCGTGATCGTCACCAGTGCCGAAGCCGATCGAGCCGATCAGGTCGACGAGCTCGCCCAGACGGCGTTTGTCCAGGCCGTCGCGGCCGTAGTTGCGCGGGAGCACACCGCGCAGCGACGAGTTCTCCTTCTCGATGAGATCCAGCGCCTGGTCGATCTGTTGCCCGATCTCGGGCTGCTTCGCCACGGACTGGATGTGGCTCCAGCGCGCAAGCTCCGGCACCCAGAACACGTTGTGGCTGGTGTACTCGTCGCGGTCCTCGAGGAAGTCAGGCAGCCGCTCCGGCTTGATCCCCTCCGCGGCGAGCTCGGCCTCGAGCGTTGCCCGTCGCTCTTCGAAACGGTCAGAGATGTACTTGAGGAACACCAAGCCCAGCACGACGTGCTTGTACTCGCTCGGCTCCTGGTTGCCGCGCAGCTTGTCGGCAGCCTCCCAGAGGGTCTGCTCCAGTGTCTTCTGTGGTTTCGGCTTCGCTGCTCGCGCCATCTGCTGTGGTCTCCTTCGCGCCTGGCGGCGCGCCTCTTAAGTTCTTCTCGGGTGCGTGTCCCACGGTACCGGCAGCCTCCGACACTGCTAAGGTGCCGCGCCGCTCGGGCGGGTCGAGCTGTCGCAGGCGGGAACCGGACGGCTCGACCGGGACGCTGCGATCTGCCGCCTATTCTCTCGTAATCCGCAATTTACCGGAATAGGAGTATCGTAAAGCAACGGATAAATACCTGGCGTGAGGCAATTTCAGTATTGTCTCAGTAATCGGTTCGAGTTATATTGCATAGCAGTAATGCGTCTGGCTTTCCACCACACCATCTCCAACAGGTCATGCATCCTCGTCTCACAGGGGCTAATTCGGGAGTCCGCGCGTAGTGCGTCTCGCGCACGATCTCACGCCAGTCGGCTGGTTCCTATTCGGGGCGATGGTGCTCCTGATCCTGACCTACCTCTACTTCTGGTGGATGGTGATCAAGGCCAGCGCCCACAAGCACGTCTCTCGTGAGAAGGTCACCAACCGGAAGCTCAGCGCATCTCTCGCTCACGCGAAGCGGAAAGGGAACACGCATCGCTTCCTGATCCAGATCACCACCAAGGGCGGTGCGCTCTCCGTCGTCCAGCGCGGCATCGACAACGTCCTGGCAGGCGTGGCCCGCTATCCGGGGCTGCAGAAGCCCGTATGGGTCGTGATCATCACTGAGGACGCCGATGTGGTGGCTGCTCTCCAGACCCGCTACCGAAACGCGGTCATCCCGGTGACGCCGTACCTCCTGCCGACCGACTACCGCACACCCAAAGACACTCGCCTCAAGGCTCGTGCGCTGGAGTACATGGTCGAGCAGCACCGCGCCTCTCCGACCGAGTCCTACGTCGTGCACTACAATGAAGACTCCGTTTTCACCCCCGACAATCTANNTCTCGGAGGGCATGATCTCCTACGGTCTGGACTGGAACAAGGAGACGCTGCTGAACAAGGCGATGGAGTCCAACCGTCCATTCGGCTGCCACGAGTGCTACTCCGTCATGACCAGCCCGCCACCGATGCATCTGCACGGCTCGAACCTCGTCGTCCGCCAGGATCCGGAGAACCAGATCGCCTGGGACATCGGTAACCTCGACGGCTCCGCCTTCATCGCCGAAGACCTCGTCTTCGGCCTCGCTGCCTATCTCAGGTTCGGGAAGGACGTGTTCGGCTGGCACCACACCGAGATGATCGCGCAACCGCCGCTCACCTTGAAGGCCGCCTACAAACAGCGTGAGCGCTGGGTGTTCGGCGCCATGCAGGCCCGCGCACACATCCGCCAGCAGCCCGACTGGATGCGCCCGTCCCGCAAAGATCGGTGGCACATCAACGTGATCATCCGCCTGCGCGCGCTGACCTACGCACTCGGCTTCCCGGTCTCGCTCCTCGCNNAACGTCGTCATCCTGCTCATCCTCGCTGCCGAAGCCGTCCGAGAGGGCACCATCACGGTTGTCGCGCCCGAGCTGACTATCTACGGCATCATCACCTCGATCGGGCTCGCGTTCGAGCTGTGCGCCACCAGAGACAAGACGTTCCAGGACATCGCGGACGAACTCACGGACCGGGGCCTTCGCACCAGGCCCACGCAACGTCGCGCGGCCGGACCGATCTCGGACTCGAAGATCCAGCAGATGCTCCGCGACCGCTACTACCTCGGAGAAGTCCGTTACAAGGGCGAGGCCTACCCTGGCCGGCACGAACCTCTCATCACGGAGGATCTGTTCAACCAGGTGCAAGAACTCATGGACGAGCGCGGCTACGCCCGCGAACGACGCAAACGACACGACCACTACCTCAAGGGCACCATCTGGTGCGGCCAGTGCCGCCTCGAACAGCACGTCAACCGCCGCATGATCCTCATGCGCACCACCGGCAGGCACGGCACCGCCGACTACGGGTACTCTTCTGCCGAGGCGTGCAAGACCACGTCTGCGACGCCCCATACTCCTCGATCGAACGCGTCGAGGACGCCATCGCCGAGCACTACAAGACCATCCGCCTCAGCACCGCGTTCGTCGCCGCTGTCCGCGACCACATCGAAGCCGCGCTCAACGACCAGGTCGTCGGTCAGCAGTTGCTCCGCAAGAACCTGGAGGATCAGCTGGCGCAGCTCGCGACCAAGGAAGACAACCTCCTCGACCTCGCCGCAGACAGCTCATTCCCGCAGGAGCGCATCCGGCAGCGTCTCCGGGAGATAGCCCGCGACCGGCAGCGCGTCACCGAACAGCTCAGCGAAGTCCACGGCGACCTCTCCAGCGGCCGAGCGTTCCTCGACGCGCACCTGAACCTGCTCGAGAACCTCCACGAGCTGCACCTCCACGCCAGCGAGGCCACCCGCCGCAAGCTCCACCAGGCTATCTTCGCCCACGTCTGCGTCGCCCACGACGAGGTCGTCGGAGACGACATCCGCTCGCCGCTACGGGAACTCCTCGCCGCCGAACGCGGCTGGGAGGCCCGCATAGCGGGCGCAACGCCCGAGGTGGCACGCAGTACGGCCCAGGCCGCGACAGCGCGCCACACCGGCCCAGAAAGACCAAAGGCCGCCCCTAGGGCGACCTGGCCGAACTACAGGACCTCTGGCTTGACCTGCCTGGCGGCGTTTACGAGGACGCCGATTGCAGTAAGCCTCTTATGGTGGAGCTAAGGGGATTCGAACCCCTGACCTTTTCATTGCGAACGAAACGCGCTACCAACTGCGCCATAGCCCCGAATTGGTTCCTCAGATCCCCATCTGGGGAACCAAANNAAATGCATTGCGGTGGTGAGTAACGCGTTCTAAACGCGTTACTCACCACCGCAATGCATTTATCGGCGCACGAGAGAGGCCGGAAGCTGGGTTGGCACCCCAACCAAACCTATTTCCCGACGATACGCCGGACCGCATCTTCGGCCACGTTTGGGTGGTCCCCCACGTCTAGAGCGCGATGGATGCTGAGGCCTTCGATCAGTGCATCGAGCATGCGCGCTGTGTCTGGGTCGAAGTGCCGTTCGAGGGCTCTACGCGAGGCGGCCATCCAATTGTGGGTGACTTCCCGGTAGCGGGGTTCTCGGGCTGCAAGTGCGTAGAGTTCGTGCGAGAGCACCAGTTCGGTGCGGTCAGCGAGGAAGTACTCGGAGGTGAGGCGTATTACTGCATCCACTGCTTGTTCGCGGGTTTCGACGGCGGCCATGGTGTCGTCGAAAATTTGCGACACTTCCGCGCTGAACCGGGTGAACACCTCGAAGAGTAGTTCTTCGCGGCCTTGGAAGTAGTAGGTCATTGAGCCGAGGGGGACGCCTGCTTTGGCTGCGACTTTTCTGTGGCTGATGCCGTCTACGCCCACTTCGGTGATGAGTTCCCGGGTGGCCGCAAGGATTTTCTCGCGGCGCTCCGGATCGTTGGGTGCGCTACTCATTGCTCTTCGCGGGTGGTGATCCGTGGGTTGAAGCCATCGTCGGTGAGTTCCTTGATGACGCGCGCCGGGTTTCCTACTGCCACCACGTTGGCTGGTAGGTCTTTGGTGACTACTGAACCTGCGCCCACTACTGTGTTTTCGCCGATGGTGACGCCTGGGCAGACTACAACTCCGCCGCCGAGCCACACGTTGTCTTTAATGACGATTGGGAGGGCCGCTTCGAGTTTGTCGCGACGAGGTGTGGGTTGGGTTGGGTGGATTGGGGTGAGCAGTTGGACGTTTGGGCCAATCAGGACGTCGTCGCCGATGGTGATTGGGGCTACGTCGAGCGCCACGAGGTTGTAGTTGATGAACGTGCGGTCACCTACGGTGATGAAGCTTCCGAAATCTACGGCTAGTGGCGGTTTGATGAAGGACTCTTCGCCGAGGTGCCCCACAAGGTCGCGCAGGATTTCGATGGAAGCTTCAGGGTCGGTGCGCCACGCATCGAGGAACTCGTTTTGGAGTCGGAATGCGCGGTTGGACTTTTCGGTGATGCTTGGATCGTCGGCGATGTAAAAGTCGCCGTCGATGATGCGTTGCATGTTGGTGCGGGGGTCGCCAGCAAAGTAATCCTTCATGTGTACGATCGTACAGGATTGCGCAGAGCCAGTGAATTGCACAGAGCCAGTGAATGGCACATAGCCAGTAAATCGCGCAGGGCCGGTGAAATGCATAAGGCCAGTCAATTGCCCAGACTCTATGAATCGCCCACTCTCATACCGCAGGACCACTACCCGTGTGGAACGTGTGAACGAAACCCCACGTCCAGCGCAAAAAGATCGTCCCGCAACAAGACGCGCTCGCCCGCACCAAACACAACAATTAGGTTATGAGCCCAGTTGCCTCACCCCCAACCGGCCAATCACACACTAGCGCTGCGCGCCACAACACCGCGCAACGTAACACTGCACCCACCGACACCCCGCGCGCCAGCAGTCAGCGCTCACAGGCAAATCCTCGTTCCACGTCGGTCCGCGCTCTGGGCCCTGCACCTCGGGTTCAGCCTGCACCTCGGGTTCATCCAACATCCCTTCAACAGCAAACCATTCACTCCCCAACCCCGCCTCCCCAGCCACCTAACGGGCTGGAGATATCCTCAGGATCTGCGGATACGCTGGGAAATGAGCGCGCTTCGCGCGGCGCGTGGTTTTTTGTTGTCGCGGCGGGAGTGACCGCCGTGGTGTGTTTGTCCTTGCTCCTCACAGGTGGTTCGGACAACAAAGTGGATGCTGCGCCCACGAGCAAGGGGACCAACGGCGCACTGTCTCAGAGCGATTTGGCGGAGATTTCCGGTAGCCACCTGCTTACCACGCAGGCGGCGCAGGCGTTTGGCAAGCTGTCGGCGGCAATGAAGGATGCCGGCATTAGTTTCACCGTGAACTCTGCGTATCGTTCGGTGGCGCAGCAGCAAGCGCTCGTCGATGATCTTGGCTTGCTAGAGGACGGCGGGAAGGCCGCGCCCGTAGGCACGTCTGAGCACGGGTGGGGCACTGCTGTGGATATGACGTTGGATTGGGATGGCGTGGAGTGGCTACGCGATCACGCTGGTGCTTACGGCTTCAAGGAGACTATTTCTGGGGAACCGTGGCACTGGAATTTTGTGGGTAAGTAGCTGCTTGTCGCAGCATTTCCCGACGATGGTGTGCGTTGGTCTTGATCGCACGCGGTCCGGTGACAGCAATGTCCGAAAACCGCCAGCCTAGGGGCTGGCGGCGTGTTAGGTTTTCAACGTGGACATCAACAACGATGCGCGACGGGCACTGGCATCAGCACTTGCGCTAGCACGGGAAGACGCGACTGGTGCGGACTTCCTGCACAAGTACAGCGCCATTTCCACGCGTGATGTTCGTTTTGACGGACAGTTTTTCACCGCAGTGAAATCCACCGGGATCTATTGCAGGCCCTCATGTCCTGCGCGCACACCAAAACCTGAGAACGTGACGTTCTTTTCCACGTCTGCTGCTGCCCACGAAGCAGGGTATCGGGCGTGTAAGCGCTGCCTTCCAGAGGCTACACCGGGCACGCCTGAATGGAATTCGCGGCAAGATGTTGCTGCTCGTGCGATGCGACTCATTGGTGCCGGCCTAGTGGATAGGGAAGGGGTAAGTGGACTCGCGGAACACCTCGGATACACCACTCGGCACCTCAACAGGCTCCTCACCAGCGAGTTAGGTGCAGGGCCGCTGGCCTTGGCACGCGCGCGACGCGCACATGTTGCACGCGCATTACTAGCGGGCTCCAACTTGTCTGTGGCGGCTGTGGCATTTGCCTCTGGCTTTAAGTCGGTTCGCCAGTTCAACGAGACCTTCGCGCAAATATTCGAACTGCCACCCACTGCAATCCGCTCCTCACGCGGGGTTGGGCCCGAACGCTCACCCAAGGCTCAGGTTCTACTCTCCTTAGTCCTACCGGTTCGTGACCCCTTTGACGCCACCGGACTAGTCACGTTCTTGGCCGCACGCGCCATTAAAGGTGTGGAACGAGCTGACCTTTCCAACCCACACAAACTTGTCTATGCACGCACACTTCACCTGCCACAGGGTCCAGGCGCATTTGAAGTGACGTTCACTCGGGAGCCTTCNNCCCAACTATCCGATATCTCGCCCGCTGTTGCACGCATCCGCAGACTCTTTGACCTCGACGCAGACTCTCAAGGTATTGACGCAGCACTCATACAAGACCCATATTTGGCGCCAGCAGTACAGCGCACTGAAGGCATTCGGGTACCCGGCGCGGTTGACCCCCAAGAGTTAGTGATCCGAGCAATTGTGGGACAGCAAATCTCTGTTGCCGCTGCTCGTGGGCACCTGACTCGCTTGTGCAGCCAGCTTGGAACTCCATACAAGTCTGAATTTCTTGGGTTGGATAGATTGTTCCCCACAGCCACACAGATTGCTTCGCAGGTTATGGCGGTTGGCCCCACTGAACCCCTCGACCCGAATAGGCCGCTTCGCTTGCCCAGGCGCAGCATCAACACGGTGGTTAGCACAGCCAATGCACTGGCAAGTGGCGAGCTACGCATTGATGTGGGAGCTGACCTTCAAACCATGGAACGCGACCTAGTTTCACGCCCAGGGATAGGCCAATGGACTGCCGCCTATGTTGCGTTGAGGGTTCTTGGAGCAACCGATTCATGGATGAACGCCGACGTCGCACTCGTTGCAGGTGGGAAGGCGCTCGGCGTGATTCCACAGGAGTTAACCAAGCCAGTTGCCCACCGATTCCTTGAGGAATACGCCACTCGATGGTCGCCCTGGCGTTCCTATGCTTCTATGCATCTATGGCAGGCAGCATTACCCTCACACGTACGCACCAACTAGGAACACATTATGACAACAACCAAGCCCGCACTGGACCCCGCTTTCAGCACCACTTTTGACACCCCAGATGGCCCATTCACAGTAATTGGGACGCTCACACATGTGCTCGCTTCAGGATGGACTGATTCACCAGACTCATTGGTGGCGCTCATTCACCCCACTCTGAGGCCGCAACTCGATGCTATTAGTCAACTTGCCGCCGGGGAGCTGGCCGAAGGTTCAGCACTGCAACTCGCATTGACAGCTGCCAATGATTATTACGCGGGCTCGGTAGACCAGTTGGCAGGGGTTCCGGTGCTGCAAAAGTCTGGCCCGTTTAGGGAACATGCATGGGATGTGTTGCGCACCGTGAAGCCCGGAGAAACCGTCACCTACAGCGAGTACGCATTGAAATCTGGAAACGCCGCCGCGTTCCGGGCAGCGGCTAGCGCCTGCGCAATGAACGCTGCAGCCCTTTTTGTGCCCTGCCACCGTGTGCTC
>DFNY01000143.1:0-5529 GCA_002376595.1 Jonesiaceae bacterium UBA3555 | reverse complement strand
CCGTATGCGATGTCTTCAATTACGTGTTCGTCTTCTAGGTAAATGAACTCGAGGTCTGGCGGATACGACGAGTGCTCGTCAGGAATCAAGAATCCAGTTTCTGGGTGCACCACCACTGGAAAACTCTCTAGTGTGTCAGTGTCTGACGGGCCGAATGCTCCGAAGTAGTCGCCGTCGCGCGGATCTTCGAGGTCGTTTTCATACACCGATTCATCCGAGTCGGGAATTGCAGGCGCTGAGCTGCTAAAGCCGTAGGTGGAATCGTCTGTGAAGGCATCCTTGATCCCCTCGAAGATTCTTGGGGCCACATTGGCAAGCAAGATGATCAAGAAAACGATCACCGCACACCCTGGATTACCCTTCTTGTTCTTCTGGGCGTTTGCTGTTCGGGCTGCAGGCGTCTTGGTATACACCGAACCTTGGGTAGGGTTCGGCGGACCGTACTTGGGAGCGCCAGTCGGTTGAGGGGAATGCCCACCTGAATCCTGCCTTGGTAAAGGCTGGGTCGTTGAACCCTGGGCTGTTGAANNTTGAACCCTGGGCTGTTGAACCCTGGGCTGTTGAACTCTGGGCAGTCGAAGATTGCCCGTATGAGGTTCGTTCTTGTGACGCACGGTTCGCAGCGGCCTGCTGCTTTCGCTGCTGGGCGGCCAGCGCCGAGGCGCTCGTTGGGTTGTCTTTAGACAACGCCCGCGAACTATATCCGCGCACAATGCCTGGCGCCCGGACTTCCTCAATGGGAGGCGCTGGCAATGCGCTTGGAGGCAAGTACACCGAGTGCGTGAGATGTTCAGGCTCACGCTTAAAATTCCACTCGGACATACTGTCTCCTCATCTGCCAGATCTCACTCACATCATTGCACGGTAAGACCCGCCACCGGTGAACTGCTTCACGGAAGTTGAGTATCCCACTCCCGCGAAGCAGCATCAGGGCTTCGAGAATGCATGCACCTGCAAAGGCTTGCCAGCTCTCATTCGAGCCTTAAGAATCTTTCAGCTACTCCGCTGGAGCAATCACTACACCGGAGCGTGGTGGAATCATGACGTGACCGGTAATGGTCTGGCTGGACACTAGGTCGGTGCCTACTACGCCACCCAACTGAACGGACTTGTCGCTGTGGTTAAGCAGGAAGGTGATGTCGCCACGCTTCTGGGCCTCGATACCATCGGGCAGGTCACGAATGACCGGGGTTACTCGCGCGGTAACTGAAAGCAGCGTCCACAGTGATGCCCGTGAAACGGCATCTAGGTCGGTTGCCACATACCAGGCGGTGCCCTTCACTGCCCCAGAACCGGCATCGTTTCCAACAATCGTGCGGCGCGTAATTGCTGGCATGCCGGCTAGGTCGGCGCCACCTGCACGGCCATCGAAGCTGGCAATAATGTCAGCTTCGCCCACCTTCCCAGGTACAGCGAAGCCTGCGGCAACAGTGCCATATGGCAGGTCGCGGTCGTATCGGTCGCCCGATTCTGAACCGTTCGCGCCGCCCGGCGTGATGCCAGCGCCACCATCAATGACTGCTACAACCTGCTCAGCCCACAGCCCACCACGAAGGTCGAGTCCTCGTGCGCCGGCCATCTCCTGCGCCTTAGCCAATGCAGGCGCAGTTGCTTCCAGGCCTACCCACGTCTGAGCTCCAGGCACACCAACTGCACGTGACATGCGGTTGACGCGGTCACCTCGTGCAGCGGCCTCGGACTCACGCGAACCACCGTCAAGGTATGCGGGGCCCGTGAGCAGTGCAAGGTCAACTACCTGAACTCCAAGCAATGACTTGAATGATCCCAAGTAGCCACCCAGAACCCCACGCAAGTTTTCGTCGGCAAGGGAAGTACCAGCAGTAACCACTACGTGCCCACCGCGCTTGGCCATCGCCGTGGCCGCAGCAGCAAGCTGCGGACGATCAATGAAAATCTCCGGAATGATCACTACTTTGTAGGCGTCCAGTGGGTCGTTTGGACCAATGATGTCCGTAGCGATTCCCTGCTCCCACAACGTGCGGTGCCAGGCTTTGGCGCCTTCGAAGGCGACGTCGCGCTTCATTGGTCCAACGGATTCGGTGCGTGCCCACTCCGATTCCCAGTCGGTCACAATGGCCACGTCAGAGGTTATGCGCTTACCAAGAACTGGCCCAAGGTTTCGCAGTACCGAGCCCAAGCCAACTACGTCATGCCAGGCCTTGGCAGCCTTACCCGCATGAGGCACCATTCCGCCGTGGAAGGTTTCTGCTCCGCCGCGCGATTGGCGCCACTGGAACTGCATAATTGAATCTGCACCATGCGCCATGCGCTCTAAAGACCACAGCTGGAACTGTCCCGGACGCTTAGGTGAATTGCGGTCACGCCACTGAACCGCGGTAGTTACCTGCTCCATCAGCAGGAACGGAGCGCCCTGTCCCAGACCACGCATGAGGTCTGACTGCCACGCAATTTCCCAGCCAGCCGCAGGGTCGGCTGGGTCTGGGTAGTGGTCGTCGGAAATGATGTCCACGTGTTCGGCCCACTCGCGGTAATCCAGCGGCAAGTGGTTGCCCATGAAGTTAGTGGTGATGGGAATGGTGGAGTGTTCGCGGATTGCGCTGATTTCACCAATCATGCAATCCAAAATTTGGCGGTTGCAGAAGCGGCGCCAGTCCAGCTTTTGGCCAGGGTTGTGGAACGTAGGCATCGCTTTTGGCGTGTTGATCTGCTCAAACGCAGAGTATCGCTGCGCCCAAAATGCGGTGCCCCATGCCGTGTTTAGTGCGTCGATGGTGGAGTAACGCGCTGCCAAGAACTGTTGGAATTCTTGACGGCAGGTGTCGCAGAAGCACTCAGAAACATGGCAGGCGTACTCGTTGTTGATGTGCCACAGGATCACTGCTTCATGCTTGCCGAAGCGCTGCGCAAGTGCGTCCGCGAGCGCCACGGACCGGCTGCGGTAGACGGGTGATGACGGGCAGTACTGCTGGCGGGACCCAAAGCCTAGGCGCACCGAGTTGGCGGTGACGGGCAACGATTCTGGGTAGTTTTCGGCCATCCACACTGGCGGGGATGCTGTTCCGGTGGCGAGGTCAGTGTAAATACCAACTGCGTGCAGGCGGTTGATGATGTCCTCTAGCCAGTCAAAGTCATACGTACCTTCAACAGGTTCCAGTTTGGCCCACGAGAATATGGCCAACGAAACTAGGTTCACGCCAGCTTCTACCATCAGTTCCAGGTCGCGCTCAAAGGTTGCGCTATCCCACTGGTCTGGGTTGTAGTCGCCCCCGTAGGCGGGTGTGGACAGTGGGAGGCTGGCACGCTGCTTCATGTGGCTCCTTGATTCCCCTACGTTGGGGTGGCTGGGCAAGGCTGAGGTGGCCTCGCGCGTGTGGTTTGGGGTGAGGTGTGGCTGGGNNCACGAACTTTTTTATTATCCCAAAAATAAGTCCGGTGGTCACCTGTCTGCCAACGATTGAGCCGTTTCTTTGTTTGGAAACGTGTTTGTAACTTCCTTTGTTACAGCCCTGAAATGCAAGTGCCCACTTTTTCGAAACCTGTATACAGAACGCTATACAGCTATGGACACAGTTCTTTTGACGCAGGGTACGGAGCAGGTGAAAGCCTCCGTTCCGCTGGGCGTGCAAGTGTATGTTGCACTCCGCACCGACCTCATGAACGGCGCATTCTCGCCGTTCAAACGCCTTGGCGAGGAACGCCTTGCGGCTCGGTATCAGGTGTCTCGCACTCCGGTTCGTGAAGCGCTCAAGCGCCTGACATCCGATGGACTTGTAGACAAACGCGACGGCGGCCTTTACGTTCACGTCCCTAGTTTCAAAGAGCTCACTAACCTCTATGAACTACGCGTCACCCTTGAGCAGCAGGGGATTGTGCGGGCCATTGCAGATCCAACTGTCCGCCATGATTCGGCCCGGCTTGAAACCGAGCTACACGGGTGGCAGGTGTTGCAGGAGGAACGACCAACACCAGACGCAGGATTCGTCATTCAGGACGAAGCGTTCCATCGCACCTTGTTGGATAGCGCCGGAAACTCCGCCATCACCTCTGCACTTGACCAGGTCAACGCACGTATCCGGTCAGTCCGCATGTACGACTACCTCACCGATGACCGCTTGGACGCAACGTTCGCCGAACACATTGAGATCCTCGAACTCGTCCTGAGCCACAAGCTCCCCTCTGCCCTAGATCTTCTGCGCACCCACATTGGAGCGTCCAAAGAAGTGGTGACCGAACGTGCTGCTCGGGCGCTGGCTTTAGCCCAACTCAACTCGAACTTTGAGGAGTGATTGAGATGACCTCTACCCTTTCTGCCCCGCTGCACCGGCCTGACGGCGCAACAACGGCTGCGCCCATAACACCCGCATCTGAAACTCCTGCAACCGAAACTCCTGCCCGGTCCGCATCTTCACAGTCCGCAACCACTAGGGCCCTCGCCTTCATTGCAGACGTCTTGGACTCTGGGCTCACTAACTCTTATCCCGAGGTGTGGATACACCTCGCCGATCGTTCCGATCTTATGGATCAGGCCGCTCGTATTGATGAGTTGGCACAGTTGGGAAACCACCTGCCACTGCGCGGTCTGGTGTGCGCGGTGAAGGACAACATTGACGTGGCTGGGATGCCCACAACGGCCGCCCACCCTCGCGCTACGTACGTTCCCACGGTCAGCGCTTCTGTGGTGCAACGCCTTCAAGATGCTGGCGCGCTGGTGGCTGGCAAAACCAACATGGATCAGTTCGCCACTGGTCTTACCGGGGCGCGTTCGCCATTTGGTGTGGTTCGTTCGGCTGTAGATCCGCTCAGGATTTCCGGGGGTTCGTCTTCTGGATCAGGGGCGGCAGTTGGATTAGCGATGGTCGATTTTGCTTTGGCCACTGACACTGCCGGGTCGGGCCGGGTGCCTGCGAACTTCAATGGCGTGGTGGGTATCAAACCCACTTTGGGTTTGGTGGCCAAGGACGGGGTTGTTCCGGCCTGTTCGTCCTTTGACTGCGTCACCGTAATGGCTTCGACGTTGCCTATGGCAACTGACGTTCTCAACATCATGGTGGGTGCGTCGGCCACAGATCCGTCGTCTCGGGTGTGGCCCGCTACTGCGCCGCTTGCGGCGCCGCCTCAGGCAAAAATCGCCCTTCCCGACGAAGCCTCACTTTCGTCTCTTTCGCCCACGTTCCAGCGTCTGTTTGCTCAAGCCGCGTCGCGGCTCGAGCAGTGTGGGCACCGCATTGAGGTTGTTGATTTTGCGCCGTTTTTGAAGGTAGCAAAGATGCTGTACGAATCGGCATTGGTTGCTCAACGTACGCATTCGTTCCACAGATTCACTAAAGACCGTCCTCTGGGAACCATCGATGTAGTGGCCGATGTTGCTTATCGTGGCTCGCAGTTCAGCGCCGTGGACTATTTGGATGCTGAGGCAGCGTTGGATACGCAACGAGCTCATCTTTCGGCTTTGGTGTCTTCTTTCGATGCTCTCCTCATACCTACTGCCCCACGCCACCCCAGCATCACCGAAACCCTGGAAAACATGGCCGGTGTCAATGCCGAAAT
>DFNY01000040.1:4564-4743 GCA_002376595.1 Jonesiaceae bacterium UBA3555 | reverse complement strand
CGCTAGTGACGTGGTGTTCATGCCCCTTACATAATTGCGTTACTTGAGTAAGTAACAATCACGACGACACTTTGCTTGAAAAGTTGACTTGAAGCCCTCGAAGCGCTTCGATAGTCCTAGCGTTTCGTTGTCTGGCTCACGTTTCTACAGTGGCCGCGAGACGGCTAGGATGTAATGAC
>DFNY01000040.1:1051-4346 GCA_002376595.1 Jonesiaceae bacterium UBA3555 | reverse complement strand
CCCGCCGCAAAGAAGAACGTTCGCAGGCACGCGCGCAGATGTCACTGCGCGAACACCTCAACGAACTCAAGCGGCGGCTCTTCTTCTCTGCGCTGGCAATAGTCGTTGCCGCAATAGCAGGCTGGTTCCTGTTCACGCCGTTCTTTAACGCGATGCAAGCTCCACTGCTTGACTCTGCAAAAGAACACGGCATCACGGCATCCATGAACTTCACCGGCGTAGCATCAGGTCTCGACTTTAGAATCAAGTTGTCCTGCTTCATTGGATTCTTTATCTCTTGCCCGGTGTGGATCTACCAGCTCTGGGCGTTTATCACGCCGGGACTAAACAAGCGTGAGCGTATCTATACGTACGGTTTCGTGGGAGCTGCGGTACCACTGTTCCTTGGCGGCGCGTACTTCGCTTGGTGGCTCCTGCCACGAGCGGTCGGTATCCTTACAGCCTTTGTGCCGGAAGACTCAACCAACCTCATCCAGGCAGATGTCTACCTGAGCTTCGTCATGCGGTTAGTCATCGCGTTCGGGCTAGCCTGCGCGCTGCCAGTGCTACTGGTTGCCTTAAACTTCATCGGAATCTTGTCGGCATCCACCATGCTCAAGGCATGGCGGTGGGCAATCGTAGTCGCGTTCGTATTCGCAGCAATGATGACCCCAACGCCAGATGCACTCACCATGATTTTGGTAGCAATGCCAATTGTTGTGCTCTACTTTGTGGCTGTAGGTGTCTCTCATCTACATGACCGCCACGAGGCGAAACGTATGGCCGAGCTAGACAAGGAATTGCAGAACATCTGACATGACACGTGCTGAAAAGATCCCTCACATCGGCGTAGTCATCTACCCCACCGCTGGACTTGGCAAAGGGGCGCGGGTGGGCAAGCAGGTTCTCAAAGAACTATCCAAACACAAGGTTGAACTCGTTGACCTCTCTGGAGCCACCGCAACAGACGCGCAAGCTCGCGCCCGATCCGCGTGTCTCTCGGGGCTTGAAGCCTTAGTGGTAGTGGGCGGAGATGGCATGGTGAACCTCGGAGTAAACTCAGTAGTTCATACGCCCACACCACTGNNACTGGCAGCTTCAGTGACTCAACTCATGAAGTCGCTGGCCAACGGGAGCATCGCCAAGCTGGATGTGGGATTGGTGGAACCCTACGTGCACGCCATGGCGCACACCAGGGTGCTCAAAGCCAGCCAAGAGATGAACCTAGCCCACTCCACTGGTTCCCGCCGCTGGTTTGCGGGCACTCTGTCGCTGGGTTTGGATGCTGCGATGAATGCTCAAGCAAACACGTACAGATGGCCCAAAGGCCACCTCAAGTATTTGCGCGCAGTGCTGGCGTGCCTTGCAAAGTTCCGTCCCTACGGTTACGCGATCACAATCAATGGAGTTCGACAGAAGCGCACAGGAACATTAGCCGCAGTGTCCAACGCTCCGATGTTCGGAGGAGGCATTCCAATTGCACCTCACGCGAGTTTGACCGACGGCAAACTCAACTTCATGTTTGCAAAGCCGCTTTCAGTTGGTGGAATACTCAAGATCTTCCCCAAGCTCTACAAAGGCACTCACCTCGAAGACCCGGCCGTGTACACGGAAGAGATCACTGAGATCGTACTAGAGCCAAGTGGCGAAGGTGTGTTCCCGCCAGTGGCTATGGCAGACGGTGAACTTGTGGGAACAGTGCCGTTGCGGGTAACTGTGCAGCCGCAGTTGCTTTCGCTACTCGCGTAAAGTCGAACAGCTTACGCAACTTGGCGCCCACGCTTCAAATTGCGCAGCACATTGCAGTTACCCTTGGGGTATGGCACCAAAACGCTCACGCGCCCGTGAACACAAGCGAACCGCTCAAGACTCACCCTCAACACAGGTTTCGCAGCTTTCACCATCGCAACGATACGCAAGGTACCAAGCAACGAAGGTGGCCTCAACGCCACATCTTGCAGACTTTGAACTGTTGTTTGATTTCCCGTTAGACGACTTCCAACTCGAAGCGTGCAGAACTCTAGAACTTGGGCACTCAGTGTTGGTAGCCGCTCCCACTGGGGCAGGCAAGACAATCGTAGGAGAGTTCGCTACTCACCTTGCACGCGCCCAAGGCAAGAAGGCGTTCTACACAACGCCTATAAAGGCGCTCAGTAACCAGAAATACAATGACCTGGTCCGACGGTATGGCACCCAAAACGTAGGCTTACTCACCGGCGACACCACCATCAACGGTGAAGCTCCCATCGTGGTCATGACCACCGAAGTGCTTCGAAACATGCTGTACGCAAATTCGTCCACTCTGGATACCCTCGGGTACTTAGTCATGGATGAGGTCCACTATCTGGCGGATCGCTACCGTGGCGCGGTGTGGGAAGAAGTCATAATCCACTTGGCGCTAGACGTGAAGCTCGNNGGCTTGCTGCCGTGCGCGGTGACACAACGGTTGTAGTTTCTGAGCGCCGACCAGTGCCGCTCTGGCAGCATGTCATTGTCCAAGGTAGGGCAGACCACCCTGGCGGAATTCTTGACCTCTATGCAAGCACGGTGGATCCGGTAGAGATTGGTTCGAACCCGGCAATCAATCCGGATCTTCTCAACGTCATGCGCAGGGGATCAGATTCATTTTCGAGGTCTTCGCGCAAAGGCCCACGGCATAGCCACTCAGCTGGGCCTCAACGTTCCGGCCGCAGAGGGCCACCTCGGTTTGCAGTCATCCGTGAACTTGAAGAAGCTTCGCTCCTGCCCGTTATCTACTTCATCTTCTCCAGAGCTGGCTGTGACGCGGCCGTGGCGCAATGCCTGTNNGGAATTACGCTGACTACTGAGCAAGAAGCCGAAGAAATTAGGACAATTGCTGAGTCACGGTGCGCGAATGTTCCGCCAGAGTACCTCAACGTTCTGGGATTCTGGTCCTGGCTAGAATCACTGACGCGAGGGATCGCAGCACACCATGCGGGTATGCTCCCGCTCTTTAAAGAGACCGTTGAAGAACTCTTTTCCAGGGGCCTCATCAAAGCTGTCTTTGCAACTGAAACCCTCGCGCTAGGTATCAACATGCCCGCCCGTACCGTGGTTCTAGAGAAACTAGTGAAGTGGGATGGCCGAGCCCACGTAGACATCACTCCTGGCGAATACACGCAGCTCACCGGTAGGGCAGGGCGCCGAGGTATTGACGTAGAAGGTCACGCTGTAGTGGTGGACCACCCAGGGCTAGATCCCATGGCGCTTGTTGGACTCGCTTCAAAGCGTTTGTACCCACTCAAGTCGAGCTTCGCGCCCACCTACAACATGTCCATTAATCTCATTGATAGAT
>DFNY01000040.1:735-1021 GCA_002376595.1 Jonesiaceae bacterium UBA3555 | reverse complement strand
TTCCAAGCCGACCGGGGCGTAGTTGACCTTGCTAGGCGCGCAGCGAACAACCGCGAGGCATTACGTGGCTATGAGGAAGCAATGGAGTGCCACGCCGGCGACATCGTGGAATACATGCGGATCCGCCGAGCAATAACCAATAG
Organism: Jonesiaceae bacterium UBA3555; assembly: GCA_002376595.1. Taxonomy (GTDB): domain Bacteria; phylum Actinomycetota; class Actinomycetes; order Actinomycetales; family Cellulomonadaceae; genus Timonella. The sequence goes on along the minus strand of DFNY01000040.1, from coordinate 878 downwards.
GGAGAAGGAACTCGCTTCCTCGAACCGTGCCACAAAGCGCAACGAACTCACGGTGGCACTGTCAAAGGTGAGAACTGGAGACATACTCGAAATAAATACCGGACGTTCGGCTGGCTATGCGCTTGTGCTGGATCGTGGCGATG
>DFNY01000040.1:0-619 GCA_002376595.1 Jonesiaceae bacterium UBA3555 | reverse complement strand
ACGGCAAACCGAAGCGACGCACGGCTGCGGCCGATGATCTGGTGCTCGCACGCTTACGTACCCAACTCAAAGAGCACCCGTGCCATTCTTGCCCAGAGCGGGAGGACCATGCGAGGTGGGGCGAGCGGTGGAGCAAACTCGAGCGTGAGCAGTCTTCGCTTATGCACCGTATTGACACTCGAACCGGATCTATTTCGAAGGTCTTTGACAAGTTGTGCGTGCTCCTAGCTGACCTTGGTTACCTACAGGCCGGAACGGATCGGGAGTTTGAGGTCACCGAATTGGGAAGGTCGTTGGCTCGGATCTATGCCGAAAATGACCTCCTCATTGCACAGTGTTTGGCTGCCGGAGTGTTTGAATCCCTCGACGCGCCAGGGCTGGCTGCGGCTGTCTCCGTCATCGTTTATCAATCTCGACGAGAAGACGGAAGCGATCCCTATATTCCTGGAGGGCCTCAGGGGCAGCTTGCAACCGCAATTGACCAAGTGATTCGCCAGTGGTCTGCACTTACTGATCAAGAAGAAGCACTAGGTCTGAACGAAACCGGAGATCTCGATACTTCTCTTGTTGAAGCCATGCACATGTGGACCAGAGGACGCAGCCTTGATTCGGTGCTTCG
>DFNY01000027.1:2707-3131 GCA_002376595.1 Jonesiaceae bacterium UBA3555 | reverse complement strand
ACAACTGACCGTCACCACCTTCGGAGAAGCACGCGCGTCAGACAACCCGGCAGACCAAGATCTCCTCATGCATGGGCAACTGGAAGCTGAGCATGGCCTGCGCATCATGGCGTCAGACACTCCAAGCTTCATGGAAGCCGCAACGCACGGCGGATTCTCACTGGCCCTCAATGGCGACGACCGCGAACTCCTGACCTCCTATTACGAGCAGCTCAGCGCAGACGGCACAATCGTGGAACCGCTGACCCTTGCACCATGGGGTGACACCTTTGGAATGTTCGTAGACAAATTCGGAATCAACTGGATGGTGAGCATCGCAGGCGCACCAACCAACCCAGGAGAGTAATGCGCAAACTCGTTCTATCCGAGTTCATCTCACTCGACGGCGTCATCGAAGCCCCGGGCGGTGAACCCACCCACCCTC
>DFNY01000027.1:2261-2571 GCA_002376595.1 Jonesiaceae bacterium UBA3555 | reverse complement strand
AGACCTCCTAGATTGGGGCCTTGTAGATGAACTCCGCCTCCTCATCTTCCCAATCACGATTGGTGGAGGAAAGAGCATCTGGAGTTCCGAACGCACGAGAAACCCCATGAAACTCGTGGAATCGCAAGTGTTCGACACAGGCGTTATTTTTGCCAAATACGTGCCAAACACTGAACCATAGCCAACACCGAACCATAACCAAACCGGCCAGATTGCAGCTACGCGGGCCGCAGTAAACGCCCTGCTGGAACCGCAGGGGTCGCTGGGGCCGCAGGGCTTGCTGGAATTCGGGTGTCGTCGGGAAGAGGGG
>DFNY01000027.1:391-2252 GCA_002376595.1 Jonesiaceae bacterium UBA3555 | reverse complement strand
CACGGCCCCTGCGGACGGCACTAACCGCAAGCACCCCAAAGATCAAAGTCCATACGGCAAAGTTACCGGCTAGTAACCAAATGGAATCCGACTGATTTTCCGCAGCCACCAATTGGCCTTCCAACTGTGGCCAGCGCACCAACCCCACATACCCGTACAGAGGCGTGACGCGGCCAACCTCAAGCATCGTGCCTGACAACGGCATGAACACGTTGCCCACGAACGACATCAACACCAGCAAACCGGTTGCTACACCCAGCGCAGACTCAGACTTGAAGCGCAAGGCCACAACGTAACCAAACAGCGCATACAGCGCAGAACCAGCAAGCGTAATCGCAAACGTAGCAAGCCAAATCCACAACGAATCAGCTCGCGCACCCGTGAAATAGCCAGTGAAATAGATGGCCAAAATCGCCACCGCAGTGATGATCAAAGCCACCACCACCTTCATGCCCACCACGCCACGATTAGTCACCGGCGTCAAACCAATCTGACGCCCCCAACCCTGCATCTGCTCAACGCCAGCGCCACCCGCAATCGAAGTTGCGGCCAACGCCGCACCATACGCAGCCATCGACGCCATGACGTAAAACTTCACGTTCGCGTGACCAGCCTGGTCAGCACCGCCAGCCTGCGACGCACCGAAAATCAGGTACATCACCACCGGCATCAACACCACGAACGTAANNCAGTAGCGTTCACAGCGAGCCTCCCGTCAGGTTCACAAAAGCACTCTCCAAACTAGGGGCGGAAATCTCCAGATCCGACGCACCCAGATCATTGAGCAAGAGCCGTGCCAACGCATCCGAATCCTTCGTGGAAACCGTCAGTCGCGTTCCGTTGACTCGCACCGCGTTCTCCGGGTCCAACCCCTCGATGGCCGCTTGAGCCGTACTAACTCGGTCCTGCGCAACAGTGGCCGACACTTCTCGGCCCGAAGCAACCGCGCGAATGTGTGCCGTAGTGCCGTCAGCGATAACCCTGCCCGCATTCACCAGCACAGTGCGCTGCGCAAAGTGTTCAGCTTCTTCAAGGTAGTGAGTGGCAAAAACAATGGTCCGGCCCGACTCCGCATCCTCACGCATGGTTGCCCAGAAATCGCGGCGCGCGTTCACGTCCATGCCGGCAGTTGGCTCATCAAGGATCAACAAGTCCGGGTTGGACAGCAGCGACAACGCAAACTTGAGGCGCTGCTGCTCACCGCCCGAACACTTAGATACCTTACGGTTAAGCAGACCACCCAGTTGGGTCTTCTCAACAACCTCAGAAACACGCAACCCAGCCTTATGTAGCGCAGCAATAGCCGTCAACGTCTCCTTGACCGTGAGGTCACGCAGCAAACCGCCAGTCTGCATCACCGCAGACACCCGGCCCGCCGCAACAGCCTCCCGCGCAGGACGCCCCAGCACCGTCACCCGCCCCGAAGTTGGCGTGGTCAAGCCCAAAATCATGTCGATAGTGGTGGTTTTCCCGGCCCCATTAGGGCCAAGGAAAGCGACAATCTCGCCCCTATTGATTGTGAGGTCGATACCGTTCACGGCAATCACCTCACCATGCGGCGCCTTGAAGGTTTTCCTAACCCCTTCAAGCTGCACTAACGGTTGTGCATCGGTCATGGCCTAGCTCTTCTCTGAGGGTGGGTAAAGCACAGGAACTGAGTAATATTCTCCCAGAGTTAGGCCCGTGTCCCGCATATTTGCGTGAACGCCGTGCGAAATGCAGACGAAATGGCTGTTCAGGTGGCCTGTAATGGGTCTTCGCACCTGCAGTTATCTGCGCCGTCCCGCTACATGTTTACCCTGCCCAACCCACTTGCACTGGCCTTTCCCCTCCCAACCGGCCCACTCGTCGAGAAATGCAT
>DFNY01000027.1:0-359 GCA_002376595.1 Jonesiaceae bacterium UBA3555 | reverse complement strand
AAGATTTCCGTGACTTTGACATGAAAAGGCTGCCGAGTCACGGAAAAGTTGCCGTAAGGAGAGGCGGTCGGGTGGGGGGATGGGGCGACGGTATGGGCAAGCGGCCGGGGGATGGAGCGGCGCCGGAAGCGGCGGGAAACCTGCCGCTCGCCGAGCCCCTAGACCTTACTTTCCGGCGATGTGACGTGCGGAAACGTATCCGAATGTCATTGCCCGCCCAATGGTCGAGCCTGGGCCTGGGTAGCGGTTACCCATGACTGAGGCGGAGGAGTTTCCTGCGGCATAGAGTCCTTCGATGACGGTGAGGTCTTCGCGCAGGGCGCGTCCGTGTTCGTCGGTGAGGATGCCGCCCTTGGTGC
>DFNY01000088.1:317-4419 GCA_002376595.1 Jonesiaceae bacterium UBA3555 | reverse complement strand
CGCGTTCAAGGAACCGTGCAGCCGCACTCATCAATGACGGGCTAGTGCAGGTCAATGGAGTGACCTGCACTAAGGCTTCGTCGCAGATCACACAAGATGACGCAATCACTGTAAATAGCGACCATATTGGTGCTCCTTTTGCGTCACGTGCGAGTTACAAACTACTCAGGGCTCTAGAAGCCATACCCTCCTCGAGTCTACGAATCGAGGGATCCAAAGTTCTAGATGTGGGAGCATCCACTGGTGGTTTCACAGATGTTGCCTTGCGCTGGGGTGCAACTCATGTGGTGGCTCTAGACGTGGGGCATGACCAGTTGGTGCCTGAACTTCGAAACAATGACCGAGTAACGGTAATTGAAGGCTACAACGCGCGAACGCTAGTTGCCGAAGACCTGCCCTTCAAGCCTGACATTGTGGTCTGTGATGTGTCGTTTATTTCGCTTACACTCCTTATTCCTGCCATAGCCGGCGTTTGCACATCAAGCACTGAATTATTGCTCATGGTGAAACCTCAGTTCGAAGTGGGGAAACAAGGTGTTAGCGCAGGCGGTGTTGTACGCGACCCGCATTTGCAAGCTCAAGCAATCCAAGCTGTAGCCTCCTGCGGGCAACGCAACGGTCTAGGAGTACGGGCGATCATTCCTAGTGCGCTGCCGGGGCCGCACGGGAACCGTGAGTTTTTTGTGTGGTTTTCCAAATCTGCTGTGCAATCAGCGGATTTGGACATTGAGGTTTGCGATACTGGTGACAGTATCGAGGGCGCGCACTACGAGCATCCTTCGGATTCTGCACTTGATGTGGCAATTCGCAAGGCAGTTCAAAGTACGCTGGACACACCTACAAAAGTTGGTGTGAGTTACCCTGAGCGCTCTAAATCCTTGGGTATCCCGCATGCTTCTGAGGTACCAAGTACGCACGTTTTCTGGATCTGACGGAGGTTAATGTGTCTCGTAGCGTCTTGCTAGTTACGCACAGTGGTCGGCAGGAGGCCATTGACGGGCTACGATCGACTATCCCATTACTCCGTAACTATGGCTTTGCAGTGTATGTGGTGGACCTCCCTTCTCTCTACGTAGAGGAATTTCAGGTTGAGGTATTTAACCCACTGCCGGGCTCGCCAGGAATTCGGATCTCTGATTTTGAAATCGTCGTTGTGCTTGGCGGAGATGGAACAATTCTGCGAGCTGCAGAGCTAGTATTTGGAACGGATGTTCCAGTAGTAGGTATTAACCTCGGACACGTGGGCTTCTTGGCGGAGTCAGAACGCGACGACCTTGGTGAAGCCGTTCGACGAATTGCGTCTCGGGACTACGAGGTCGAGGAACGCCGGGTTCTGCAGGTGAACATCCATCGTCCTGGATTCACTGATCCAGTTCGAGACTGGGCGCTTAATGAAGCGGCAGTTGAAAAGGCCGAAGCCGCAAAAATGGTCGAAGTTGCTATTTTCGTAGACAACCGCCCGGTTTCTTCATTTGGTTGCGATGCGGTGATTACATCTACAGCAACAGGATCAACTGCGCATGCTTTCTCCGCTGGCGGCCCAGTAGTGTGGCCAGATGTAGCAGCGAAAGTAGTGGTACCTGTGGCTGCTCATGCTCTGTTCGCGCGGCCCTTGGTTGTTGGTCCCAACAGTGACGTCATGATTGACATCATGCCGTATTCGGCAGTCTCCGCGTTGCTGATTACGGATGGACGTAGGCAGACAGCCCTGCCAGTTGGGTCACGGGTTGAAATGAAAACAAGCCCAACGCCGATCGTGTTTGCGCGATTGTCCATTTCTACGTTCACTGACCGTTTGGTCTCTAAGTTCCGCCTTCCAGTGGTCGGATGGAGAGGTCACGAAGTGCGAGGTGCAATGAACTCTGCGGACCTCCATGCACGTAAAGAGCTCACATCAGCCCCAGAGTTGGGGGACTGACGTGCTAGAAGAGATCTCTATTGAGAACCTTGGGGTCATTTCCAAGGCCCACGTCGACCTCTCATCTGGATTAACTGCCATTACTGGTGAAACTGGCGCCGGGAAGACAATGGTTTTAACCGGTTTGTCGCTCCTGATGGGAGCGAAGTCGGATCCTGCCACAGTACGGTCCGGGGCCGCAACCGCGGTTGTTGAAGGACGTGTCAGCGCCATCAACGCTCATGTTGTGCAGATGGTTGATGAAGCCGGCGGCGTCCTCGATGATGACGAAGCTCTGATCATCTCGCGGAGCGTTGCTTCGGCAGGGCGCTCTCGAACCTTTATGGGTGGACGCACCGTTCCTCAGCANNGCAGCAAGTGCTCTCTGAGGTGGCCAGTGAACTTGTGACAATCCACGGACAGTCAGAGCAGATTCGCCTAAAGACCGCCTCAAAGCAGCGTGAAGCCCTCGACGAGTTCGCGGGGCCGCAGCATCAATCGTTAGTGGAACAGTATAGAAACCTGTGGGCTGAACGGATTTCCGTTGAGTCGCGCTTGGATGAACTGATTACGCAGCAGCAGGAACGAGCTAGAGAAGCGGAACTTCTCCGCCTTGGACTTGCAGAAATTGAGCGAGTTTCGCCGCAAGCCAATGAAGACGAGCAATTGTTCGCTGAATCCCAGAAACTGGCGAATGTTGAGACTATTCGTGCTGGGGTGCTTGAAGCTCATGTTCGGTTAACTGGCAGCGAGTATGCAGAAGGCGATGGCGCCTCAGCGATTATCGATCTGCTTGACGGTGCGGTACGAGCAATTGGTTCGATTAGTGAGCACGACCCAGTACTCGAGGCTCTAGCCTCTAAGCTCCGTGAAACTCAATTCACGCTGGGGGATCTTGCCGGTGAGATCTCCCAGTACATGGATGGACTTGAGTCTGATCCGGCACGCCTTTAGTTGGTGTAGCAAAACCGTGCGGAAATTGCCGCGTTAACTCGAAGCTACGGACCAGATGTTGAGGCAGTACTGTCTTGGTCAAGTGATGCGGGCTTGCGGTTGATGGACTTGGAAGATGATTCCGTCAACATTGATCGCCTTCGAGAACAAAGCAAGCACATTTCTGGTGCCTTGAGGGAACTGTCTAACCAAATAACCAAGGGACGCTCCAAAGCAGCGCATGACCTCTCGGATGGCGTATCGAAGGAACTTAGTGGACTCGCCATGAAGGGGGCGCAGCTACTCGTTGAACTTGAGCCTCTAGATGAACTCGGACCTTGGGGTGCAGAGAGTGTTTCTATGCTCCTGGTTCCACACCCCGGCGCGCCTGCGCGCCCCTTAGGTAAGGGTGCGTCGGGCGGTGAGCTTTCGCGAGTCATGCTTGCCTTGGAGGTGACGCTCGCTACGGCCTCAACTTCTGGTGCACGTGGAGTTCCCACGATGATTTTCGACGAGGTTGATGCCGGCGTGGGAGGGCAGGCGGCGATTGAGATTGGTAAACGCCTAGCGCGCTTGGCTCAGACGTTCCAAATCATTGTGGTCACCCACTTGCCACAGGTGGCGGCCTTCGCCGATCACCAACTTGTGGTGACAAAGGGCACGAGTAGTGAAAAAGGCGCGTCTGGGGACGAGATAACTCAGTCTGGGATTACAGTTGTCACCGGTACCGAACGAGTCGCAGAGCTTGCTCGAATGCTTTCAGGGCAAGTGGATTCCACCTCGGCGCGAGAGCATGCCCAGGAACTCCTGAATTTGGCGGCTGTGAGAACATGAGATTGATGAAGTTTACAAAGAAGAATCGCGTTAATTTTGAACTTGGTGACACCCTGCGTGGAGTTGCCAAAGTTGATCGCCGTACCAAAGACCTCACAAAGCGAATTGATCCTGGCGACATCGCGGTTATCAACCACACTGATATCGATAGAGTCGCGGCCGACGCGCTCGTGGCTGCGCGTCCGATGGCTGTGCTCAACGCTGCGAAGTCTATTTCGGGACGATACCCAAACCTTGGCCCAGGCATCCTAGTTGATGCGGGAATTCCTCTGATCGATGACCTCGGACCAGATGTCATGTCTATCAAAGAGGGCAAGACGATCCGCATTGATGGGAATTCTGTTTTCCTCGATGACGCTCTGGTTGCAGAAGGCGAAGCACTCACTCACGAGATCATTGAAGAACGACTTGATGAAGCTCGTGAGGGCTTGAGCGTTG
>DFNY01000088.1:0-308 GCA_002376595.1 Jonesiaceae bacterium UBA3555 | reverse complement strand
CGACGGCGTCGGTGTCCCCGCCATTAAGACCAAGATTGAAGGCCGTCAGGTTCTGATTGTGGTCCGCGGTTACCACTACAAGGAAGATCTTCAAACGCTGCGTCCGTACATCAAGGAGTACCGACCGATTCTGATCGGTGTCGATGGAGGCGCCGACGCGATCCTTGAAGCCGGATGGCAACCTGACCTCATTGTCGGTGACATGGATTCAGTCTCTGACAAAGCTCTCAAGTGCGGTGCGGAAATCGTAGTGCACGCATACCGAGACGGCCGCGGTCCTGGAACCGAACGTATTGAAGCGCTCGGCG
>DFNY01000090.1:13119-14413 GCA_002376595.1 Jonesiaceae bacterium UBA3555 | reverse complement strand
TTCCAGATTCACGCCGCATGTTCGCGGTGTTCGAACAACCAAACCTGAAGGCAACCTTCCAGTTCACCGTGACCGCGCCAAAGTACTGGGAAGTTGTTTCCAACCAGCCGACGCCGCAGCCAGTCGATGCCGGAAACGGAAACGCAACCTGGGCGTTCGGAGCTACCCCACGCATCTCGTCGTACATCACCGCCCTCGTAGCTGGACCATACGATGTCAAGCGCTCAAAGCTCACCTCCAGCGACGGACGCACCATCCCACTGGGAATCTTCTGCCGCAAATCCTTGGCCCAGTACATGGACGAGGACTACATCTTTGAAAAGACCCGTCAGGGATTCGAATTCTTCGAAGCGCAGTTCGACTACGCCTACCCGTTCGACAAGTACGACCAACTGTTCGTACCTGAATACAACGCCGGCACCATGGAGAACGCAGGTTGCATCACCTTCACCGAAACCTATGTCTTCAGGTCCAAGGTCACCGACGCAATTAAGGAACGCCGCGTAGTAACCATCCTCCACGAACTNNGACCAGCTCCCATCGACCCACCCAATCGTTGCAAACATCAACGACCTCGAAGACGTCTACGTCAACTTTGACGGCATCACCTACGCCAAGGGTGGCTCCGTACTCAAGCAACTCGTTGCCTGGGTAGGACTAGACAAGTTCATGCAGGGTGTAGCTCAGTACTTCAAGAAGCACCAATGGGGCAACACCGAGCTCAAGGACCTCCTCGCCGAACTAGAGATCACCTCCGGCAGGGAACTGACGTCTTGGGCCAAACTCTGGCTAGAAACCGCCGGAGTGAACACCCTCACCACCGATGTAACCGTAGATGACGAAGGCACCATCACCGCGTTCGGAATCAAGCAGACCGCGCCTGCAGACTACCCAACCATTCGCCCACACCGCATGGCAGTTGGTTTCTACAACTTCAATGCAGACGACAAGCTCGTTCGCACCGACCGCGTAGAACTTGACATTGACGGCGAATACACCGAGGTAGCCGAGCTCGTTGGCAAGAAGCGTCCAGCTCTGATTCTGCTCAACGATGACGACTTGGCCTACGCCAAGATCCGACTCGACGAAGAATCGCTGGACACCGCGCAGCAGGCACTGAGCGACATCGAAGACCCTCTGGCACGCTCACTCGTGTGGGCGTCGATTTGGGACGCAACCCGCGACGCTCAGTACCCAGCCTCAGACTACGTAACCCTGGTACTCAACCACATTGCACCAGAAACCGAATCCACGACTCTGCGCCGTACCCTCAACCAGTTGCTCCAAACCGCAC
>DFNY01000090.1:11530-13083 GCA_002376595.1 Jonesiaceae bacterium UBA3555 | reverse complement strand
CTGTGAAGTACTTTGCAGCGACCCCATCCACCGATGAACATGGAGATGCACTCAGCGGACTCCTCTCCGGAGACATCACACTCGACGGCCTCATCATCGACACCGACCTGCGTTGGGAACTCCTCGAGGGCTTGGTACTCCTAGGCCGCGCAGGACACGCAGAAATCGATGCGGCGCTTGAAGCAGACCACACCGCGAACGGCAAGCAAGCTGCCGCACGCGCACGAGCTGCAATCCCAACCCTCGAAGCCAAGAAGGCCGCATTCGATTCGATCTTCAACTCAACCGATGCACCGAACGCAATTGTGCGTTGGTCCGGACTCGGCTTCAACCACGTAGTGGATCCATCAATCCTTTCCGAGCTAGTTGGGCCATACATTGACTCACTGAACCGGATTTGGACTGAGCGCTCCTACCACATGGCCTCCGAAATCCTGGAAGGGTTCTTCCCAAGCCCACTGGCAAACGAAGAACTCCGCGCCGCAGTACAAACCTGGCTAGACACCAACCCCGACTCGGCCCCAGCACTACGCCGCGTAGTAGTTGAATGCCTCGCCGGAGTAGAACGAGCAATCAAGGTGGCTGCTGCAGACGCATAGTCAAAGCCACACGCGTAAGTGGGGTCGGATCCGAACGGATTCGACCCCACTGTTCTATATGCTTGAACTCATGGCGGAACCACAGTTCTATTACGACCCCATCACGCTCCGTGAAGTAGCAGATGACCCTGAAGAAGCCCGCACCTTCGCAGACGCGGTCCTCGCGCATTACCGCTCCTCGAGCGATAACCCCCGCGAACAGTCGAACATAGCCGGCGTACTCGTGCGTTGGCTACGCATTTCAGGTCAGCACACACGCGCCGAAGAAGTCGCACGCACCATGTTCAAAAGAGCCGGAGGCAGTGCGTTCCTCGATGCAGTAGAACAAGAAGACCCCGCCGAACTCGACATCGAATTGGTGCGACCAGCATTGCGCCTAGCAACGGCGTTGCAATGGAACTCCGATGCAGACCCCAACAAATCAGTGCTCGCCGCAAATATCTTCGAATACGCAGTAGACGCGCCACTCCACCACATGTGGTCGTCCGAAAAGCCGGACCCCGAGATGCTCGAACTCTACGGAGCAGGACTTCGCCACCGCGCCAAGTTCCGGCTTGAAGCCGAAGACCGCTTCGGGGCCTTGCGCGACGCCAACCTTGCACTTTCAATCAGGCAAAACCTGTCATCAACGAGTGAACAACTTCGATCCGCGCAAGAAATTGTGGAAGCCATTTTGCAGCTCATTGAAACCGAAATCGAACGGCAAGTAAATGCTGCCGGAGCCAGCATCACCACCGAAACATTTGCGGCAGGAGACCGCTCCGGATATGGCGCAGTCTCTGCGGGAAAACGCATTGGTCCATGGCTGTTCTGGATGAAGAACGGTCGGGTCAAGTCCGCTGGCGAGTACGTCGATGATCAACTACACGGACCTTGGATTTGGTTTAGGGAACAAGGTGGCCTTCTCCAAGAAGGCGCGTTCATTGGCAACCTCCAAGAGGGACACTGGGTGCG
>DFNY01000090.1:10773-11449 GCA_002376595.1 Jonesiaceae bacterium UBA3555 | reverse complement strand
GAACTAAGAAGAAAATGACCGTGCACATGACACAATCGCCAGCGCCTGAGGAAACCCCAGGAGAAGAGATAAAGGGTGCTCTGGGAGATGTTTGGGATGTACTCTCAGGTACTCCGCTACGCATTGCACTCATACTTCTGGTTTCCGTAATCGTGTTGATGATTCTACGAAGACTCATCAAGACGTTGTCCGAAAAGATCGCCACCGGCGGCGACGGATACTGGGAGCCTACCTCCGAAAAAGGCAAAGCGCTCAAAAACGCAGTCAACCCACTAGCCAACGTACGGCGCGCTCAGCGCTCAAGAACCATCGGTTCCGTGCTGCGTTCAGTAGCCTCACTCGTCATCGGCGCTACCGCGCTGTTAATGATCATGGTGGAGCTTGGAATCAACATTGCACCCCTCCTCGCCTCCGCAGGAGTAGTAGGTGTCGCAATCGGCTTTGGTGCACAGTCCCTGGTCAAGGACTTCCTCTCCGGAATGTTCCTAATCCTTGAAGATCAGTACGGCGTGGGCGACAAAGTGACAATCGGAGACGTAAACGGAACTGTCGAATCCATCGCCCTAAGAATCACAAAAGTCCGCGATGCAGAAGGCACCCTGTGGTACCTGCGCAACGGAGACGTACTCAAAGTTGGAAACAAGACACACGGTTGGGCGGTGGCCTCAGTAGAGGT
>DFNY01000090.1:0-10750 GCA_002376595.1 Jonesiaceae bacterium UBA3555 | reverse complement strand
ACCCAACCTGCCCGACAGTGGGACGTGAACCGAGCACTGCGTGAAAACATCAGAAGTGAGTTTGCGCAACGCGAGCTCGAGTTAGCCGAATAGTTCGAAACTAGCTGAGTAGTTTGAAACTAGCTGAGCAGTTCGCACTGCGGGCGAGGCGAAGGGTCAGTAACAGCGCGCTCAGACCCAGGGTGGCCCAGTTCCAGCGCGCTCAGGCCCAGGGTGCTCAGTTCCAGCGCGCAATAAGGTCGTTTTGAGTGACCACTGTGTCTGCGTCAACCAGCACTTCTAGGTGTTCGGCTTGAGCCTGCACGGCCACGACTGGGCACACCAGTGAGTGGCCAGATGCGTGCGCAATAGACGTGTCCCAGTCAATAAGTAGGTCACCCTGATTTACTTGATCGCCCACTGACGCGTGTTGCGTGAACCCTGCGCCTCTTAGTTCAACGGTATCTATGCCCAAGTGAATAAGGACGTTGTGCCCATTGGGGCCTTCGATGGAAAAAGCGTGCGGGAACACTGCAGTGATGACTCCGCTGATTGGCGCGTGAACACTGACCTTTTGGTCTTGTGGTGCCAGAATTGCAATGCCGGGGCCCACAATTTCCTGAGAGAACACTGGGTCAGGCACAAACGCCATCGCGACCGCCGTTCCGGAGAACGGGGCCGCGATGTTGAGTTGTTCAGTCATACTTTAGAGCTGCTGTTGAAGCTGCGCCGCAAGGTTGTCGGCTTCAGGGCCAACGATTACCTGAATGATCCGTCCGGAGCGAACTACTCCAAATGCACCTGCGGTCTTGAGGTCGTTCTCGTTGACTGCTTCGGCGTCGCGGACTTCAACTCGCAGACGCGTAATGCATGGCTCGAGTTCTACAACGTTTGAGAGCCCACCGAGTGCGTCGAGGATTTGTTGTGCCTTGCTCATCTACTCTTCCCTTTTCCGCACGATGTTCTTGAATGGGAGCTTCACCAGCTGTGGAACAAGGTGTTCTTCGGCCGGGATCCCTAGCGGGCATCGCGCTTATTTTCGTGCTCATCCGGACGAAAGTCCTAGGTGCACTAATTCTACGTCCCTTTTAGGCTACATCAGAACAAAAGTTCGCAGGTATTTGTAAGGCGATTTTCGTTCAACTAGCACCCCTGCAATCGTTAATTGTGCAACGATGGTTCAACGATGGTCCAACATCAGCATCCGGAGGGAATCGTGGGCACTTTCAACGGCGAGAATTCACCACGTACGGTTACAGGTATCGGTGTATCTTCAGGCATCACTGCGGGACGGGTGTTTCACCTCACCGAACCAATCTCCGAACCGTCCCCTGGTTTACGTCTCGATCCCCGCAGCGANNTTCGCGCAAGCAAGTGCCAGAGTCCAAGCTGCGCTGGCGAACGCAGCCGAGAACGCCTCAACTGAGCACACCAAAGAGATGCTCGATGCCACAGCGGTCATCGCAGCGGACCCTACACTTGTTTCAGATGCCCAACGGCGGGGACGTGAAGAACATTNNGAGCGCTGGGAGGCTACTTTGCTGAGCGCACAAGTGACATCAACGACGTCCGTGACCGAATAATCGCTGAGTTGTCGGGATTGCTGGCTCCGGGGTTGCCTGTGGTTGACGAGCCTTACATCCTAGTAGCACCGGATCTGGCGCCCTCTATCGCGGCAACGCTGGACGAGAACTTAGTGCTTGCAATAGTGACTGATGGCGCTGGGCCAACCTCGCACACCGGCATCATCGCGAACGCCAAAGGAATCCCTGCAGTTGTGGCGGCTATTGGCGCAACCGAGATGTTGGCTCCGGGATCCATTGCACTGGTAAACGGATCCTCCGGAATTGTCATCTCCTCGCCTACTGACGAAGAGGTGGAGTCCGCCCTTAAGCATGCGCACGTAGTGCGGACCTTTGATGGCCATGGTCGAACCAAAGATGGACGTCGCGTTGGTGTGCTCGCAAATGTGGGAGATACCGCGAGTGCGATTGAAGCAGCATCTGCAGGAGCAGAAGGCGTAGGTCTGTTTCGAACCGAGTTCTGTTTTCTTGATCGCGTTGCAGCACCCTCTATTGATGAGCAGGTGGAGCAATACGGTGAAGTATTTGCCCAATTCCCCGGCAAGAAGGTTGTTATCACAACCCTCGACTCCGGCGCGGACAAACCACTCCCCTTCCTCACCTTCGATGCCGATGAGAACCCAGCGTTGGGAGTGCGTGGCTACCGCACCGCGAAGCGTGCACCAGAACTTCTAAATGCCCAATTGGAAGCGATTGCTCAAGCCAAATACGACCACCCAACCACAGATGTTTGGGTCATGGCGCCAATGATTTCAACGGTGGATGAGGCCGAGGACTTTGTGGCAGCATGCGCTGCGCACGGGCTAGACACTGCCGGCGTCATGATTGAGGTTCCATCTGCAGCGTTCCTTTCCGGACATATCTTGGCTTCCGCCCACTTTGCCTCGATAGGCACAAACGACCTCACCCAATATGCAATGGCCGCCGACCGCCTCATGGGACAGCTCGCTCAGTTCTCCGATTCCTGGCAGCCGGCTGTTCTCTCGCTAATTGACCTTGCATGCAAGGGCGGCGCACTCCAAGGGCGCCCCATTGGAGTGTTTGGTGAGGCTGCCTCAAATCCGGCGCTGGCCATCGTACTTGTAGGACTTGGAGTATCCACCCTGTCTATGGCACCACGAGCTATGGCCGATGTTGCCGCCGCGCTGGCTGCGGTGGAATACAAGAAGTGCGTTGAGGTCGCGCGCATTGCGCTCAATGCTCGGTCCGCTCGAGAAGCAAGGCGCTCGGTACGCGAAGCCCTCCCAGAGCTCGCTGCGCTCGGACTGTAGTCTCTGTTCGCTGTGATCGAACTTACCTGCGTGCACCCACCCCCTTTGGAGCGGAATTTGGGATAGTTGAGGTGTGAGTGAAACGCAATTAGAGTCCCCGACCCCGTATGAGTCGATGGGCGGCAAAGACACTTTTGAAGCAATCGCACGTGTGTTCTATGAGGGCGTAGCCCAAGACCCTTTGCTTCTTGAAATGTATCCGGAAGAGGACCTCGAGCCCGCCCAAAGAAGATTGTCCATGTTTCTGGAACAATATTGGGGTGGACCAAAGACATATTCCGAAGAGCGCGGACACCCCCGCTTGCGAATGCGCCACGCGCCTTACAAGGTGAATCCGGAAGCACGAGATGCGTGGCTCAAGCACATGCGTGTTGCCGTGGACTCGGTCAATCTCCCACCAATGCAGGCCTCTCAACTCTGGGATTACCTTGAACGTGCGGCATATTCGATGCTGAACACGTTCGACGACTAATAACCGCACAGGCTGGTTTGTGCGCCAACCGAATGGCGCGTTCGCTCTTTCGCACGCATGGAGGCTATACACAATGTCCACTAGTGGTCCCGGGCACCGATACACCCCTGACGTAAAACTCATTGAACAAGATCCACTGGCACATTTGCTTCGTGTCCTTGACCTTGAGTATCACGGTGACACCTCAGGAGAGGATGTTTACTCTGGGGAATCTATGCACCAGCCAAACGGCCGAGTGTATGGCGGTCAAGTTCTCGCGCAGTCAATTTTGGCGATGGGGCGAACCGTTGACCCCGCACGCCTTCCGCACTCGTTACACGCCTACTTCCTACGGGCAGGAGACATCAACCAGCCCATCGATTTCGCGGTCGAACGACTACGTGATGGCGGATCATTCTCGGCCCGCCGCGCGCACGCTTACCAAAGCGGACAGGCTATCTTGTCCGGCATTATTTCGTTCCAAGAAGACCAAGAAGGTCGAAATCTCTCGATTCCGATGCCAGATGTGGAAAAGCCCGAGAACCTCCCATCAGCTTTTGATGCTTTGGGGCACATCGACCACCCAGTTGCCGCGTTTTGGACTCGGCAGAGCGCGTTCGATGTTCGCCATGTGGATTCGTCAATCTACCTGCGCCCTTCGAAGACACCTTCAACAACGCAGGCTGTCTGGATGAGATCGCGCGGTCCGGTCAATGCTGATCAGCTGACTCACCGAGCCCTTCTCACATACGCTTGCGATCAGATCATGCTCGAACCTGTGCTCAGAGGGCTCGGTGAGAGTTGGATGTCACCAAAGCTTTCGGTCGCGTCTCTGGATCACGCAATGTGGTGGCATCGAGATGTGCATGTAGACGAATGGTTCTTGTATGTGCAACAAGCGCCTACAGCGCAAGGTGGACGTGGGCTCGGCGAGGCACGGGTCTATCAGAGCGACGGAACCTTGGTGGCAACCACCGTGCAAGAAGGCATGATTCGACTTCCACAGGGTTGAGCAACTCTTTCGCTCAACGCATGAATACACTGCGAGAGGTTCCAGAGATTCAGCGAATCTCTGGAACCTCTTGTGTTGTCACCTGCGGTGTTTGAAAGCTATCGGAGTACCTACGTACGGTAGCCACGCTTCGCGCTCAGAGGCGGAAATTCGCCGCGGAGTATTTGCAGCAGTATCAATCATGACCAACGTAGTGGATGCGATGGCATAGGTCTGTGCCTCACCAGACCTAGTGACGTTGTCCTTGATCCGGTAGGAGATGTCAATCGAGGCACCGCCAATGTGCCCAATCCAAAGNNATATCACTGGGTCTTTTCGGTACGTGAGCGGTGCCAGATACTCAATCTCGTGACGCGCCACCAGAGTGGACGTCGCGGCGCCTGGTCCCGCGTCTAAGATCCCAGTGTGATGTACCGAGTCATCCGATGCCCAAAAAGCCTCGATGCGGGCCATCTCAAGCAACCGCATCATGTCTACATTGTTGACGTGACCGTAAGCGTCCATGTCGGACCATCGCAAGTGCACAGGAATCTCTATACGCATACCATTACGCTAGCAACTTTCATCGAGCGTTCGCTAGATGACCTGCGCAGCCTTCCCGGTGCTTACCTGCCTGCAACGAGTGCGGCCAAGAGGCACGCTTCTCGTTTCTCGCGCACTTCGCGCACCGGAAGAACCACAGTGCGATGAGCTAGTTCCTCAANNCCTTCGCGCATACACAATGGAGACGATCCTCGAAACTAGGCCCAGCACAATTCCAGCGCTAAGCCCTCCCAACGTGAGAAGGGTAGGAATTGGGAAGCCCATCCATTGCGGCGTGTTTGACACATCAAGGCGAAGATATGACGCTATCGCAAGCACGGCCAACCACACCAGACCTGCTATAAGCAGTGCCAAGAACACCTTATAGAGCACGCCAACTACGCCCCACCATCGCGGCCGAGAGAGCCGGATCGACGGTGAGTTTGCCACCACTGAGTCGAGTTCGTCGGAGAGGTCAATCTCCTTTAAGTCCCGCTGAACCTCAAGTTTCCATGCGATTGGTGCCCCTTGTGTAGCCGCATCCACATATGCACGTACGGCCTGGCTGGTGCGCGCAAGTGTTGCCGCGCCGCCCCCCGCCGTACTGGACCGTGACGTGGGAATAATTACCTCGTCGGAAAGTGGGGTTTGGGGCGCACGAGATTTGGTCACCTGTGGAAGCCACCTTGAGGCAAGTCCCAGATTCCTCAGCGGGTCCTTTCGTAGACGCGCAACCCACGAGGTCAACGGCCAACCCGTAGCAATATGTGACCGCCGCAGTGACGAATCGTATACCGCATCCACAATGGCGTTGACACCTGCTGCTTGAGCTAAGGATTCCACCAACTGGGCTTTAGGCTGATCTGAATCAGTACGAGACGGAACCGATCCACACTCCTCAGCAATCAAACGTCCACAGTCACGCAATTGCGCAATCAGACTATTTCCCTGTGCGGCGCGGCGAGCAGACGCAATTTCAAGAAGAGACCGTAACTCGCTGAGGCCTTCACCAGTGGTAGTTGACGTAGCCAAAACTGTTGCCCCGCTGATTCCGTCCTTAACTAGGAGCCTACGGATATCGGACAAGCACTGTTCTTTTTCCTTGGCAGAGAGCCTATCAACCTGGTTGAGCACCACAAGCATGTCGGTGTGCGACTTGAACTTCCGCAGATACTCGTGGTGGAAGATGGCGTCGGCATACTTTTGTGGATCAGTCACCCACACCAATACATCAGCGCGCGCTGTGAGGTGATCGGCGCGTACCCGGTGCTGGGAAACAACTGAATCAAAGTCAGGCAGGTCTACAACGATCAGACCCGAATTAAGCAGATCCTTATGTTTCTTAGGAGAACTGACTGCCTTGGGCACATCAGAATCGCGCCGCTTCGCCCCTGCGTCGCCTCCAGCGGTGCCAGAGCGTGTTTGCGCTAACGCGTTCAAAACCGACCGTTTGCCCTCGGTGTTTGGTGAATTGGGTGCTTCTTCGGTGACATAGTTGCGTTCGGCAACGCCAAGCCAATCCAAGAGTTTCGAGGCGTGCCCCCGACCCTCTACGCTGGAGTCCCACACCACTGCCATGGTTTGCGAAGTTGTAGGCCTACGAACCGACACCTTAGACACCTGCCGGCCAGCAAGGGCGTTAAGCAGCGAGGATTTCCCTGCACCAGTTGGGCCAGCCAATGCCACCACCGTGTGGTCGAGCGACTGTCGCACGCGGCCACGTGCAATGGCAAGTTGCTGCTCTGAGCGTGAGACGACTTCCTCACTGAGCCACCCCTTACCATGATCTAAGGCCTCATGCAGAGCCTCAATACGCATTTTTACGTCTGCGTTTCGGCGCTTAGTTTCCCGGTTTTCGTAGGTACGCACACTCATTGCTCATTGTCCTGACGTTGCCCACCAAAGAGTTTCTTCCACCATGTTGGAGCGCGGGATGCTCTACCTGGTTCTTCAGCAGATTCTGAGTTCGAACGGCTACCGTTTGCGGCTTGCGTGGTGTTGCTCAGTGGGCTCGCGCTGGCCGGACTCCCTATCCCAGCGGTTCCATAGAGGATTGCCCCAGCGTAGGACTCAACCGAATCTTGGCTAGCCAGATAGGCGTCGCCGGCACCTCCAAACCATTTGGCTGCCTGAGATACTTGGTCGCGATCCTGGAAGCCGTTTTCCGGTAGTTCTGCAGAATCCGCGCGGGTAGATGCCTTTGTTGGAGATTGGACCAGTGACGCAACGCCTGCGTGTAATTGTCGGGCGGACCTACGCAACGCGGTCCCTTGTTCCTGGCTTAACCCCAGCACTTCCAGAGGGCGGACGTATCGAAGCTTCTCTTGCTCAATGACCGCGAGCATCCGCCGTTCAAGGTCTGCCTGAGCGTCGCGCGCGAGTTTGCGCACTGCGTCTTCACCAAATACTGATTCAAGGAGTTTTTGCGCTGCGATTCCCGTGCCGCCTGCTATCCCAGCTTCAACTCCGGTGAGTCCCCCTGTTGAAGCGAACGCCACGATCATGAGCGCCACACCCAAGCCGTTGGTCCCGAAGGCCAATGCGCGGGCTTTTGTACGCTTCTCGGCTCCAGTCTCCGAGACAAGTTCTAGGATTCCTGCCTGCCATCCTCTGATTTCTTGACTCAATCGGTCATGCAGATTTCCCGACGAAGTGGCTAGGCTGGTATTTGCAGCGAACGATTTTCCGGCTGGGTGCGCAAACCACCCACGATATGTTTCCTCTGCAGCCCGGTCGCATANNCGTAGAGGGTGTCCCCAACGGCCTGCTGGACTTTTGGCGCTGCAGACTTTCCACGCACATATGCAGACACGCGATCTCGCAGAGCTGCGATTTTCTCTTCAACTCCGCGCATGAGTTCGCCGGTCCCCACATAGTCCTGCCATCTGCGCAACACTTCGCCGCGCAGCAAAGTACCGTCAGAAGTAGCCGCACGTACGGACTCATAGGCATGCGCATATGCGCCGTCAGCGATGTCCACCAAAGTCTTTTGGGCCCGCAACTGAGTTTCAACATGAACCGCGAGTTCTTCAATGGTTCGCGCCAACGATTCGACCGCGCCGTTTCGGGTGCCAGCAACCACCCGATCGCGCTCCCCCGGCGCCACCATGAGCCACGTCAGCCACTGGGCAATATGAGCGGTGGCAGGGGCTGGGATTAACCCGTCTTGAAGTTCTTGTTCTTCGATGACAAACAACGGGCTTTCGTGCAATCCGTGCGCGTCAAGCATTGACCGTAAATCTGTGACAACGTCCATCGCCCCTGGGTCAACACGATCTATGACGATTGCAACCTCGGTGTCCCGCGCTACCGCGGAACGCAGCGTGTCCCAAGGCACAGCGTCTGCATAGCGTGCTGCGGTAGTCACAAACAACCAGAGGTCAGCTGCGGCAAGCAACTGTTGTGCCAGTTGCCGGTTGGAGTCAACCATGGAGTCCACGTCAGGCGAGTCAATAAGTGCAAGGCCGCTAGGTACTGAGTCAGACGGGACTACTCGAAGTTCTTGGGTCCCTCTATTGGCCACCGGCGAAGATGGCGAAGCGGGTGCGTCAGGCAGATCCGGTGAAACGGGAGGAACAGGTGTGGTGGGCAGCGTGTTGGAAGGCCGTGTGTTGGAAGGCAATGCGTCGGCAGCATCACCGGCGCTAGCTCCTGGTGCTGAGGATGCCGCAGGAATAGCGCCTGTGAGGTGTTTTCCCCTCGTTCCCACTTCTCGTGCCAAAGTTGGCAGAATGCGCAAAGAGTCGAACCACTGCGCATCACGAGGGTTGTGCACGAGTACGGGGTTTCGGGTTGTGGGTCGCAACGCTCCTGGGAGCGTTACCCGCTCAGAGAGCAACGAGTTAATGAGCGTGGATTTGCCCGAACCCGTGGAACCTCCGACGACAACAAGCACTGGAGCTTGTTCGTTCTGAAGTCGCGGCTGCACATAGTCAGCAATCTGGTGGAGCGCATGCCTCTGCGTCTCCCGAGCCTTTTCAGCATCCACCGTCTCCAGCGGGAAACTCACATCTGAGAGAAGCGTCTGTGCATGCGCCGTTGCTTGCGAGAGTGAACCTTGTCCCCATGAGCTGCCTTGCGGCGGAACTCTTGGTTCGGCTGCTTCGGGTTCACTAGTGGCATTGTCCATGACTGAATCTTCCCTAATCACGGAGAAAAAGGCACCTCGAACCGCCCAAAGTTGACATGAATTTCTTCCAAGATCGGCTCTGTGCACGTGATTACTTCATATAGATCTCACCCGGCGACAGCCTGGTGGGGTATTCCACGAAAAGTTCTAGTGCCGGTACCAGCCACTTGGGTGAACCGTTACCCGCGGGCTCACTGTAACGTTACCTGCTGATTCGGTGGAAAGGTGAAGAGGCCACCCCAGATAGATGAGGTGGCCTCTTGCCCTGCTTCACACGTGATTAGTCGCGGGTGAGCTTGCGGTGCGTGATGCGGTGCGGACGAGCAGCGTCTGCACCCAGACGTGAAATCTTGTTCGCTTCGTAGGACTCGAAGTTACCCTCGAACCAGTACCAGTTTGAAGGGTTCTCTTCGGTGCCTTCGTAAGCCAAGATGTGGGTTGCCACTCGGTCTAGGAACCAGCGGTCGTGAGAGACCACCACTGCACAACCCGGGAACTCCAGGAGTGCATTTTCGAGTGAACCGAGCGTCTCAACGTCAAGGTCGTTAGTTGGTTCGTCAAGGAGCAGAAGGTTTCCACCCTGCTTGAGCGTGAGCGCCAGGTTGAGGCGGTTACGCTCACCACCGGAGAGCACTCCGGCTGGTTTCTGCTGGTCGGCACCCTTAAAGCCAAACGCTGCAATGTACGCGCGCGAAGGCATTTCGACTTGCCCAACTTTGATGTAGTCCAAGCCGTCGGAAACAACTTCCCAAAGTGACTTGTTGGGATCGATTCCGCCACGTGATTGGTCAACGTAGCTGATCTTGACGGTTTCTCCAACCTTTAGGTCACCGCTATCAAGTGGCTCAAGACCAACGATGGTCTTGAACAGCGTGGTCTTACCCACACCGTTTGGACCAATCACACCAACGATACCGTTGCGTGGCAGCGTGAATGAGAGCCCGTCAATAAGCACTCGATCTCCGAAGCCCTTCTTCAGGTTTTCGGCTTCAATTACGATGCTTCCAAGGCGTGGGCCTGGTGGAATCTGGATTTCTTCGAAGTCCAGCTTCCTGGTGCGCTCCGCTTCGGCTGCCATCTCTTCGTAGCGAGCCAAACGTGCCTTGGACTTGGTTTGGCGGCCTTTTGCGTTCTGGCGGACCCAGTCAAGTTCCTCGGCCAAGCGCTTGGCGAGCTTTGCATCCTTCTTGCCTTGAACTTCGAGGCGCTCGCGCTTCTTTTCAAGGTAGGTGGAGTAGTTACCCTCGTATGGGTACAGACGTCCGCGGTCGACTTCACAGATCCATTCGGCAACGTGGTCTAGGAAGTAGCGGTCGTGGGTGACTGCAAGGATTGCACCAGGGTAGCTAGCAAGGTGCTGCTCGAGCCAAAGCACAGACTCTGCGTCGAGGTGGTTGGTTGGTTCGTCAAGAAGCAGCAGGTCTGGCTTCTCAAGGAGCAACTTACATAGTGCTACTCGGCGGCGCTCACCACCGGATAGAACTGAAACATCAGCGTCTGCTGGAGGGCAACGCAGTGCGTCCATTGCCTGTTCCAACTGGTTGTCAAGGTCCCAAGCGTTGGCGTGGTCAAGAGCTTCTTGGAGCTCTCCCATCTCAGCCAACAGGGTGTCAAAGTCAGCATCTGGGTCGGCCATGAGAGCTGAGATTTCGTTGAAGCGGTCTAGTTTGCCTTTGATCTCGGCAACTGATTCTTCAATGTTTCCAAGAACCGTCTTCTCTTCGTTCAGAGGTGGTTCCTGAAGGAGGATTCCTACCGTGTAGCCTGGCGCGAGCCTAGCTTCACCGTTGGAAGGCTGGTCCA
>DFNY01000023.1 GCA_002376595.1 Jonesiaceae bacterium UBA3555 | reverse complement strand
ATTGTCCTCAGTTGGCCTCTACCGATGGCTAGCAACGGCATACGTTGAGTTCTTCCGTGGCATTCCAGCAATGCTTGTGGTGTTCTCAGTCGCCTTCNCATTGCCCATCGCCTTTGGCATCCAGATGCAATCGCTAGTTGCAAAGGCTGCATTGGCTCTCGGAATCGTGTCCTCCGCATACATTGCAGAAGTCCTTCGAGCAGGCATCCAGGCAGTGCCAAAGGGCCAAATCGAAGCCGCCCGTTCTCTTGGTATGAGCCACACTCGCACCATGCTCACGGTGGTACTCCCCCAGGCATTCCGGATTGTGCTGCCACCGATGACCAACGAACTCATCCTGCTCACAAAAGACTCATCCTTGGTATTCCTTATGGGTGTCTCTGCGGAGCAATTCGAGCTCACAAAGATCGGCCGCGATGCCCTCAACTCAGGAACAGGCGGACTCACCGGCCTGTTCGTGGTCGGTGCAGCCTACTTGTGCATCACGATTCCTCTCGGAATCCTGGCNNTGTACCAACGAATCCAGCCCAGTTGTTTCGATCCGGCGATTACACAAGTCCTACGGGGACCGCGAGGTCCTCAAGGGGATCGACCTTGAAATCGCTCAAGGTGAAGTCGTCTGCGTCATTGGTCCATCAGGTTCGGGAAAATCCACACTTCTACGCTGTGTTAACCAGCTAGAAACCACTACTAGCGGCGAGATTACCGTGCTTGGTCAGGAAATCACTGACGAAGACACAGATATTGATGCCCTACGCTCACGCGTAGGGATGGTGTTTCAGCAGTTCAACTTGTTCAACCACATGACCGTGTTGGAGAACTGCACCGTTGCTCAACGCAAGGTGTTGGGCCGTAGCAAAGCTGAAGCTGAAGCGGTAGCTCTCAAGAACCTTGCGCATGTTGGGCTGGCAGATCGTGGTTCGGCACTTCCTAACCAACTCTCTGGTGGGCAGCAACAGCGTGTAGCAATCGCGCGTGCGCTTTCAATGAACCCAGACATCATGCTGTTCGACGAACCAACCTCCGCGCTTGACCCAGAGCTCGTAGGTGAGGTTCTCAAGGTGATGCGTGACCTGGCTGAAGAAGGCATGACCATGATGGTTGTTACCCATGAAATGGCCTTCGCTCGCGATGTTGCAGATCGCGTCCTCTTCATGGACGGTGGCGTGATCGTTGAAGAAGGGCCAGCTCACCAGGTTATCAGCGCACCTACCCAAGAACGCACTCAGCAGTTCCTCGAGCGTGTTTTGAATCCAACGCACACCGAGTGATCTTCATTCACTGCTCTTACTAAGAGGTGGTTACAGGTCTTCCTGTAACCACCTCTTTGCTGTCACCTGTTGTTGTAGGCTACGCGTGCTGGATCTATTACGGCGTCAACATCGAAGAAGTCCTTTAACACCTGCCTATCACCGCGCTTCTCCTTTGCGAACTGCAACCCGTCTACGTTGATTCGGGCTTGACGCTGATACTCCTTACCTTGCTGCATCCACGAATAGGTTGTTCCGTCCACACCGTAGAAGTAGTCAAAGCCGTGAGATTTCAGAAGTTCGAACTTCTCCCCTCGGTATTTCTTCACATCAGAGATGTCGGCACCGAACGGGTAAATGTACTGATCTGTAGCTCCGAGGATCGGTTTCACTTCCTCATCCCACCACGTGGAGTCTCGTTCAAGTCGCGCCAACGACGAATCTGTGACATTGATGTGGCCCCAGGCATGAGATGCAAACATCCTGCCATCATCGCTTAATGTTTGGGCAACTGCCCGCGCAGATTTGGTGTCGTCTTGCAAAGTTGGAGAGTCGGGATACTGCCGAGCGGACGTTCTATAGCCAAACACTCCGTTGTATCCGGTGAGTGGCAATATGCCTTTCGCTCCGCGATATGAAAAATNNAATCGGGGTTCGCTTCAACGAACGCATCAACGATGGGAGGCATGTCGTATGCCCCTCTCAAAATGTTTCCATCCGCGTCGGTGTATTCATTGACAACTGCCCCATTGGAATCAACCACAAGCCGATCTGCGAAGCCGTCCCCTTCCATGTACTCGTAGTACGAGACATCGTCCTCGGAAATAACTAGAGGCTTCTTTCCAGGCGGTAGAAGGATCTCCTGATAGGTCATGACCCCGTTTTCAATTCGAGCAATGTCATGAGGGCGTACCAATACAAATCCACGTTCGTGTAATTGCGCAAGAATCGCCTCAAACTCATGTTTCGTGACCATATAGTCTAGGTAGCCCTGCGTGTCCGAATCACCATCAAACGCACGTTCCGGATCAACTATGAGCGAGTGGAAAAATAGATGTGGCACTTGATCAGGCTCGGGCCACGCTACAGCGCTAGTCTTGGCGCTGGATATCTTGCTTCGCAGTGCGATGGCAGCTGGGTCCTCTTCACCAGCAAGCAGATCCAGAGCGGCGCTGTAATCGTACGAACTAGCTGCCCTATTCGCGTCGCTGAGAAGCGATGCAATACGTTCGGCTTCCCGTTTCTTCTGATCTGCCTCTTCGCGTTCCTGCTCCTGCTTACCCTTCTCAGCGTTATCGACACCACTACTGCCAGTCTGCGGCAGAGAATCGCTAGGTGAAACAGGCTCAGTTGTGCCGCAGCCTCCCAAGAGACTTCCTGCGACAACTAACGCCGAACTGACGTACACCAGTCGGTTGATCTTTCGCTTCATGGGATCCTACCTCTGCAACGGTGATCAGAACACAAGAGTCATTCATCTGTCGAGTTGAGTGCTGACTATCTTCTCCTTTTGATCGTGTCGCTGGGTGCTACTAACTTACATTCGCCTCGTATTGCTAGACAGCCGAAGTTTCCAGAAAACGAGAATGCCCCGTGCCGTGAAGCACGAGGCATTATTCTCTTCATGAATAAGTATCAAGAGGACGGGTTTCGCCGAACTCACGCGCGATCTTCTCATGATGGCGGATCACTTCAGAGACTATGAATTCTCGGAATTTCCCTGCAAAGTCCGTATCGAGTCCAGCATCTTCCGCAATGGAATTTGCACGCGTAATCTGACGCGACTCACGCTCTGGATCAGCCGGCGCAACGCCACCTTCTGCTTTTAGTTCCCCTACCCTGTGTGTGAACTTAAATCGTTCTGCCAGCAGATACATCAATGACGCATCAATCNNCGCGAAGGCCAAGAATCTCTTCGCGAATTGCTGGGTTAGCAGTTGGGTCACTCGGTTGCTGATGTTGTGACATGAGGGCTAGGCGCTCTTCTCTCGGGGAGTTCCCTTTTTGTTTTCGGCTTTTGGTAGCAAGGTTGGATACACGTTATTGAGTACCACTTCCTTGGAGATGACAACGGTTGCGACATCGTCGCGCGAAGGAACTTCAAACATGACTTGCTGANNTTCAAGAATCGAGCGGAGTCCGCGTGCGCCGGTACCACGCAACAATGCTTGCGCTGCAACTGCCTCGATCGCGTCAGGTGTGAATTCGAGTTCCACTCCATCCAACGCGAACATCTTTTGGTATTGCTTGACCAGGGCATTCCGAGGCTTGGTCAAGATGCTTGTCAGAGCTTCCTCGTCGAGAGGGGCAACGGTAGTAATGACGGGCACACGACCAATGAATTCAGGAATCAGACCGAATTTATGTAGGTCCTCTGGGCG
>DFNY01000160.1 GCA_002376595.1 Jonesiaceae bacterium UBA3555 | reverse complement strand
CGTTCCACCTTCAGCTGTGATGAGCCAATAGGTGTTGTCTTTCTTGTAAATGCGAGGCGCCTCTACCCAGGCGCCCTTGAGTGCTCCACCCCAGATGAGTATTTCGGGGCCCACTACTTCTTGGGATTCGAGATCGAGTTCCGCGAGCCATAACGCACCCGGTGATTGAGGATTTGAAGGTTTTGCATCACGGCAGATTGTCAGCCACACTCTGCCGTCGTCAAAGAACAACGAGGGATCGAATCCTTCGATGTGGAGTTGCTTCGGTGCAGACCACAAACCCGCCGGGTCATTGGTGGTCATGAGGTAAGTCTTCATCCCTTGTGGACCATGTGAAACAGAAAATACGAGGTAGAAAAGACCCTCGTGGTAGCGCAAAGTGGGCGCCCACACGCCATGNNAAATCTATGTGGTCTTGAGTTAATGCATGTCCAATGTGCTCCCAGTCCACCAGGTTCTTGGATCTAAACAACGGAATACCTGGATAGAACGCAAATGAGGAAGCGGCCAGATAAAAATAGTCACTAGCAGCACAGACAGAAGGATCCGGAAAGAAACCGGGGATCACTGGGTTTTGCATCATCTGCTGAGAATCCTTTGAGCTAATTTCGTTTCAAGGCTTGCATTGGCCGTCAGAGCACAAGATGCCAAGCGCGGAAGACAGGTTCGTTGGTGGGAGCATGCCAAACACACTCGTGCCTGCACTCGGTTGGCGTTTTCCCGGATTACTAGATGCCATCTTTGCCATCACGCAAGACTTCATCGTCGAAGCGGTTCGATGCCTTTAGTATATGCCCCTGCCACCTTGAACTGAAACGCCCAAAGTCACCAAGTTACGGAACGTTGTGCGAGTTCAGTGCCTGCGANNCGATCGAACTCTAAACTCGGCCGTTTGGCTTGCTTGTGCGCCCAGCATCCACACACCCACGCCATTACCTCGAGCCATCAGGCTTACAGCCGCCGGTTCACCTTCAGCAGAGACTTTCACATCTTGCGGAGCAGGCAGCCCCTTAATCAACCGCGCGGATTCGACGAACTGCTTTGCCGCAACTTCCGGGTCTTCGGGCTGCTTAATCTGAAGGTCGTTTTGTTTCCAAGAGCCGTTGTTACTCAGGCTTAGAACATACGCGTGGACCACGCGAGTGTCACTCAGAACGAGGGCTGCTCCATCAGCCACCCCCTGCCACCGTTTGCGCTCCAAGTATTGTGCTCCGATATGCACCAGCAGCAGTACCAGGATCAGGACCACCACAATGTACCCGAGTCCCAGAATGAGGATATTGCCGTCTTCCTTAGTACGTGACGAACAGCGGGGATGCTTGAGTATTTTCATATCGCCGTCATCTTCGTGCTTCAAGTTGGCCAATGTATGAGACCCCGTGAGCCGAGATCTTGAGCGTTGTTCCTGGAAGCCAGCCCAACAATGGTGGCTGATATCTGTACCTGACTTCCACATGTACTACGGCTCCGGGAAGCGTGCAGTCAGGGTCGCATGAAGCAGTGAAGTCCAAGTTTCCATGTTCAGCACCTTGTCCGTGATCCATGAATGGCAGTGACACAATCTGGCTAAGCTGTGCCTCACGATCGCCTTCTCCGCCCAATGCAAAAGCCCGGGCTGCCGACTGCGCAGCAGACTCAGCGGCCACGCTAGCAGCGTGAGCACCTGCCAGGCTTACGATGATGTAGAGCACAGGCAGCACAAGTATGACAACTACGCCGATAAATTCGACCACTGCCATTCCTGACTCTCTGTCTTCTGGAATCTGTTTAAGCAGGCTCAGGATTGGCCTACCAATCACCCGACGGTGCTGTCCGATCATGGCTCAGTCCACCGGCTCTGGAAGTGTTTCAACGATGCCTTGACCTACTGCCGTAAGTCCACCGGGCAGCCTAAACGCCCCAAGAATTGGGAGGCTAGCATCGATGCGAATCTCTATCATTTGTGTGCCTCCGGCCTCGAAGATGCGACCTGTTACTGCGGCGTCTTGATCTGTCTCTTGGATGAGGGCTCGCGTTCTAGCTATCCCTGCTTCTAGATCGGATCCTAGATACCCGGCAACCCGGGCGCCTTCACCGGCTGCATCTACCAGAACGACTTTCGTGTATAGCGTTAATGCCACTTGGATCAGCATGAGGAAAAGAACAATGCTGAGAAGTGCAGTGAAGAGGAAGCCAACTGGCGCTGAGCCTTGTTCTTGCATTCGTAATGGCATTCCAGCCCTCTGACAGCCCTCTGAGACAACTTATCTGGAGCTAATGCGGCTGATTGCGTCATTGAAAAGACCTTCGAGTGCTGGTCCAGCAATCGCCCATATTGCAACGACAAGTCCAGCGGTCATCAGCGTGATCAGCACCCACCCAGGGACGTCGCCTCGCTCTGCGTCATTGAAGTAAGCAGCAGTGGTCTCGTTGCTGTGCTCGTTGGGTTGTCGAACCTCGGCGGATGGGGACGATCTTCTTGTTGGCGGCACAAGCACAACGTCGGTTTCTAGGTGGTTGCGGTCTTGCCTGCCAGACGCACAATGGTTCGTCACTGTGTTGCGCATCTGTGAAGCGCCGAGTTCTGGTTGGATGCTGCTCATTTCAGGTGTCCTTGCTGCTCGAGTGTGCATGATTGAAGCCTTACGTGATGATTTTTTCCAGTGCGCGCGAATCGGGTTTACCAGGTCGTTCCAAATGCACTGAAGGATGGGAAGATCGCAAAAACTACTGTTATGGGCAGAAGAAGGAACACAACTGGAATCAGCATTNNATCTTGTGCTTGGGCTCTAAGCACTTCAGCGAGTGGTGAACCGCGTTCCACCGCAACAGACACACCGTCCGCGAAGCGGATAATCGCTCCAAGCTGTGTGGTCTTGCCCAAAGATTCAAGGGCATAGGTGAGAGGCGCTCCAGCATGCACGGAGTTGACCACTCTTGAGATCTCATCGCTGAGTTCGCCGCGTACACTACGAGCGACTCGCTCCAATGCGGACATGGGGCCTTCTCCTGCGGAGACCGCGAGCGCCAATAACTCGGCAACGGTTGGGAACTGCGCGAGAATTCTTGCCTCGCGTCGAGCTATCGATCGCTTGAGCAAGTGGTCACATTGAGCAAGTGCGCTCAAAGGTAGTGCGAATAGCACCATGATGTAAATCGCATCGCTTGCCCCGCGTGTGAACGCCAGAAGTGCCACTATTGCTACTGCCGCCAGCAGTCCGGCCACAGCAAATTGCAGTTGGCGCAATCTGTACTCAGTGACACTTTGAGTGCTACCGCCGCGTTGAAGTCTGACACGCAATTCGTCGTGGGGGGAACTGAAGAAAATGAGCACGGTATCTAGCCGTGCCACTACGGGTTCCAAGGCTTGAGCGAAGACTCCAAGCGGAGTGTGGATTCTATGTTCTCGCGACTTGTTCGGCGCTTGCAGGCTCGGGCGAATATACGGTTCTACACGTTGGATCAGCGTGATCCTTCTGGCATGCAAAAGTGAGTAGAGTGCAAGCGCACCACCGGCGCCTATCAACCCAACTAGCTCCCCTATGACGTTGGCGCTGGTCATATAAGCACCCTTTCTTCTGCGGGAAGTCTCCCAAACAACAACATGAGTCGGTATGCACAGACGGTGAGTACCGCTCCAACAACGATGAGAATCATTCCTTGAGGAGACCGAAATGCCTGTGCTGCTTCATCTCGCGTGCCCAACATCAGTAGAACTAGCCAGGGTGCCGCACTCGCAACACGTGCTCCTCCAAGGGTCCAACTTTGGCGGGCACGCAATTCTCCTCGCACTTTGATGTCCTGCCTGAGGAACCGATTCAACGTTGCCAGTAAGGTGCCCAACTCAGTTCCGCCCACAGTGCTGGTGATTCGTAAAGCTTCTACCACTCGATCAGCGGTGGGATCGGCCAAGGTCTGTTTGAAGTGTTCAAGGGATTGGTCAAAATTCCCGGATGCGCGGTAGTACCTGGCGAATTCCAAGAAATCTGATTGCAGTTCTTGCGGGCCTCTGTGGGAGATAGCAATGCGTGCTTCTGGCATGGAGAGCCCTGCTCGAATGCCTGAGATTAGGTGATCGACGGCATCGGGCCATAGTTCTAACCGACGCGCACGATTGCGCCTAGCTCGTGATGTGACGGTTAGCGGAAGCACTAGCGTTCCCGCGACACCCGCTAAGACAGCTGCCACGGGAATCCTTGTTAGTGCTAGCACACACAACGCTGCAAAGAATCCGAGCAGAGCNNCAGAAGCACACCCATTGCCAAAAGCATGCCAACAACTATTCCCATGTTGATCTGCCGTTCAGGAGTCGTGGCAAATCGATCCCGTGCTGCTCGAATAATTCAGGCTTAGGGGGAAAACCTTGGGCGCGGCACAGGTAAGCGTCTTGAGTTTCGAAGAGCGCGGTGGTCTCAATATGGCCGTTCTCCACACGCCCCGAAACCCCATAGATCTCTCGCACGGTGCGTAGCCCATCCGCTCCACGGGATAGGTGTACAACCAGGTCGATGGAACTGGCAACTGTGGGATTCACAAAGTGCGCTGTCACGTTTTCACCTGCCAGCAGCGGAAGGGTTGCTGTCTTTAGCACGGCGTCGCGGGCGCTGTTTGCGTGGATTGTGGCTAGGCCTGGCAGGCCTGAGTTGAGTGCAATGAGTAAATCGAGCGCCTCAGCTTCGCGAACCTCACCTACTACGATTCGGTCTGGTCGCATCCTGAGTGCTTCTTTCACAAGCCTTCTCAGAGTGATTTCTCCAGTGCCTTCTAGGTTTGACTGACGGCATTGCATAGCGACAACGTCGCGGAGTTGAAGATTGAGTTCGAAGACCTCTTCAACGGTGATTACTCGTTCACGCGTTGGGATAGATCCCGCGAGAGCCCTGAGAAAGGTGGTCTTGCCTGCTCCAGTTGCGCCAGAAACAAGAATGTTCAGGCCGCATCGCACTGCCGCATCGAGGAAAGTCGCTGCGTGATGAGTGAGCATTGTGCGGGCCACAAGCTCCGAAAGGTTGCCAGCGCGAGCAACAAACTTTCGGATGTTGACGCTCATATCCTGCCGCGTGATGTCGGGGATCACCACGTGGAGGCGCTCTTCTCCTGGCAGCATGGCGTCAACGAACGGGTGGGAGAGATCCAACCTTCGTCCGCTTGTGGCAAGCATTTGTTCGACGAGTCTTTTCACTTGGCTCGTTGTGAGCATTGTGTTGGTCAACTGAGATACACCGTCACGTGCTATGAATACCTGACGTGGAGAGTTGATCCATATTTCCTCGACGTGCGGATCATCGAGATATTGCTGCAGCGGTCCCAAGCCGGCTACAACATCTACCAATGCCTTGACTGCTTTGCCTGGATCTGGGAGTGGCTCAGCGTGTCCGAGTAAGACCTGTGCGTCATACTCTTGAACGGTTTTGGTAACGATCTCGACTAATTGGGTGCGGTCAGCGGCTGGGTTCAAGCCTCGTTCGCGTACGCGCTCACGGACGTGAGCCTCCAGAGTTCCCAAGCTGTTCATTTTCACCACCCATTTGATCCGTGGCCACATCGGCGGCCCCAGAAACCGTAAAACAGGACAAATGGAACAGGCTATGGGATGAAGTTACCAACCATTTCTCCCCATTCAGATGGGCCCATACATGACAATACGGACACTTCTCACCTGTGTATTTCAGGTGCAACCTGCAAGAAATGTGCTGGGTGGGAGTTATCGGTTGAAAAGAGCGAATGCCGCACTTTTCGAAAACTAGCTATCGGTGTGCCGCGCTTTGAGCCAAACAACACTTCCATTTAGCCGTGAACACCACAACCACTGCCCTGCACTCACAAGAGAGAGCCCACGTAGAATAGTTCCTCATAGGGTCACATTCTGCAGACCCCTATGTGCACAGTTCACTACATTGGAGATCGCATGATCCACCCCATCGTCATTGATGGCGCCCCCGTACTGAGACAACGGGCTCAAGAAGTTACTGAGTTCGATGACGAGCTCCGCACACTCGTTGCTGACATGTTTGAGACCCTCGAGGCCTCAAACGGTGTGGGCTTGGCTGCCCCTCAAATCAATGTGGGCCTGCGCATCTTTGTGTAC
Source organism: Jonesiaceae bacterium UBA3555 (assembly GCA_002376595.1). Taxonomy (GTDB): domain Bacteria; phylum Actinomycetota; class Actinomycetes; order Actinomycetales; family Cellulomonadaceae; genus Timonella. The sequence goes on along the minus strand of DFNY01000160.1, from coordinate 295 downwards.
GACGGTCCCGATGAAGACACTCAGCGGCGTGGCGTTATCATAAACCCCAGCTTGCAAATCGTGCAGCGCCCTCCCCTATTTGCACAGCGTGAGGGCAACAAGGCGCGACCACCAAAGACGTTGCTGGACAACGAAGGCTGCCTGTCATTCCCAGGGCCAGATCACGATCTCAAGCGCCACTACGCTGTCCTCCTTAAGGGCTTCGACGAGTTTGGCAACCCTATCGAGCTGGCCGGCGAGGGCTGGTTCGCCCGTCTCTTACAGCACGAATACGATCACCTCGATGGGATGCTTT
>DFNY01000182.1:2820-3058 GCA_002376595.1 Jonesiaceae bacterium UBA3555 | reverse complement strand
GCAAAGGGTTTTGGGCGCTTCGGCCCCCGCCACAATGTCACCAACTGGGACGCTTGGAGAAGCATCCAAGATCTCCTTCAAGAATCTACCAGTGTGTGACTTGGGTTCCGCGGCGATGTCCTCAGGCGTACCTTGGGCAACTACGAAGCCACCACCAGAACCGCCTTCTGGGCCCATATCGATAACCCAGTCAGCGCTCTTAATTACGTCCAGGTTGTGCTCGATGACCAGAACGGTG
>DFNY01000182.1:0-2809 GCA_002376595.1 Jonesiaceae bacterium UBA3555 | reverse complement strand
AAGTGAAGTCCGGTAGTTGGTTCATCCAGCACGTAAATCGTGCGTCCGGTCGAGCGCTTCTGCAGTTCAGCGGCAAGCTTAACGCGCTGTGCCTCCCCACCTGAGAGGGTTGGAGCGGGTTGACCGAGGCGAACATAGCCAAGTCCAACATCGACCAGAGTGCGCAGGTGGCGAGAAATGCTCGGAACCGCAGCAAAGAAGTCTGCCGCTTGCTCAATCGGCATGTCCAAGACTTCTTGGACATTCTTGTCTTTGAACTTCACTTCCAAAGTCTCGCGGTTGTAACGCGCTCCCTGACACACTTCACACGGCACATAAACATCCGGCAGGAAGTTCATTTCGATTTTCAATGTGCCGTCACCAGAGCAGGCCTCACAGCGCCCGCCCTTGACGTTAAAGGAGAAACGACCAGGACCGNNTATGTTGCTGGGTTGGAACGTGGAGTCCGGCCAATTGGGCCCTGATCCACATGTACAACCTTGTCTAGGTGTTCCAAACCAGTGACTCTACGGTGCAGCCCCGCTACTCTACGAGCGCCATTGAGTTTGTTGGCCATAACCGTGTAGAGAATTGAGTTAACCAGGGTTGACTTTCCAGAGCCCGAAACTCCCGTTACAGCCGTCAAAACACCAAGTGGGAAGTTCACCGTAACGTTCTGGAGGTTGTTCTCACGGGCTTCGACGACTGTTACTTGACGGTCTGGGTTTGTGCCGCGACGGCTCGGTGGCAGCTCAATTTGCTTGCGTCCGCTCAAGTATGCACCGGTCATTGACTCCTTGTTGCTAAGAAGTCCCTTATATGAACCAGAGTGGACTACGTGACCGCCGTGCTCCCCTGCGCCAGGTCCAATGTCAACGATCCAGTCAGCCATGCGAATGGTGTCTTCATCATGTTCCACAACGATGAGGGTGTTACCAAGGTTCCGCAAACGAATCAGGGTGTCGATTAGCCGTCTATTGTCACGTTGGTGAAGCCCGATGCTTGGCTCGTCCAGAACATACAACACACCAACTAGGCCGGAGCCGATCTGTTTGGCTAGGCGAATACGCTGTGCTTCTCCACCTGACAACGTTGCTGCGGCACGTGACAACGTGAGGTAATCGAGTCCAACGTCAAGCAAGAAGCCGAGACGATCGTGGATCTCTTTGAGAACTGCAGCAGCAATATTTGCTTCGCGTTCCCCGAGAGTGAGATTGTCCAAGAATGGCTTGCATTCCTTAATGGACATTTCGGAGATCTCTGCGATTGATTTGCCACCGATGCGCACTGCGAGCACTTCTGGCTTCAGGCGCGTGCCATCACATGCAGGACATGGAATCTCCCGCATGAAGGCTTCGTACTTTTCCTTAGACCACTCCGAGTCCGTTTCCTGGTGGCGGCGCTGGATCGACGCGATAACGCCTTCGAAGCCGGTGGAGTACGCACGTTCTCTACCCCAGCGGTTCTTGTACTTCACGTGAACCTTGTGATTCTTTCCGTGGAGAACCGCGTTCTGAACGGACTTATCCAGATCTTTCCAAGGTGTGTCCAAAGAGAAGTCGAGTTCCTCTGCCAGCGCCGAGAGTACGCGATCGTAGTACTCGGAGCTGCTTCCAGCCCAAGGAGCAATTGCACCCTGCGCAATCGAAATCTCGTCGTCTGGAACCACCAACGCTGGGTCCACTTCCAAGCGCACACCAATACCCGTGCACTGAGGGCACGCACCGTAGGGTGCGTTGAAGGAAAACGTCCGTGGCTCGATCTCATCAAGCAACAGTTCGTGATCATTTGGGCAAGCGCGCTTCTCTGAGAATCGGCGCTCACGGTCCGGGTCGTCTTCCGGTAGATCTACAAAGTCGATAACCACAAGGCCTTCGGCCGTCGTCAGCGCCGTCTCAATGGAGTCTGTGAGCCTACGCTGGACGGTGTCCTTAATGGCTAGACGGTCAACCACAACTTCGATGGTGGGCTTGATTTGCTTTTCCAAGACCGGCGGAGCACTCAACTGATGAATCTCGCCGTCCACGCGTACACGCGCGAACCCTCGTGATTGAAGATCAGCGAAGAGTTCTTGGTACTCACCCTTACGTCCACGAATTACAGGCGCCAAGATTTGGAATCGAGTTCCAGAATCACGCGACATCAGTCGGTCAACAATTTGTTGNNAGGTCTGGGCGGTTATCTTCTCGCCACATTCCGGACAGTACTGCGTACCTGCGCGCGCGAAGAGAAGGCGGAGGTAGTCGTGAACCTCGGTGATCGTACCAACCGTCGACCGCGGGTTACGGTTGGTCGATTTCTGGTCGATTGAAACAGCCGGCGACAACCCCTCAATGAAGTCGACATTTGGCTTATCCATTTGGCCAAGGAACTGACGCGCGTAGGCCGAAAGCGACTCAACGTATCGTCGTTGCCCTTCAGCAAAAATAGTGTCAAATGCGAGGGAGGATTTTCCTGAACCAGACAAGCCTGTGAAGACAATCAGTTGGTCTCGAGGGAGATCAATACTGACATTCTTGAGGTTGTGTTCTCGGGCACCTTGGACAATTAAGCGATCAGTCACTCGTACATCTTAGGCGAACATCCGCCTCTCGTACACATGTTCGAAAGGTGTTTTTGGAGACTAATCAGGATCTCGCTCGGCAAAATGGACCACGTCACGTCACCGGGTCGTGGTTCAATACGACAATGCAGACTTTCGCAGTGACCTATGTGTACCAAGACAACCCATCGAAGCTCGATCAGGTTCGCCCAGCCCACAGAGCATACTTGCAGGCTCTAGCTGTGACTGGCACCGTGCGCGCATCCGGCCCGGTAAAACAGGGTGAGA
>DFNY01000115.1:39605-39889 GCA_002376595.1 Jonesiaceae bacterium UBA3555 | reverse complement strand
CGCCTGGGCGCTCACCGAGGTCAACGTGAACCCTGCGTCATCTGCAACCTATTACTGGGTGCAATCTGGCGGAGACGCACTAAACATGCGGTCCGGTGCCGGAACAGGAAACTCAGTTGTGGGACGACTCTCCAACGGAACCCGAGTAACCGCTACGAACTCCGCAACAAAGACCGTCAGTTCTGTGGTGTGGCGCGAAATCCAAGACCAGTTCGGGCTCAAAGGCTGGGTGTCCACAGAGTATCTGACCAGCAGCAAGCCAACGTTGGATTCCTTCACATTCC
>DFNY01000115.1:35407-39436 GCA_002376595.1 Jonesiaceae bacterium UBA3555 | reverse complement strand
TCAATCGCAGAGGGATCAATGCGGCTGATTACTTCATCCGCACAACTCCTCGACGGCGCACAGGGACTTTCCTCTGCCTACCGAATCGATTTCAGTGCAACCTCCAACTCCAAAGTAAAAGCCCAAGTGATTCGGAAATCAGATGGTGTGGTTACTGCAACCCACACCCTCGACACCATCGTTTTGCACTGGTCCGGACCGCAGTTCAACGCACCCGCCGGGACCAAAGCAATCATGAAGCTAACGGGAGCGCAGGGTACCTACCGCCACGGACGAATGATCATCTCGGTCAAGAGCGGAAAGCTCAACGTTGTGAACAACCTGAAACTCAATAACGAGTACCTCTACGGCTTGGGAGAAATGCCTTCCGGCTGGGGCGCGAACAGCGGATCTGCTGCCTTGGCAGCCCAAGCGATCACCGGTAGAAGCTATGCCATGGCAAAGGGCACAAACTTGGCTTCCTCATGCGACTGCAACGTTGTGGACACAACTTCCGACCAATACTTCGTGGGTTGGACTAAAGAAAACGGCGCTTCGTCGAGTTACTGGAGAGCAGCTGTCGATTCAACCAGGACCAGCGACACGTCGGCCCAAGTCCTAACGTACAAAGACTTGCCAGTCACCACCCACTATTACTCGTATTCCGGAGGCCGCACCGCAAACTCGGAAGAAGTGTGGACCGATGGAGTCAATGTTGGTGGGATCATCGGGTACGAACGAAGANNCGCTGACCCGTACTCAGCCAAAGCGCCAGGCGTGCCCGGTGTATGGCAGCACGTGGTGACGGAGACCCAACTGCTTGGTATTTTCGGCCAATTGTCTGACATCAAGTCCGTCAAGGTCACCAGCGAATTTGAGTCCGGTCAGGCCTGGAAGATCACTGCCACATCCTCCTCTGGCAAGCAGCAGACGGTATCTCGGAGCGATTCTGGCCGAGGAAGTGTTGCAGGCTGGCGTTCGGTTCTGCGGGGAAAGAACAACAAGATCCTCTCAAGCAGCACTTCATCAATGCCAGGAACCTGGATTTTGGACGTTGTGCCTAATCAATAACACTCCCCGCTCGTTATACCGGTACCAACATTGCGCTTCCCTCTGTGCACAACGCACGGTGCCCAGTGCTGGGCGGCAAGTGTGATCCATACATGATTACCGGCGGGCTTGGAAACGGTAAGGTTAACTAGGGTCGAATTCGGCCAGACGTTTTTGTGTCAGGTGAAAGGCATTCCTTGTGCGTACAGTAGGCGTGATTCTTGCAGGTGGCGTTGGCGCCCGCTTAGGACTGAACGTTCCTAAGCAAATGGTGAAAATTGCTGGCAAGACTATCCTCGAACACACAGTGACAGCGTTCAACGAAAGCCCTGAGATCGACGAGCTCATTGTCATGATCACGCCAGGCTGGTCTGAGCATGTTGCTACTCTGCTAGGAAATCGCTTTGCAAAGTTGACGCGAATCCTCGAAGGTGGCGACACCCGCAACGAAACCACGAACAAAGTAATTGATGCTTTGGGTGCGGAAGAATGCAAGATCGTACTGCACGATGCTGTTCGTCCACTGCTGGACGAGAGGATTATCAAGGACTGCGTTGAAGCGCTCGACACTTACGGCGCGGTTGACGTGGTTATCCCCTCCGCTGACACGATTGTTCAGGTGGATGAGCAAGAGATCATCACTTCAATCCCTGACCGTTCGTTCCTGCGTCGTGGCCAAACCCCTCAAGCGTTCAAACTCTCCATCTTGCGCGAGGCATATGCACACGCAGCTGGAGACTCTGCCTTCCGCGCTACCGATGACTGCGGTGTGGTACTGAAATACATGCCGCACGTCCCAATCAAGACGGTCCAAGGCGCCGAGCATAACCTGAAAGTGACCCACCCGGTCGACCTCTTCATAGCTGACAAACTCTTCCAACTGGCCTCTGTGAGTGCACCAACTGCCAGTAGCCGTGAAGAACGCGATCAACAGCTCGCAGGGAAGACCATTGTGGTTCTGGGTGGCTCCTATGGAATCGGCGCAGAGATTTGCCAGTTGGCTGCAGCTGCCGGCGCAAACGTGGTGTCCCATGGTCGTTCAACTACTGGCTTGCATGTTCAAAATCCAGCCGAAATTGAGCAGGCCTTCCAAGACACATTTGAACAGTTTGGCGCAATTGATGCAGTGGTTCTGACCGCCGGCGTTCTTCGAATGGGCCGCCTGAATGACACTACCGAAGAGCAGATCATGGAGGCATTCTCCGTGAACTACCTAGCCCCTGTTCATGTTGCAAAGGCTGCTTACAAGTACCTCAGTGCTTCGGCCGGGCACCTCTTGTTCTTCACTTCCTCGTCATACACACGCGGACGCGAAAACTACTCGTTGTATTCCTCCACCAAGGCTGCCGTAGTTAACCTGACCCAAGCGTTGTCCGAAGAGTGGTCTGCCCAAGGAATAAAGGTGAACGTTGTCAATCCTGAGCGCACCGCGACGCCTATGCGTTCGGCAGCGTTCGGTGAGGAGCCTCCAGGTTCGTTGCTCTCTGCGGTATCGGTAGCACAGACGTCGTTGGATGTTCTTGCGTCGGACACCACCGGGCTCGTTATTGATGTTCGCAAGGAGCAAAAGGGCAACCGGTCTGCTGGGGACGCCATCAATGAGGCACTCGCACAGTCCGAAGCAGAGATGTCTCAGTCCTGAGAGCTCTCCTCTCCCGAAAGGATCAAACGTGCCCTTGAGGTTTACCTATGGCGCTAGTTCGTTCGCGGCACGGGTGCTTGGCCGCCCGGCGTTAGTTCGTTCGGCCGTAGTGGTCATGTGCGGTGTCCTCATTGGTTTTTCGACGAATGGGCTACGTCATTTCGCAGGCTTGCTTACCGCCTTGTGTGCGGTAGGGCTGCTGGTTTTGATTGTGCTAGCCAAGTTGTCGGGCGCGGGCCGTTCGGGCCCCGCAATTACTGGACGTTTGGTGTTTGAACGTCTCGCGCTCTGCGTTTCTGCAGCGTCCGTAGCGGCGTTGGTTGCAGTGGCTAGCGATACGTTCCTGACGGGACTGTGGCACTGGCTGTGGCTTCCGCTCTGGTTATTGGCGCTGGCTGCCGAGACATTCATCGAGTCCTTCGCTCGTAAGGCAGTACCAACTACTGCGAATTTTGAAGGCGTAAAGGAGTGCGGTCAACCCCGCGTTCCTGCTGCGCTGACAACCGTGCTGAGCCAGAGCGCACTCGCGTTGGGGGCTCTCAGCGTCTTCACGGTGTGGGCTAGTTATGCCTCTCTGCTTCTGAGCGTAGGTGCGCTCCTAGTGGCTGCCGGGTGCATTGCCACGTATCGCCGAAATGCGCGCTACTACCGCAAAGTTGCACGATCAGTGACCAAGCGATTGGTGTCGTTATCTCCACGATTCGTGCTTCACTGGCAGGCACCAAAGAATACGCAATACCAAATAGCAATGTGGCTCCCATATTTAGAGGAGCTCAACGAACCTTTCTTCGTTTTGGTCCGCACCGCAGAAAATCTTGCTGAAGCCCGCAAACTGACCCAGCACCCGGTGGTACTAATCAAAGATCTTGAGGATCTCGATTCCGTCATGGTGCCAACTCTTAAGGTTGCGCTCTACACAAATAATTCCACCCGCAATGTTCACTTGATCCGTTACATGGGACTTACTCATATTCAGTTGAACCACGGCGATTCTGATAAAGCACCTAGCTACAATCCGGCATTCAGAATGTTTGATCGTAATTTCGTGGCTGGACAAGCAGCGATTGACCGCTACACTTCCCGTGGCATTGAAACGCAAGAGCACTTCTTCGAGATAGTCAGCCGCCCCCAAACTGCTCTGGTTGAATCGGTTGTGCATCACTCCAGTCCCGCGGTTCCCACGGTCCTTTATGCTCCTACGTGGCACGGATTCAATGCGCAAACCAACTACACGTCTTTGACCTATGGGGAAGAAATTGTCCGTGCAGCGGTGGAATATGGCGCCACTATTGTTTTTAGGCCACACCCGTACTCACTGCGCTCCTCGAAATACAGCGCGATCATCAATCGAATTGAGC
>DFNY01000115.1:31964-35306 GCA_002376595.1 Jonesiaceae bacterium UBA3555 | reverse complement strand
TCTATACGGCGTTTGTTTCTCAGTCCGAGACTATTTCAGCCTCCATCAATGAATCACTTCAACAGGCCTTTGGTGGAGATCCGCTACGAGAGTCGCGAGTCGCAGCCAAGGCTTACTACCTTGGTGACTTTGATGATCAAGCCAGGGGCCAACGCTTTGGCCAGGTCTTGCGCAGTTACCTTTGAGTGGAACGAAGAGGGCCCCATCACTCAATTCTTGGTGATGAGGCCCTCTTGGCTATTGCGCGATCAACGCACTTTCACTTGGAGATTTTTGCTCACAGCTTCTTAGTGAACTCGCGGTAGGCTTCGGTGACCGTTTCAGGATCCCCATCCATGCGAACCACACCTTTATCTAGCCAGATGACACGCGAACACATAGCTTTAATAGACGCCAGCGAGTGTGACACTACGAAGACAGTGCCGGCTTCTTTTCGAATCTTGTCGATCCTGATACGAGATTTTTCTCTAAACGAGGCATCGCCCGTAGCGAGTGCTTCATCAATCATCAAAACGTCAGGCGTGGACACCGTTGAAATAGCGAATCGGAGTCTCGCTCCCATCCCAGCTGAGTACGTGTTCATCGGAAGATAGATCGCGTCTCCGATACCAGCGAAATCGGCGATCTCGTCAAACTTTGCCTCGATCTCCGCCTTAGGAAGACCAAGTGCAAGGCCACCGATCATCACGTTTCGTTCGCCAGTCAAGTCAGGCATCAACACTGCACTAACACCAAGCAGTGATGGTGTGCCGGATACGTATATTTCGCCTGCGCTGGGCTGCAGCAAGCCCGCAATCGCTTTGAGCAGCGTCGATTTACCCGAACCATTGGTTCCAATGAGACCGATGGATTCACCATGTCGGGCCACGAAAGACACTCCACGGACAGCCTTGATCTGAGTGCGGCCGCCGGTAACGCTTTTGCCCTTGCTCAGGATTTTCGCAAGGATGTTTGGTTTGCCGCTTCCTTGTGCTTGCTTCGCTCGAGAACCGACCACGTGATATGTAACGTGGAGATCTTTCACAATCACCGAAGGAGCACCCAAGTCAGTGTGTTCGAGTTCAGTAGGCAGGTCCTCTGGATCTACTTCGACATCGAACTCGTAATCGCGATTATTCGCGGCCATAGCGCGCCTCGTCTCGCCAGAAGCTAATAAATCCGTATCCAAACACAACGACCGCCCACACAATCGCAGAGATCCATTTGGTTGAGTCCATTACCAAAGAGGACTCATTTAGCAGCGCGTAACGGGCCATGTCTAGGTACACCGCTACTGGCTGGTACTCCATGATCGTACGGAGCACTGAAGGTTCGAGGATGTGCTGTACAGCAAAGATGACGCCAGACGCGTACATTCCCAAACGCAAAATGAACGGGAGAATCTTAAGCAAATCGGGAGTACGTGAAGCGTACTTAGCCAGAACAAACCCGATTCCAGTGGCAAAGAGCGTAATCAACAAGATGGCTGGAACAATAATGATCCAGTGCGTCGGCTTGAGTGCGTCAGCGCCTTGTTTCAGAACTACCGAGCTCAGAGCAATGATGGACATCACCGCGAGCCCGGGCAGAGCTATCATGAACTCTTTGAGCGCAATTGCCAGGGGCAAAATGACGCGAGGGAACTGAAGAGACTGTACAAGCTTCACGTTCGCTTTGATTGATTTAGCAACGGAAGTGACGGTAGTGGAGAACATTCCGTAAACGAAAGTTCCAACAACGATAAAGCCAATGACGTTGTTCATTCCGCGACTTGTATTGAGCAGAAGTCCGAATATCAATACGTACACCAGTGAGTTCAACAGTGGTGTAAGGACCGTCCACAATTGACCCAAGTAAGTGTTCTTGCTCTCCGCGAATGCCTTGGCCGAAGCTAACTCGGTAAGGAACTCTCGTCGGGCGAGTACGTCTTTGACNTATCCGCGAAACTGCGGACGTACGCCCATCTGCTTGAGCCCGTAGCGGGCGGCGAGAGCTGCGGTATCCCCCAGCTCCCCACCTGTTTCGATGTCTGACAAAATCGAACCGATTCCTAAAGATTCAGTGGCGCCCTGTTGTGGCACCTTCTTGTTCATACAGTAGTTGCGGCAGTGTCCAAGGCGCTAATTGCCTCATACGTGCGAGCACAGTTTTGATTATCACGATGTGCAAAGAGCTCGGCGGCTCGGGTGGCATACATTGACTTTGCATCTGCGTTGTCGCCCGCAAGAGCATCCAACACATCCAGGTGAGTCAGTGCGATTGGTCCCAAACCGTCGCGCTCATATTCGAAGTATCCCTTTTCCATGGTGTGCCCACCAGCGAAAATGGTGTCTTTGTCAAACTGGAAGTAGATTACTTCTCCGCCAGCATAGGCTGCGTCAAAAGCAACCGACGAATAGTCTGTGATCATTGTCTTCGACCTGGCGAACAAAGACTGCACGTCCGAAGTACTGTAAGACGCAATCTGGACGTTTGCTGGAATGTCGAACTGTTCGATATGCGCACTCATGTTTGGGTGAGGCAGCAAGACAATCTCCAGGCCGTTCTTCTCGGCATACTCCGTCAGCTGAGGTGATGAAATCAGAGCCTGCCAGTTGAGGTAATACTCAGTTTCTTTGAAGCCATCAGCCAACGCGCGCACTGCGTTTCCTCGCGTCTTTGTTAGCAACGATCCGCGCCAAGTTGGCGCTACAAGAATGACGTCCTTCTTGAGGCTTCTTCCCAGCTCGTGCAAACGGTCATAACGAGGGAAACCTGAGGTTACCACCTGGTGGTCAGCCAAAAGGTATCTGGTGTTATCGCCTGAGAAGGACTCTTTCTCACGCTGCGAAATTGTGACTACTAAGTCCATTTCCTTTTTGTTGAGCCACAAGGACAGGTCGTCTTTTGTGACACCGTGCTGGAGGAAGGTGAATTGGTAGTCGATTCGCCCGCCAGGATAGAAAGTTGGGGACTTTGGACGAATCATCTCAACATCTACGTGTGAGGAAATGACATGATCAGCATTCCTTAGGGCATATTGATGTTGGCGCGTTCCAAACTCAATAAGCTTGAATCCCTGCTTCTTCAAGCGGTCCCAATCGGCTGACTTCTTCTGAAGCACAAACCACACGTTACGTTCTGGATGATTCTGGTAGATGTAGCGCGCCAAGTGTTCAGCGTTGTCGTTGGCAACATCAAGTCGATCCTGCAATAGCCATGCGTTTGCATACTTCTTAGCATTCCAAGATGTGCTAGCTACAGCCCAGTGCAGGGTTTGTCCTAGGAGACGCCTATTAGCTAGGTACTGTTTGCGCAGAACTTCATTAAGTCCGAACGAGTAACGCTTCCTGCGAAGATTCCACTTTGCACGAGCAACCGCTT
>DFNY01000115.1:26480-31927 GCA_002376595.1 Jonesiaceae bacterium UBA3555 | reverse complement strand
TTAAGGATTGCCAAGTGGGTGGCTCGTTCAGTGAACGATAGTTTTCCTACAATATCGCCAGTCTCGGTCAGTTCCATGGGAACTCCGTCCAACCGCACTTCGATCCAACTATTAGCGGGGAGCCACAGGACACGCTGTTTCAGGTCGCTCTGTCCGAAATAGTCGAGGGTGCGAGTCTTCGCAGTGAAGGGCTCAATTTCGCGGCCACGGGCGTGGATTGTCTCGGTAGGAAGATCACCGGTGTAGTAGTAACGCAGTCCTAGAAGGTTTCGACGTGAGTTAATTTGCCACAACTCGATGCTGCGCATCGGGAAGGTCAGGCCGTGCCATGCCAACATGAGGAGTCTGCATTCGGGCTGCAGAGTTGTGGTTCGGTACATCTCAATCTGGTACCGCTCCAACTGGCTAAGAATCGCCTTGGCAGTGGAAACAAAGGTGGATTTCTCAGACTCAGTGAGCATCACAGCTTTAGCTTGTGCGTTGTTTTCGGCTGAAAGAAGCCACCGGTACTCGTAGCAGATCTGGCTGGCAAACCAGTCCGGGATCTTTCCAGCTTCGTTCTTGGTCGCAGTGACTAGAGGAAGATATCCGTCAACGAAACGGTTGATGTAAGACTTGCTGGATTTACGGAAACTGTCCATTGCCGACGATTCGTCGGCGCGCTTACGGTAGTAGTACTTTGCCTCAGCGACCACCCCGAGAATCGGTGCGTCAAATGACAGCAAATACTGGGCGGAGAATAGGGCGTCCTCAGAGGCATGTAGCCCCACTTTGAACTGAATCTGCTGCTCTACAACGCGTTCACGTCTAAAGAACCCTGATGGCGCAGACAAGTGAATGTAGTGAGGGCTTGCGGACAGATCAATAGCCTTGGTTCCGCTTGCAAAACGGACTTTCAACGCGTGGGTGTTACGCACCGAGTTATCGATATCAAAGTGGCGAATGATGTTCGTGGATATCAAACTCGCGGCCTCGCCGTCTTCACTGAGGATGAAGCGAGCAACAGAGATGAAGTACTCATCGTTGAAGTAGTCGTCGGGGNNGAGGGAAGGTTATCCATTCACCAGAGGCCTCTGCGATTCCGCGGTTACGCGCTGCACTAACGCCTTGGTTTTCTTGGCGAATCAAGCGCACCTCAAACGGCACCGTAGCCGCCCATCGCTCTACAATCTGAGCGCAGTTATCTGGGGACCCGTCGTCGATAAAAATGAATTCGAGTGAGAATGTCTCGTCGGTCTTTTGGCTGCCGAAGGTTTCCAGCATTGCCGGAAGATATTCCTCCACCTTAAACATGGGTACAACAACCGAAAACTTCATAGATCGAGACTCCCCCATCGCTTCGTCCACGCGCTTTGGTCAGGCACTAGCGACGAATGCAAAAGATGTATTTTCTTTGCTAACCGTGTGAACAGCTACAAAACTGCAAGTGCACACGTCTTTCAACTTTAACTTACGTGGTGTGCGGGTGTTGCGTGATAACGGTGAATGTGATGCGACTCTATTGGGCAGCGCTCCACCCGCTGATTTCACCTAACTGGTGTGCGCTTGTGCTACTAGCTCAGCCAATGGGCCTTGCACGTCTGGAGTTAGCGAACGAGCGAAGGTAGCGGTCATGTGCCCAAGGTCAAAGTACACAATGACACCACCCACAGTGGAGTAGCACGTTGAATCTTTACAAATACGATCGGTGAGGTCGAGGTAGCTGAGCAGTGGATGNNCGCTTGGGCTACGTCCGCGAGAGGATCCACCACCTTGCGTTTGTCAGTCCCGTCGCACTGCGACAAGTCATCTGCGTGGGTAGCCACACAGTCCGGCACGTTCTTGAGGTCAGAAGCGTATGGTGTGTCCCGCAGAACCAGCAAAGGCGTACCAGAGGCGTCAAAGGCAGCCAATACTTCGCGGTAGGCGTCCTCCTGCGCTGCACGTTGTGCCTTTGAGTCCTTGGCATCAATGCCCTCGATCGGGCGCCAAGTGCGCTGGGACATCACAACTGCGTCATATGCACTTGACGTAGCCTCGCCCAATGCGTAGTTGTTCCAGTCGTTACAGTTAGCTGTCTTCGTCTCATTCTCGAACTGGACCCGAGCAAACACCGTGTAGCACTCAGAAATAAGATACGTATCGATTGAGTACCCTTCTTTCTGCGCTATGTCGTCGAGAAGTGGCAACCAGTGGCCCGCATGGGAGTTTCCTACAAGCGCGATTTTGGCAGTAGCTTCCGCATCATCAACACCGTAGTGGCACACCTTGCGTGATGAGAAGTCTCCAAGCACCCAGCATTCATCCGCGTAGGCAGCTGGTTTATCTTCCTTAGCAAATGCAGGTTCTGTGAGTAGTTTTTCTCCGTGGACCTTGCAACCTTCGTTTACTAGGGCTTGGCCGCCAAAGCACAGGTTTTCCCCAGACATTGCCTGTTCAAGTTCGCGCTCTGCCCGCACCTCCTTTTGGTGCAACGCGTATGCTCCACCACCAGCGACAACTCCAAGGATGGCTATTCCAACTGCCATGAACACAAAAGCGCCGCTGGTTCTTCCGCCCATGCTCTTTGAAGNNGGTCTTCAATGAGTGGCTTTGTCAGTCCAGCCAGTGCGATGGAAAGCGCAACACCACCAACACGATGCAGGACGGTGAGGCCATCGGTGAACACGAACGGCATGAAAATCAGAATTGGCCAGTGCCACAAATAGATACCGTAAGAGATGTCACCGATGTACTGGACAGGACGCCACTTACCAACGTACAGAGGGGTTGCATAGCCTTGGTCTGGTACATGAGCAGCTATCACAAGAACTGTTCCGAGCGTTGGAATAAGTGCGCTTGCACCTGGGAATGGGGTCGCGGCATCGAACATTAGCGCCGAACCAAAAATCATGGCAAGCCCTACCCAGCCAAGGCCACTTCGAAGCCAAGGAAGCCTGCTGGTGTCAGGCCATGCAAACTTGGCGATAGCTAGGAGCGATCCTATGCCCAGTTCCCACACACGTGCGGTACTGACAAAGTACGCGGTTGCGTCGGCGTTGTTGACCGCATTGATAGCGTAAATCAGTGAACTCACTGTGAGCAGCAGCAGCGCCACTGCCAAAATTGCCTTGAAGTTCTTTCGCAACTTCGCAGCGAGTAGAACTGCCAGAAAAGCGATGATCGGCCAGATTAAGTAGAACTGTTCTTCAACCGATAGTGACCAGAAGTGCTGGACCGGGCTTGCAGCATTATCTGCGGCAAGATAGTCGATTGCTTGGCCGGCAAGTAGCCAGTTTTGAACGTAGAACGCCGACGCAATGACTTCTTTGAATGTTTGGGTCCACACCGTCACTGGCGCAATGAAGAAGGTTGCGAGTAGCGACAACGCTAGAACTGTGAACGAGAGCGGGAGGAGTCTGCGAATCCGTCGCGCCCAGAAGATCGCAACATCTTTGACGTTCTGCGGTGGCTTACGCACCAAGTGACTGGTGATCAAGAATCCGGAGATGACAAAGAAGACGTCTACACCAACGTATCCGCCGGTAACTCTGGTGGGCCAAAAGTGGTACACCAGAACGACACCCACTGCGATTGCTCGCAGAGCTTGGATGTCTAGGCGCATTGGCGTGGCTTGCTTGGCTGGCGTGTGTGGTGTTGCGATCTCGCTCTGAGCCTTAACCGTCACTATGTCTGTTCCCAACTTGTCTTACTGGATTGCGGGTGCTCCAACAACCGACCAAGTATATTCCTGGTTTCTTAGAGCTCCCTTGAAGCCACAGGCGGCTCTGCGTGAGCTCAGGTGGAGTGCCTTACAGGGCGCGGGCGTCATCCACGAGCAGAACTGGAATACCGTCGCGCACTGGGTAGGCCAGAGGCTGTGTGGTTGAGGTGTTGTGAAGTTCAGCTTCTCCAGTTGGTGAGGTTGCGTCTACAAGTTCGGTTCCAGTTGCAGGGCAGCGTAGTGCTTCGCGGATCCAAGGTTCGAGGTTGTGCTCGGTCATAGTGGTCTCCTAAGTATTGGTGATGCGTCCCAGATGGCGGGCTTTTCCGATGGCGTCTGCGGCGCGGCGGGCGGGCGGGCTAAAAGCCCCAAATGGCCAAAGCGTATTACGTGTGGTGTAAGGTCCTATTGCGGGTCTAGTGCACGAACAAGGCTCAAAACATCATCGCGAACCTTAACCATCATGTCTTCGTCTGCGGCTTCGACGTTGAGGCGTAGAAGTGGTTCGGTGTTTGAGGCACGTAGGTTGAACCACCATTGCGGTTGGGAGTTCCAGTGCGAGATGGTGAGCCCGTCGAGTTCATCAACTTCCACTTCTCCTCCGCCCAGTTCTTCTACGTAGGCTTGGATGACTCTCTCGCGTGCCGCTGCTACGTCTTGAATCGTGGAGTTAATTTCGCCTGAGGCCACGTACGGTTCGTACATTTCTCCGAGTGCTGACATTGGGTGTTCCTGTTCGCCCAATGCGGCGAGCACGTGCAGTGCGGCGAGCATGCCGGTGTCCGCAAAGAAGAAGTCGCGGAAGTAGTAGTGGGCAGAGTGTTCGCCACCAAACACTGCATTGTGTTGCGCCATCTGCGCCTTGATGAAGGAGTGTCCTACTCGGGTGCGCACGGTGGTGGCGCCGGCGGCCTTCATGAAGTCTGGCACAGCTTGGGAGGTAATGAGGTTGTGAATAATGGTGGCTTCACGGCCCGCCGCTTTTTCTTTGGCAATCTCCCTTAGACCAACGAGTCCTGTGATCGCAGAAGGGCTTACAGGCTGTCCAAGTTCGTCAACAACGAAGCAACGGTCTGCGTCGCCATCGAACGCGAGCCCAATGTCCGCACCGTGTTCGACAACCGCCTTTTGCAGGTCCACAAGGTTCTTTGGGTCGAGCGGGTTGGCTTCGTGGTTTGGGAAGGTTCCGTCTAATTCAAAGTAAAGCTCAACAATTTCCAGTGGGAGTGCTGGTAGGCCGGCTTGTGTTCCGAGCACGGCTGGGACGGTGTACCCACCCATTCCGTTTCCGGCGTCCACCACAACTTTGAGTGGTCGGATGGAACTGATGTCCACGAGGGTGCGAAGGAACTTTGCGTATTCGGTCAGCGTCGAGTGTTCGGTAACTGATCCGAGTTGTGTGGCAGGGCCAGGAAGTGAATGGTCCAAGTAGGTTTGTGCGAGTTCGCGGACCCGGGCCAGACCTGTGTCTTCGCCAACTGGTCGGGCACCGGCGCGGCACNNGCCGGGTTGTGGCTGGCCGTGAACATCGCTCCAGGAACGTTATAGATACCTGATGCGTGATACAGGCCGTCGGTGGAGCACAGTCCGATGTTGACCACGTCAATACCAGCGTCAGTGAGGCCTTCAATGAATGCCTGCGCCAGTTGCGGACCAGAGTCGCGCATGTCATGTCCAACTACCACTCGTGGTCGCGCTCCGGATGCATTCAGATCGCTTGGAGTTTGGTCACCAGCTTCGCCAGCATCGGGTATAACGATTACGG
>DFNY01000115.1:18195-26361 GCA_002376595.1 Jonesiaceae bacterium UBA3555 | reverse complement strand
GCTCTAGCCTATCGTGAACGGTGTGGGCTCACGGTATTCGCCATGGCTAGCCGTCGTCGCGCAGCATCCTCAGGTGGCCTCGGCGGGCAACTTCACCGTGTTGAAGCGGTTCAGGTTCTGCGGCGTGGCGGGGGCGCATCATGGTTTCGGGCGGGATAAATCCTGAAGGTACCGGCGCGGTCTGGCCGCTGTCTTCCAATTCCTCTTCGGTAACTACGTCCGCGAGCACTGCCCAATCATCGTCTGGTTGGGTGAGTGGCTTGGAGATTTCTAGTTTGCGCTGCTCGAACTCGGCGTCCTGTTGTTCTTGGGTTTTTACGCCGTGATTCTGGGGCGCGCCGTGAATNNGAATCATTTGCGAGGCGTGCTGTTCGCTTTGGGTTGCTTCACCAGGTACTGCAACTCGAACGACTTCCCAACCTCGTGGCACGGTGAGTCGGTTGGCATGTAGCTGGCACAGATCGTAACTGTGCGGTTCTGCGTTGAGGGCCAAGGGTCCGAGCACTGCAGTCGAATCGGAATATACGTAGGTCAAAGTCGCGACTGCCTCGCGCGAACACGCAGTTCGGGAACATTGACGNNAATGTGGCGACTACACGCCGATGTAGTGCTGTCGCTCTTCCCACATCAGGCGTTGCGTGCTGGTCACGAGCAGGTTACTTGGCCTCGTGCCTTAGTCTGAGTGTATGGCTCCCATCATTCCAGTCGCAGGCAGTTCTGATTCGGCTGCGGACAACTTGGCGTCTGCACTGGCTATATCTCAAGTTGTTGCCTCGCGCACCCGCCGTGATCGCCGTGGCCGCGGACTGCGGGGGCTGGCTGTGCCGCCTTTCCATCCTTCGTATAGGACTCGTCGTGAGATTTTCGACGAAGCAGTTGTCTCGTATGTGTCTCGCCTTGAGCTGACGTGGGGGAAGGAACTTCGGGGCACTGAATTTGCGGTTGAGGAAGTTCCTCCCTCTGATCCTTCTCCGTGGGAGCGCGGAGGTGTCCCGTTGGGTAGGTATTTTCCCGCTTTTTCGGGGGCGCCGAGTCGAGTTGTCGTATACCGACGCCCGATCGAATTTAGAGCCGAAGGGCGCGATGACTTGCTTGCTCTGATCCGCGATGTGATTGTGGAGCATGTGGCCTTTATTTTGAGCCGGTCACCACAAGAAATTGACGGGGACTACCAACTCTAGGTGTAGCCAGGGCAAGCTGTGAGGTCTTTCTCTCACAGACGCAATGGAGATGTCCTATCATCGGCTCTGCAGTGCCTTTACTTAGTGCGTTACCTGCTGTGTACGCGCCACCCACACATCTGTCGGCTCTTGTTGAGAGTACTGAGGTTGCAGGGTCGTGATTGACCCGCTCACCGCAGTTGCGGATGCCACAATTCCCCATGCGATTGGTGTTCCATTGCTGGAGGTCACGCTAACAGCAGCAGCGCCGGTGAGGCCCTTGAGGTCTAGCATCTTGCTCTGCCCAGGCGCTAGTGGAAGCTGCGAGGTGCGAATGGATTTGCCCTGCCAATCCCAGACGGTAACCACTGCAGTTTCCTGAGCAACCCAATTCTCTCTGTGCTCTCGTTCTTCGTCAGTCTCCTGCTCGGAGGCATCTGACTGGTCCGAGCCAACATACACTCGCGGAATCGCTGTAAGGCTCGTTGTGAGGTCTTGTGCACTCTGGACTTGGGGAAGGCTCGTCACCACCACTTTTGTGGTGAGCGCATCAGGCAAGGCCACCATGTTGTCCATTGTTTGGGTGGTGAGTTCTAAGCCAATTGGTTCCAGGTTGGAGTTCCAGGTTTCGAGGTCACTGCGCGAATCAAAGTGATTGGTGGAGTACACAGATTGTGCACCGGACCACCCAAAATCGGTCGCTGCTCCAATGAGCGGCTGAGACGGGTCAGTTGCGCCTTGCACGTTCGAACGAACTGCGGCTGAAAGCGGAACCGTGGCGTCGCCTACAACAGAATAGGTGCCTGCAGGAACCGAACTGAGGTCAATGTCTTGCACTTGTCCCGCGATGAGTTCTACCGGTTCGCCGCCGAACATCACCACGTTTCCTTCGGACCCGAGGAGGTAGATTGTTGCAGTTCCAACAACTTCTTGGGTGATGTGGGCAGCATCTTGCTCTGTTTGCTCCCCAAGGTCCTGAGGCGTGCGGAAGTCAGGGACTACCAGACGCACAGCTGGCGGTGCACTCTGCGCCTCGGTGTTCGCAGGAACCTGCATAACCGGAACAACTTGTGCTCGAGACGGGGCAGCTGAACCAGTGACGAACTCGATTCCGCCCGGCGTAATTCCTTCGATTTCTGAAAGCTTGAGGTAGCTTGAAATGAGTGCTCCCTCGGCCTCCACATGAACAACGAGCCTTCGCTGCTCCGGAGCCAACGAATCTAGCAGCTTCTCAATTTGGGTGCCTGGAGCGATTAGCAGCGAATCCGAACCTGCGAGCGCCACCTTTCCGGACGGCCCCCAAATCGTGATCTTCACTGTCGCGGGAGTCTTGGATGGGTTCTGAATGATCAGGCTTGTTGAAGCAGACCCGACTTCGGTTGATCCTCCCACTAGCCAGGTTTCCGCAGTTGGTATCGTGCACGCCGCTGCGGCTAAGCCCTGATTTGGNNTGTACTGTCCGGTTGACGCATCGTTGATTAGTCGAGCTTTTGTTTGTCCAACCAGTGCGCCGCTAAGTTTCGGAGCTTTCACTAATTGCGTGCGTGTGTCTCCGGTTGTCTTGGCGGGTAGGTGGGCTAGTTGCGGCTGCTCTCCTACTTGTTCTTGTTCGTCACTTCGTAGCGATTGCAGGAAGGAGTACTCAACGCTGCCAGTTCCTTGGGCCACAGCAACTGAGGCCGAAGAGGTATTCTTTACGGCTGCACTGTTGACACCTTCAATTTCGATTTCTGTGTCTTGCTCTGCTGGGAGTATTGGGTTTGGGCACACAAACTGAGCTGCTGCCGCATCTACAGAAACTTGCGTCCCTGTACCCTGCGTCGTTGTGGGGTCCTGAACTAGTTTGTCCCCGCTCAGCGCGAGAGCCGTCACTGATCCCACGGCGGCAAGTGCCATGATCGTGCGGAGCACTACGGATCCGTGCTTTTCTTGGTGTTGCTGTGATGGGTCCACGTTTCTTGTCTTTTTCATCTCTGGACCTCTCGCTTGCGTACTGGGATTGCCAGAACAAAGAAGACCAGAAGAATGGTCGATTGCAGAATTATCCAAGGAAGCCTACTAGAACGTTCGTACGCCACGTCTAAGACGGCATTATCCGGCACCTGACCTAGTTCGAACGCTTGCATGCCGTTGACCTGTGTAGAGGTTAGGCGTTCTCCGTTTAGCGTTGCCCGCCATCCAGGGGCAGCATTCTCTGCCAGCACTAGAATCGAATCGCTGTGTTCATTGGAGATTCGAGCGTGCACAGCGAGTCTCTGCGCCGGAACAGTTTCAGGGTTGATCAGCGCACCCGAGGGATCTCGCGTGTACGAAGCCGCCCACGCTGGTTCTCCCGGGACGATGGTTGTCACCAATGGGCTGTCCGAAGAATCGAGGTCCTCGGACTGTGCCTGCGCGTCCCTGGTTTGGTCCGCACCACTGTCTGCCAGAGCCGTATCAAGTCCGCGTGGGTCGACTCGCCACACTGTGCCGGTCTCGTTTTCAGTAATCCGTTGCAAGCCAGCAATCGTGTCAATTCGCGCCACTAGTTGGGCATACTCATCGCCTTGCGAGATTGGCACCAAAACCGCACCAATTCCCCGTTCGGATAGTTGGAAAGCTGCAGCACTTTCGCCTTCCTGCTCAAGACCACGCGCAATGTGGGCTACCAAACTTGCAATATCGTCGGGACGCCCCTCCAAATGCGAAATATTGACCACAGTTGAGGTCTCCATGAGCTGGACCCCGTCGTCATGCATCAGTTGGTAAGTAACCCGACCCACACCCGATGGTTCGATGGCTAGCACACGCGCTTGTCGCCCTGATTCTTGTATCTGCTGAGCTACCGCCGGAACCACTGAATGTTCTTGTGCGGTAATGATGCGCACAGGCGCTCCGCCTTCTTGTGCAGTCTCCAGGGCTAAATCGCGATCGTTTCCCCATGCAATCACGGTAAGCACCGGCAACACTGCAATCAACAGCGTTCCAAAAACCAACGAAATCTGACGCCAGCCAAATGAATATCCAAGAGCGCGCGAGGCAACCTCGTCGGAAGCCACAACGCATGCACCCAGTAGGCCCAGTGTCATCAGGCTTAAGCCAGTGCCCGCCCACCCTGCAATTGCTTCGTGTTCGCCGGATGCAACCACCACGCTGGAGGTCACAACACTCATTGCCAGCCCCAAGACGGAGATCCACCACGCACCGCGAACCTGTGCGCTACGAGGTCCTCTGCGCAGAAGCGAAATTACAGCTCCTACCACTAACGCTCCACCGAGGAAGTATGGAACAAGGCTTAGCAGGATTTCCCACATGCTGGCGCCAGCGGCAAGTGGTGCAACCTGTGAGGGAATGCCAAGCAGTTTCTGCCAGGTTGCTGAATCTGCATAGGCCAGAGGAGCGCCTGGGTCTGCGAACAGCACTCGCCAACCACCATTTGCACGGTTGATGTAGGCGCGCAACAGCAATGGCCCCATCATGGCTAGAGCAGGGAGTGGTACAAACAGGAGGCTTCTAGCCTTGGTGAACAGCCCTAATGCACCAAAGATCACGATGCCCGGGATGAGCATGGACGGTGCGCCTGCAACGATGACTGCGAACAAAAGCGCTGCCCCGCCCATGGCGGCCAACGACTTACGAGCCTGTGTGACAGCGCGCTTCCCGACGACCCCGGCGGCTTCCAGCGCTTCTTCCTGTTTTTGCTCGTGACGGAATCGTAGGGTACCGCGGGAATCCCGCTTGTGAGCGCCTTGGGAACGCAACACTGCAACTACAAGCCAGGGAAGCACCGAGTGCGCGATGATCGCGCCAATCCGTCCTCCAGAGACCGCAAAGAGTAGGGTTGGCGCCGCCGCCCACACTAACGATGCCCACACTCGAGCGGTTACCGACCGAGTGATCGCTCCTGCCGCGAACCATGCACCCAAGCCACTGGCAACCAAGGCTCCTAGAACTACTAGGTTCACGGCCATTTGCATGTTGCCCACAGTCAAAACCATGAGCGGGCTCAACGTTGCCAGTAGGGGGTCGGAAGGAGCGGACGCCCCAAGTCCGTCCCTAATCCAACCCGAGGTCCAGTGTTGCCATAGTTGTGACCAACCACCATGCGCAGGCAGGAGGGCGCCGCCGGTAATGCGACCATTCGTCCATAGCACGGAGACAAGATCGCGGAACGCAAACACCGTGGCTGCAATGAGGGAGATCGCCAGAACGGACAAACCCACAAGCCGCTTGCGGCGCTGCGCTCGCAGTTCTCGTTTGTCCAGTTCGGTTGGACCGTACAGCCTCTTGCGCAGCGCACTGCGGGCAAGTCGGCGGTCGCGATGCGCACTGAAGTATTCACGCGGTGTCGCCATAAGTTGGTTCACCACGGAGGACGGAACTGCGCGCCGACGGCGCATCTTTTGGCGCAAGCGCAAGACTGCTGGAGCCTTACTAATGAGCCACAAAGGTGCAACAAGTTCTTGCAGAGCGCGGCGCGGGCGCTTATTGAGGATCTGGTAGAGCGCACGCAGCGGCGCTGCGACAATCGCAGCCACCACGAAGAAAAGTAAGAGTGCGGAGCTTCTATTTGACGCACTGAAGTACAACGTTGACGTGAGTTGTTGCCAGTACGTTGAGTTATCAATCTCGTCATCAAGGACACTTGGGCTCGGCGTGATTGTTCGTTCGGAATTCTCTCGCACGTCCATCAACGTGGCCTGAGCGTGATGCACTATGGCATCAGGCGCTACTACAACGCGGTGGCCTGCCAAACGTGCACGCCGGCAAAAATCGAGTGAATCACCGAACTTGCCAAAACTTTGATCAGTCCCTTTGAGTTCGCTCCACAGGGTTCGAGATACCAGAGCACCATTGAGAGATACTGCGTACACGTCCTCGCGTGCATCATGTTGTCCCTGATCAAATTCTTGGGGTTTGATGTCGGTATGACGCCTACCTCCAAGGAAGGCTGTGTACCCAACGGAGATCAGTTCTTTGTCTGAATCTAGTTTGAGTTGCTTTGAACCCACTACCGAGATACTCGTGGCATGCTCTACATGCTTGAGCAAAGTGCCAAGGCAGTTTCGGTCCACCTCTGTGTCATCGTGCAGCAGCCACAGCCACCGGGCATCGGATTCTTCCGATCTCAGCGCGTAATTGATTGCGCCACCGAAAGTCTTTGCTTTTGGCGCGTGAACGACGCTTACATCGATGCCTGCACGGAGCAGCGCGGGGAAACTCTTCTGAGTGAGTTCGCCACGTCCGCTGACGTCAACAATGAGTAGTTTCGCGGGCACGTGTGAACCGGAAGCTAGCGAGTTGNNGCGATCACGCTCTTTGTGCGCGCAGTGTGTGTGGTGCTACCCAAGTGCTGTTGCCTTCCGTGTCACGCGCTCTTTCTTCAACAAGTCTGAGGATTAGTGCGTTCTGCGATTGTCTGCATAGTGACCGTGTGGATGATTTAACGCGGCCTTAGTTGGCCAGTTGTGGCCTCACATCCGAAGCTTTTCACCCACATACCTCTACCCAGTACATACTGCCTCACCAACCTGAGAAGGAGGTGAAGTACCATCGGTGCGCCTCAAATTGGCCTGTTTTGGGCATCCAGTTGAGGCGTAATACACGAAAAGTGGTTCCTCTCTCCCAAGGGAGGGTGAGAGGAACCACTAACAATTGAATATCTAGGCGAACAGCGGGTGGGTTCGCCAATTCATCCTTAAACGGCGCGGCGCTTGAGTTTGCGTCGCTCACGTTCTGAGAGTCCACCCCAAATACCAAATCGCTCGTCATGGGCGAGCGCATACTCTAGGCACTCTGCGCGCACCTCGCAGGCTACGCACACCTTCTTGGCTTCGCGAGTAGACCCTCCCTTTTCCGGAAAGAAAGCTTCCGGATCGGTTTGGGCGCATAGCGCGCGTTCTTGCCAACTGAGGACGGTTTCGTCCTCTCCCCCTGAAATAAGCGATAAGACGGATGAACTATTACGAGCCGACTCCGAGGGACGGCCTGCGTCGCTTGGAAACGGGCCGTCAGCGTTGAGCAGGTTCCACATACTGTCATCCTCCACTGCTTTTTGTCTGACTGTCTAAAACAACCTTACGCAGAATTACACGCGTGTCATCTTCGCTAGTCAAGCCCGCATATGGTATTCGGACCTAAATAGCGGGTGAATTTTGCGTTTAACGTGACTTGAATGTGTCAGCATTTCCCGAGCCAATGGCTCAGATCGCCCACTATGTGAGAAGTTTTTGGGGCCGCTTCGTCCAAAAGTGACCAACGGTACTCCCCGTTGACTTGCAAAGGTGTTTAGGCTTCGGATTTGAAACGACCAATCGTACTGCAAAGTACCTTTGATCACGTATCACAAGGTGAGCAGACACCGCCCATCTTTGTCCTAAACTCAACCTATGGAATCTCGCGCATTCGATCCTGACCAACTCTTCCGCTCGCTCGCCCGCGAAGGTGGAACTCCAAAACTGACTTGGTACGGCGACGATTTCGAGCGCATTGAACTCTCAGGAGCAGTGCTCACCAACTGGCTCAACAAGACCACGAATCTTCTCTCCCAAGAGTTTGCTGCAGAACCTGACTTCACCATCGCGCTGGCACTGCCCGTCCACTGGCGCACACTGGTGTGGTCGCTCGCGGCTCTGCGCACTGGAAGCACGCTCACCATTGCTTCGAACGACGCCCCACCCTCGCAAGAGATCCAGCTCACAGTCACCGATTCCCCCACAATCAATTGGGAAACTGATGACCTTGTGCTCGTCACCCTTGGGGCACTCGCTCGTTCTTATCCAGGTGAATTGCCGGCAGGGGCTACGGATGCCGCAAGGGCAGTCATGACGTACTCTGATGCGCTCGGCTTTGTGGGCCAACCTGATTTCGATGCACAGGCCCTTTCCTGCTCTATCCCACCCACCGCGGTCTCATATAGGGATCTTCAAACGTGGCTGACCAGTGGTGGCAAAAACGTAAGCACCAAAGCCGTAAACTCTTCAGCTCAATCGGCCACAAGGACCCTCATCACAGTTGAATCCAACGA
>DFNY01000115.1:2357-18168 GCA_002376595.1 Jonesiaceae bacterium UBA3555 | reverse complement strand
AGTTGTCACACGACCAGGCTCGCCTGGAGCGAATTACTAACTCCGAGCGCGTCACCGATCAACTCTCGATCTAACGCCTTTTTCAATCCCGTGGCCCGCTAGGCCACTCAGAAAAGTGCACTCGTTTGTCCCGGGCGACGCTCCGTGCGCAGCCAGGCTGTTTCCCTGTCCTACTGTTTCCCTGTCCTAGCGGAGAACCTACGGCTACATCGCTTCTTGCCACCCACTGACAAACCAGGGCAAAAGCACTAAAACAGATTGTGCCAGATCGTCTTACACAACTTTTACACTGCATTCCCCCGTAGTGTGCGGGCTATTTGGCAAGGTTCAACCTAAGATTTATTACCGTGACTGCACAGAAATCTACACATGGAGCGCAACCCGTGACTCGAGCCACCCCCGCTCACGCTAGAACCACAAGAGGCTCTGGCGCACTGCGAGTAGTTGCGCTTGCACTGGTCGGATTTCTTTCCTTTGGAGCATCAGTCGCCTACGGCCTGCAGTGGCGCACCGAGGCCCTGGTAGACAAGGTAGACACATCGGCCCTTGTCAAAGAGCCAGAGATTCCAAAAGATGCGCGCGCCGGTAAATCACTCAATCTTTTGGTAATGGGTGTGGACGATCGCTCCGGCGAAAATGGTGAGCTCACTGACAATGCAACCGACAGCATCCGCTCTGACACAACACTTCTTGTACACCTCTCCTCGGACCGCACCCGTGCAGAAGTTGTATCAATACCGCGCGACTCAATGCTTCCGTTGCCCGAATGCCTAACGTCGAAAGGAACAACAGTTCCTGCCGTTTCCAAGGGCATGTTCAATAGCGCCTTCAAGAATGGTTACGACTACGGCGGCGACATCGAATCAGGCACGGCCTGCACCATCAACGCAGTGCAGGAGAACACCGGCCTCACAATCGATCACACCATCCTGGTAGATTTCTCCGGATTTGTGGGAATCGTCGATTCATTGGGTGGCATCGACATGTGTATCCCAGAGGACGTCTACTCGAAGAAGGCTGGGAAACTCGACCTCAAGGCCGGTCAGCAGGTGCTAGACGGTAAGACTGCCCTCAAACTGATTCGTGCCCGCACCGGTAACGGCTGGGGCTTGGAGCTAGGATCCGACCTAGCGCGTATCGAGCGACAGCAGGCGATACTTGCCGCAACAATTCAGACTGCGATGTCCAAGAACATCCTCACTGATCTACCCAAACTCACATCGTTCGTGGCTTCTGGGCTCAAGTCACTGACCATGGACCCTGAACTTGCCGGGAACATGCTTGGCTTAGCAACTTCGATGACCTCTTTGCGTCCAAGCAATGTCACTTTCATCAAAGTCCCAGTAGCCGACGATCCAGCAAACTCGAACCACGTAATCTGGACTCAAGAAGCTGACTCTATCTGGGAAAACATGGCCATTGATGAACCAGCGCTTGGTACATCTGACGCTGATGCTTCTAAGGATCCGTCCGCTTCAACAAGTGCATCGTCCAGTTCTGCTTCGTCTACCACCACTGAGAAACCAACAACTGAGCAGTCTCAGGACCCTACGTCCGAGGACTCAGAAGGTCCAAGTACGGATGGTTCGCGTAACGAGAACTCACTGTTCAACCTCAAAAACGGAATTTGCGGGTAAGGTGACTGTGGTCACGCGCGGGTCTGCTCGTTCGAAAACAAATGCCTACTGATTGGGTCCTGACATGACTAGCCAGAACGAAAATCAGTCCCAATCTGGTTCGGGGAAACTGCCTCCTCCCAGTTTCACTCCAGCTGCGGGACGGCCAACGAGGCCTGCCCGCACACCTGCCATTGAGGTGGGCTCCCCCGAGACTGGCCCGCAGAGCATGAATCGCTCGGGCGACGAACCTGGCACATCTACCAACTCTCAGCCTGTGGTTTCACCGCGCCGACCTAGCCGCCCTTCTCAGTCGGCACCCGCTGATTCGTCTGGACGTGGCGCCCCACCAGCCGCAACACAAGACTCAAGTGCCAACCGAGCCACCGCTTCTAGCCAACCTGCTGCTTCTAGCGCTGGGTCCCAAGCTCCACCTTCGATTTCTCCCGCTCGGTCACGCTCAATGCCAAATCCACAGGCACAAGGCCAAGTGGGTCCTCGCCGCATTTCTGGGGCATCTGTGGCCTCTGCTCACAGCGGTGGTCAAAGTGGTGTGCGGCCAGCTCCTGCAAACCAGCCTTCCCAGGTGAGGCATTCGCCTGGATCTTCACAGCGGCCGGGTGGCCACTTAGAGCGTCATGGTGGTGCTGCCCCGGCTGCTTCGTCCTCGCCGGCTCCCAACTTTGCTCCGACCAGCCGTGGTGGTGTGGGGTCTGGCTATGGTGCCGATGCCCGTCCCACATCTGGGGGCCGAGCAACTGCACACGGTCAGTTACCTGGCGCTGGTGTACCCGGCAAGCCGGCAATAAACACGCCGCCGGTTGGCGCTCCTCGCACCAAGAAGTCCCGCAAGAAGGTTGTGGGCATTATTGCGGTGCTTGTTGTGGTCCTTATGGTTGCGTGGCCTGTTGGTTTAGTCATGTGGGCAAATGGCAAGATCAATCATGTCGATGCGCTATCTAGCGCTGCAGATACGCCCGGTACCACCTACCTCATTGCTGGTTCAGATGCCCGCTCAAACGCGGATTCCAACGTTGAGGGCGCACGCACCGACACCATCATGTTGTTGCATGTTCCCAAGAGCGGGCCAACAGCTTTGATCTCGCTGCCTCGAGATTTATATGTCAGCATTCCTGGCCATGATTCGAACAAGATTAATGCTGCCTACTCGTGGGGCGGCCCAACGCTACTAGTTGAAACCGTTGAAGAGCTCACTGGTATGAAGGTTGACCACTACGTTGAGATCGGTTTCTCTGGCGTCAAGGAGATCGTGAATGCCGTTGGCGGTGTCAATCTCTGCCTCGACTACGACGTCAACGACAAAGAAAGCAAGCTGAAGTGGCAGGCTGGCTGCCATGATGTGCAAGGTTCTCAAGCTCTAGCTTTCGCACGNNTCGGCCGAGCAGAACGTCAGCGTCAGGTAGTGAGTGCGGTTGCAAAGAAACTGCAGTCCCCTGCTGAACTCATCAATCCGAAGACACAGATCTCCCTGATCAACGCCGGAACTTCCGCAATCGTTGTCAGTGAAGGCACGTCGGTTGTGGATTTGGGCAAGTTTGCTTTGGCTTTCCGTGAGGCGAGTTCAAAGAAGGGCGTCACCGGCACTCCTCCGATCGTCTCGTTGAACTACCGTCCTGGTGGAGTTGGCGCTGCGGTCCAGTTGGACGAAGAAAAGACTCCGGAGTTCTTCGCTGCGATTGCGAAGGGTTCATTGGAGCCGGGTGAGTACAACAAACTGAAGTAGCCTACAGCGCCATCAAAGTTACAACACCGTTATCATCGCGGCACTCTCACAACGCGCAGGGCCCCCATGTTCACAAAATGGGGGCCCTGCGCGTTGTATGAAGCTTTGTGGGGTATTTTACTCGTTGGGTGCGTATGCAGCCCTTAGACGGGCTCCTTTTTCGTGAGCAACAGCAGCAAGTGACTCTTGGAAGTTCAGCATTGCCGTTCGCAGTTGCACTGCGGCCTCATCTGTTCCGGAGCAAAGTATTCGCGCTGCCAGCAGTCCTGCGTTGCGGGCCCCTCCGATTGAAACTGTTGCTACTGGGACGCCTGCTGGCATCTGCACAATTGATAGCAGCGAGTCCATTCCGTCTAGGTACTTCAGCGGCACAGGAACGCCAATCACTGGCAAGGGAGTGACTGCGGCGAGCATTCCGGGCAAGTGTGCGGCGCCTCCGGCTCCGGCAATGATGACACGGATTCCTCGTTCGTGGGCGGTTTTTCCGTACTCGATCATCTCCACCGGCATGCGGTGGGCTGAGACTACGTCCACCTCCACTGCAATGTTGAACTCTTGAAGAGCGCGTGCTGCGTCCTCCATGACGTTCCAGTCAGAGTCTGATCCCATCACGATGCCAACTACCGGCTGTGTGTTCGTCATGTGTGTGCCCTTTCGTGTGTGATGCAGTAGGAAGTGTGTGGATCACTGGCCTCGTACGAGTCGGGCAGCGCTGACGGCTCGTTCGTACACGAAGTCTAGATCTGTTCCGCTGATGTTGACGTGCCCGAGCTTGCGGCCTGGGCGAGGTTCTTTGCCATAGAGATTCACGCGGGCGTCTGGGTAAGTTTCGAGCACTGCGGGAAGACAGTCAGTGAGGGTTTCGTGTGATGAACCCAAGACGTTTGCCATGACGGTCCACGGTGCGGTCGGCGTGGTGTCTCCAAGTGGGAGATCAAGAACTGCACGTAAATGCTGTTCGAACTGGCTGGTTACGGAGCCGTCGATTGTCCAGTGCCCGGAATTGTGTGGGCGCATGGCTAGCTCGTTAACAAAAATGTCGGTAGTGCCATCGTTGCGTGTGACTTCAAACAGTTCCACTGCGAGGACCCCGGTTACGCCGAGGCCGTGTGCGATCGTGTNNCAGCGATGTCTTGCGCTCGTTGGGCATCAACGTCGGACAAATGCGGCGCTGGGGCGATTACTTGCGCGCAGACGCCGTTTTCTTGGATTGATTCCACTACTGGCCAGGTCTTTGCGTCGCCTGATGGCCGCCTCGCTACCAGAACAGCGAGTTCCCGACTGAACGGAACTTTTTGCTCTACCAGAAGGGCTGGTCCTCCGGCCTCTACGTGCTCGAACCAGTCTGCAACTTGGTCAGGCGTGCTCACTACGCGTACGCCTTTGCCGTCGTATCCGCCGCGTGAGGTTTTGACAATAACCTCTGGCCCATGTGCGGCAATGAAGTTGCCGAGTTCAGCGCGAGCTTGCGCGGTGTCAGTCGAGAGGGCTTGCCATGGTGGGCAGGGCACGTTCATCTGGGTTAGTTTTGCGCGCATAACAATTTTGTCTTGGGCTTGCAGTAGAGCTTCGGGGCCAGGTTGAACAGAGACGCCCTGTGAAATGAGTTCGCTGAGGAGCTCGTTAGGCACGTGTTCGTGTTCGAAAGTAAGAACATCCGCGCCGTGCACCAAAGCGGTGACTGCATCATGGTCTGATGCGACACCCACTGGGCTGTCAACTACAACTTGCGCGGCGCTGGTGTGCTCATTCTCCACGAGCACCCGCAGGGTGATGCCGAGTTCTGATGCTGGGGGCACCATCATTCGCGCTAGTTGTCCGCCACCGATTACTGAAACTATAGGACCAGTCACGTTTCATAACCCTAGTGCAAAAGTGGCGCTCTCTTAAATGCTGTCCATACCGGTAGGCTAGCGTGGTGGCACCTGTTGAGCGCTCAACGCGCAGTTCACTTCCCGACGAAACGGGAAGTTTTGTGGGCTCCTCACCTCTGTGGACCAAGATTATTGAGTNNTATTTAACCTTTTGCAGCATGGCCCGCTTGCTGTGTTGGAGGGCAAACCGGTAACTGCGAAGATCTTCTCGGTGTCGCTTGCCATGATTGTGACGTGGTTAGGTAATCGGCTGTGGACGTTCGCCGATCAGCGCACCAGAACAAAAGTCCGTGAGTTCGTAGGCTTTGTCGTGGTGAACGTAGGTGGCATGGCAATAGCAGTCTTGTGTTTGTGGGTTTCGCGCTACGTGCTTGGCTTTGAGTCGGCACTCGCGGATAACATCTCTGCCAACGGTGTGGGCTTGGTCTTGGGCATGATTTTCAGATACTTGGCTTACAAGTACTTGGTATTTACTGGTACCGAACCGACTCTCGATCCTCGCTCAGAAGAACTGCCCAGTTAAATGTCCATACCGGCTCTTGGCTTAAAGCTGCCTATTTCCGCTTGCGGATCTTGACTTCGGTTCCATGTGGGAGCACCGAGCCAATATCGATTGTTCGGGGCACACCCGTGAGGTACAGCGTGAACTGAGCGGGCTTTTGCTGTGACAGCTCTAGCCTCGCGNNCCTCTGGCCAGTGGAAGCCCCAGGCCTGTCCCAGCCCCAGAGGTAACTCCTCGTTCAAACACATTGCTCATGAGATCGTCAGGTACGCCTTCGCCTTCGTCAGTGACGCTGAGCGCTACGCCGCCTCGTGATCCTTGAGGACGCGCGAGAATTGTAGTTTGTCCGCCACCGTGTTTGAGCGAGTTCTCAATGAGGGTTGCTAGAACTTGAGCCAGCGATCCCGGAGTCGCCAACACTGCATAGGTGTCTTGTGCTTCGACAACTAGTGCACGGCCTGCCTTTTCAAAGACTGGGTTCCACTCTTCCATCTGCTGTTGCAGAACTTCATCGAGGTTCACTGCTTGCGTGTTGCCGCCTTGTGCGCGTCGAGATCTGGACAATAAGTCGTCGACCGTGGCAACGAGTCGTTCCACCTGTTCGAGGGAAATACGCGCTTCTTCCTGGACTTCTGGATTGTCCTCGGAGAGCATCGAGATCTCTTCAAGTCTCATCGATAGCGCGGTCAAGGGGGTGCGTAATTGGTGGGATGCATCGGAGGCAAATGGGCGTTCTGCGGCGATGCGCAACGCAAGCCGATCCGCAGAACGAGCCAACTCGTCGGCAACCAAATCGATTTCTTCTACGCCGGATTCCTCGACGTGAGGGCGCACCTGCCCCGAGCCAAGTTGCTCGGCAGACGCCGCTAGATACACCAGTGGCGCTGATAATCGGTTGGCTTGCCACACGGCAACGGACACACTTGCGCCAAAGGCCACGAAGGCGGCGGCAATCACCAACACCACGCTTTGAATGGATCTGGCGGCCACGTCCCAGTAGGAGACTTCCAAGGTAACCATGGCCATAGATGAGGTGAACTCAAACGTAGTTAGTCGTTTGCCTTCAATGGTTTCGCCTCCGGTGCCAGATTCACCGTCCGGCATAACAACGCGCACCCATGCTGGAGGCTTTCCCTCCGTGTAGGCGTACCTGTCTAGGAGCTCTTGGTCGAGGGCTTCACCACGCACTATGCGGTTTTCCACTGTGCGTGCCAGCGCGATTCGACGATCGTCAAGGTCTGCCTTCTCCGAATTGAAGAGGTAGAAACTGCCAAAGAATGCCAGTGGGAATCCCAGCAAGATCACCGCAGCGGCTACCGCTGACATGGTGGCGATGATGAGTCTACGACGCACTGAAGATCCTTGGAGAACAGGCGTGAACCCTCACGCCGCAATGAACGAGAAAAGCGTAAGGGAGCCAGTTCGTGGTGAACTGGCTCCCTACGCGTAAATTAGTTTGAGCCCGCTTCGAAACGGAATCCAAGTCCGCGAACAGTGGTGATGTAGCGCGGCTTGTTCGCATCNNATCATCATCAAGTTTTCTGCGCAGCCAAGAAACGTGCATATCTAGAGTCTTGGTGGAACCAATTGGTTCGGAACCCCAGACTTCACGCATCAGAGAGTCACGGTTCACTACCGATCCCGCCGAGGCGATGAGGACGCGCAACAACTCGAATTCCTTTGTGGTCAGGTGAAGTTCCCGGCCAGACTGGAATGCGCGGTGGGCTGCAACATCAACTTTGACGTCTTGCGCGTTGATCTCTTCAGCTTCTGCTGGGTCACCGTGGGTGCGACGCAGTAGTGCACGAACGCGAGCAAGCAGTTCCGCCAAGCGGAACGGTTTGGTCACGTAGTCGTCCGCACCGGCGTCAAGTCCAACAACCAAGTCCACTTCGTCCGCGCGTGCGGTCAAAACCAGAACAGGGGTAGTAAGGCCCTTCTGACGAATTGCGCGGGCCACTTCCAAACCGTCCATGTCTGGGAGTCCAAGGTCAAGAACCACAAGGTCGGCAGAAGATGCGTTATCAATTGCACCTTGTCCAGTTCCTTGGACGTTGACGTTGTAGCCTTCGCGCGTCAGTGCACGGGCAAGCGGTTCTGCAATCGCCGGGTCGTCTTCAGCCAAAAGTACTTGGGTCATGTGGCTATGTTAGGTCATGAATTGGCATTTAGACTCCCTCAAAACACAAAAGTAGACGTGAGTTTGATGACCAGTCCCCATCTACCCCTCTAGTCTTAGAGCATGAATGTGTTCGAACGGTTCAGTAGATGGACGGATGAGAATCCTGCCCAACTGGATTCTGTTATTGCTGGTATTGCCTGCATGCTACTCGGCCCGCTCTCCATGATTTTCAACCAGAATGCCGAATGGATGTTGGGATCAGATCGGCTTGGGATCTGGTCAGGTGTGTTCAGCGTATTGCTGATTGCACCTCTAGCTTTACGCAGAACACAGCCGGTTCAATCTTCGATTATGGTGTTCAGTTTCGCTCTGATTCAGGCACTGATCGGCCCTCCAATTCTGTTCCCGTCCTCCATTGCCGTGTTTGTTTCGGTGTATTCAGTTGCTGTGTACGCGCCACGTTGGGCGGCCCAATCGGTGGCATTCGCCGCCATTTCGTTTACCGCGATTATGGGCTTCTTTCGGTCCCGCGACACCTTTGGGAACTTTGGAAGTATTCTTGTAGCACTCTTTACCGTGGGTTTACTCTTTCTCACGGTGTGGGCACTCGGTCTCATGCGTCGGGCGCGAATTGAGACGGTACGCACTCTGCGTGAAAAGAACACCGTGCTTGAAGTTGAACGCGGGCAGCAAATCCAGCTCGGAGCCGCCGCAGAACGCGCCCGCATCGCCCGAGAAATGCACGACATTGTGGCGCACTCGTTGTCAGTCATGATTGCCCAAGCTGACGGAGGGAAATACGCCGCGCAAACCAACCCAGAGTTCGCGGCAACAGCGCTAGGAACCATCGCAGAGACAGGTAGAGCAGCACTCGCAGATATGCGAAGGCTCCTTGGCGTGCTGCGTGAAGACGTTCCCGACGCACCAACTGATCCCAGAGCCCCGCAGCCGGCCTCGGGCAACATCGAATCATTGGTGCAGTCCACGCGCACCTCAGGGATTCGCGTGTCATTGGTCCGGATGGGTACACCTCGACAACTACCACCGGGAGCGGGGCTGACGCTGTACCGAATCTGCCAGGAGTCCCTCACAAACATTCTGAAACATGCTGGCCCAGACCCAACCGTCACCGTGCTTTTGGCTTGGGGAAAAGCAAATGTGAGGCTCGAAGTAGAAGATGACGGGCGCGGCGCTGCCGCAGCAGCAGGCAGTGATGGAGCCGGAATGGGCTTAATGGGTATGAAGGAGCGAGCCGCTCTCTTTGGCGGCACAGTGAAATCTGGGCCAAAACCCGGAGGAGGGTTCCGCGTCGAGTTGGACCTCCCCCTACCGGAGGCCAAATCTGAACCAGCTACCACCGTTTAACACCCACAGTTAAACACCCACCGTTTGACATCCACCTGGACGGGCTTGGAACCAAAAGCAGGCAAACAGACAACCCACGCACTGTGCTGCACTTTCACAGACAACCCACGGATTCGTCGGAAAATGCCACACCGAACCATCCCGCAACAGCGCGGTCGCCTTCGCGCAGTCGATATACTCCACAGCAAGCCCCACACACCGCATCCTTCACGGATGCGGGAACCCGCCA
This sequence comes from Jonesiaceae bacterium UBA3555, assembly GCA_002376595.1. Lineage (GTDB taxonomy): Bacteria > Actinomycetota > Actinomycetes > Actinomycetales > Cellulomonadaceae > Timonella. Next base: position 8,716 of record DFNY01000115.1, on the reverse strand, counting down.
CAAAGGATCTTCCATGAGCCCGGACAACATCCAGCCCATCCGCGTCGCAATTGTCGATGACCAACAGCTGCTCCGTGCAGGTTTCAAAATGGTCATAGACTCCCAACCCGACCTCACGGTTGTAGGCGAGGCCGGCGATGGAGACTCTGCACTGTCGCTGCTCAAAGACTTCGACGTGGACATTGTCTTGATGGACATTCGCATGCCCGGGATGGACGGCCTGGCAGTTACGGCCTCGCTGACCGAATACTGGGCCGCAAAACAGCCCGAGCACACTCCGCGCATCCTGATCCTGACCACCTTCGATCTAGACGAATACGCGCTGGAAGCAATCCGCGCTGGAGCCTCGGGATTCCTCCTCAAGGACGCTCCACCCGAAGAAATGCTTAACGCCATCCGTGTAGTGCACTCAGGTGACGCGGTTATTGCTCCCTCAACCACCAAGCGTTTACTTGGCCGGCTCATCACGCCACTCCCCACCGAGCTGGGCACACCTTCACCACACGAAGCAGCCCTCAGCAGCCTCACCGAACGCGAAATGGACGTCATGCTTCTCATTGCGAAAGGTATGAGCAACACCGAAATAGCTAAAGAACTCTTCGTAGCCGAAGCAACGGTTAAGACTCACGTAGGACGCATTCTGCACAAATTGGGGGCACGCGACCGCGTGCCAATTGTGGTCACAGCATACGAAAACGGACTGGTCAAACCCGGCGACGAGAACTGAGTGCGACTCAGGTATGTGCTCGTTGAGTCCCCGAGGATGACTACCAGGGTGTAATTCGTAGACCCTCGCCGGACGCTTTGACACCCACTTTCTTCGTAGTGTGAAGCGTAGGATCACGCATTGTGTTCATGGCCGTATCCGGTTGCCCTCTTTGGAGTGGCACACAGGATCAGGACAAGCCACAAGACGTGAAAGTTACATCCACCTACCAAGGAGATCGTCATGGCACTGCCTGCCTCTGGGTACACCCAACCTGCCCAGTCCCCTCGCGAAACCGCAGTGAGCGCACACAACCTGTCCAAGCACTACGGTAGTGGTGCTTCCATTGTCCGGGCGCTCGACGGCGTAGATGTGGAATTCGGACGCGGTCAGTTCACCACCATCATGTGCCCCTCCGGATCAGGTAAGTCAACGCTCATGCACCTCCTTGCAGGCCTTGATTCCGCAACCAGCGGCCAAGCATTCGTTGGTGAAACCGAAGTGACGTCCCTTAACGATGACCAGCTCACCAAACTCCGCCNNAGTCCTTCAACCTCTTGCCAATGTTCACAGCAGAACAGAACATTCTCCTGCCCTTGACCTTGGCCAACAAGAAGATCACCGCTGAAGACAAGACCTGGCTTGCGACCCTTGCGCAGACGCTCGGAATTGCAGACCGCCTCGCACACAAGCCTTCTGAGATGTCCGGTGGACAACAGCAGCGAGTAGCAATTGCGCGAGCGCTCATTGCAAGCCCAGACGTAGTGTTCGCAGATGAACCAACAGGTAACCTCGACTCACGTTCAGGCGCAGAAGTTCTTTCCTTCCTCCGCACCTCCGTGCGTGAACTCGGCCGCACCATCATCATGGTTACCCACGACCCAACGGCGGCCTCATACGCGGACCGCGTAGTACTCATTGCTGATGGAAAGATCGCTGGAGACATTGGCAACCCAACGCCAGAGTCCGTACTCGCAGGCTTGGACGCCCTACGCAACTTCGAAGCCACCTCCGTCACCGGTGAGCAGGCCTGATCCATAATGCTACGAATAACTCTTTATCAAATGAGGCAGAATGTTGGTCGCCTCATTGCTGCCGGTATTGCGATTCTCATTGGAACCGCATTCGTGAGCGCCACCTTCCTGGGTGGCCAAGTCATGATCAAATCATCCGAACGTGCGTGCCCAGCAAAATTCGCAGAGGCTGATCTCGTAGTCAGTGGCAACTATCATTAGAATAAGGAATGGCGGTTCGAGCCACTTCCACAGTCACTTGTCCAGAAGATCGGTGAAGTCGAAGGCGTTGAAGATGTCGCAGTCGTTGGAGGCCCCTACGCGCTGCTTCAAAGCGGCAAAAAGACCGAGTACCTGCCGGCAGTAACGCTGGGTAAGTCACAGTCGCTGCAGCCTGTGCTGGTTTCAGAAGGTTCTGCTCCGCTTTCAGACTCCGAAGTTGCTATCCCCGTCAAACTCGCTGAACGCATGGAGGTGAAGATTGGCGATGAGATCAGTGTGTCCCCTACCAGCTTCACCACGGAGTCACCCAAGCAACACTCCTTCACCATTTCTGGACTGGTAACTGACCCACGTGAGGCATTCTCGAATACGGCTGGTGTAGCTGTCTTCACGCTGGACGGCATGGCCGCGTACGCAGACCCAGCCGCTTCGTCCACCGGCGCAGTATTCGAGTCCGAGACCGTGATTCTTGGGCTGAACGCAAAGGCGACAAATGCTGAGAAGGATTCCGTTCGTGACTCCATCAGTTCCTTGGTTGGAGAGCGTCCAGTCCAAACCACGGCACAAGCAGCTGAGACTCAGTTGCAGCAGATTTCTGGTGAAGCGCGAATCTTGACCTACATGGTCCTTGCCTTCGCTGCACTCGCTTTGATCGTAGCTTCGTTGGTTATCTCCAACACGTTCCAGGTGTTGGTAGCTCAACGGGCGCACACGCTGGCGCTACTGCGCTGTGTTGGTGCTGACAAGAAACAGATCAAACGGTCCGTTCTGACAGAAGCGCTGATCCTTGGCGTTGCCTCTTCGGTAGCTGGAATCTTGAGTGGAGTCCTGCTGGTTCAAACCATCTTGTGGGTGGTAGCTGGCCTAAACCTCACGCAGTCCATCCCAACAGCCGTTTCCATCACTCCGGCAGCTATTTGGGTTCCTCTAGTTGCTGGAACAGTCGTCACTGTGTTGGCGTCCCTCGTTCCTGCCCGCATTGCCACCAGGGTCTCGCCGTTGGCAGCTTTGCGTCCTCAGGAAGGCGACTCCGAAGTGCGCAGTAGGGCAGGCAAAGTACGCTTGACCATCGCGCTTCTGATGGTTCTGAGCGGTGCGGCGCTATTTGTCTATGCGTTCTCAGTACGAGATAGCGACCTGAATATCGCTTTGGCTGTAGGGATTCTTGGCGGAGCTCTGAGCTTCGTAGGCCTGATAGTTTCGTCCGTTTTGTGGGTCCCTGCGGTGGTTTCCGCAGTGGGTTCAGGGTTCAAGAGGTTTGGCGCTGCAGCCCAACTCGCTGCATCCAACACCATTCGCAACCCCCGGCGAACAGCTTCGACCTCTACTGCCCTGTTCATTGGTGTCACTCTGGTTTCGATGCTCTCCATTGGCGCATCTTCGGCTCGATCCACCATGAACAATGAACTGAATGCCCAGTTCCCAATCGATATTGTGGTCCAGAACTTCGACTCCAAGGGCTTCACGCCCGAGGCAGTCAATGCGATTAACCAAGTGGAGGGTGTGGAAGAATCCGCAACTCTCGACACTGTCGACGCAGGTTTCGCATCGGATCAAATGCTGGAGTATGGATACCTGCAATCTGGCAGGATGTACCGAGCCTCGCAAGAGCTTACGAACGTCGTTCGCGATCCAAGCATCCTTGAATCTCTGACGGATGATTCGTTCCTTCGTGCGTACTGGTCAGACGTTGAGAAGGGACAGAGCGGATATTTCTACGCTCCTTCGGATGAAGACACCCCAGAATCGCTATCTGACAAGATTGGTACCGATAGCGTAATTACGCTCACTGCAGGCGATAGTGCCGGCTTGGACGGTGCAATTCTCACCAGCGCCACCTTCGATCGGATCGTCGACTCCCTTGGTCTAGATAAGTCGACGGTGACTCCGGGAATGATGTTCATCAAGGTCACCGATATCAAGGACGCAAAATCGATCATCGATGAAATTCGTGATGTGCTCGGTGAAGACAACGTCCAGATCTCTGGAGCAGCGGCGGAGCGCATTTCGTTCGAGCAGATCATCGACGTCATGCTCCTCGTCTTGGTTGGGCTGCTCGGTGTAGCAGTTCTGATCGCCCTCATTGGTGTGGCAAACACCTTGTCGTTGTCGATCATTGAACGCCGGCGCGAGAACGCTACGCTTCGTGCAGTGGGTATGAGCAAACGCCAGTTGCGCTCTTCCTTGGCTTTTGAGGTAATGCTCATTGCAGGTATCGGTGCACTGGTTGGAGTGCTGTTGGGTGCAATCTATGCGTACCTCGGAACGCAGATTCTGCTCGGCGGATTCGGAACTCTTGTGTTCACCGTTCGATGGCTCGACATCGCGCTGATTTTCGTCGTGGCGCTCGGAGCAGGGCTACTTGCTTCGATCCTCCCTGGTCGCTCGGCTGCACGCACATCGCCAGTTGAGGCGTTAGCTGTGGACTAATGTGACCTGAAAAGGAGGGGACGCGCTTCGGTGTGTCCCCTCCTTTCGCTTTCCGACGAGACATTGAGAGGGGTTGTCGGCTCACGCTGAGTTGATCGGTGATTGGGTAGACGGTTGTTGGGCAGATGATGGTGTGGCTGGGTTGGGATCTGCTGAGGGGACTGTTAGTAGGCAGACTGTGGGCTAGCTTTGTTGGTATCCACAACTGCGCGAGTTATCCGTGTGCACAGGCATCACGGTTGCGTCGGACTTTCGCACCTGCCTTATTAAGGGTTCTGCAACGATCTCTCCTATGAAAGTCAGTTCCGTCCCTGCTCGGGAACCTCATTCAAGGCAACTCAATGGGAAACCGACAACGACCTTTTCGGTTCCACCTTTCGGAGACGTAGAAATACCCGTAGGTGTTCCTTTCGCAGAAGTTCGAGAACCATTGCGCAGGCTCCTTGGAGTTGATGCTGCCTTTCTTAGGAATATCCGGTGCAACTCAATGCCTGTCCCAGAGCACACTCTAGTGGGTGAGCCCCCGCTCGTGCCCGGGGCTGTCCTTGCACCGCTGCAAACCCCGAACGGTGAGACAAGGAGCGACGGAGCCCCCGCCCTAGCTCGGCCAAGTTCCCTTCAGAATTTGCCCAGCACACAAGTACAACAACAAGACCTTTCTGTTCTTGAACATCCACATGTATACGTCCTGCACAAACAGCCAAGCTCTAGCAGGTGGATACCACTGAGTGGCGTACCTTCACGAACTTGGGATGCTCAGGGTGAGAGAAAATTGGCGCCTCGCGCCAAACGGGCGACGGCGCAGGTTGTGACCATCGATCGTACGTTTCTGGTGNNTCAAGTTGTGGCCTCGAAACCCAGACAGTTCATGGAGTAGGTATGGCGCCGGTCTTCGTACAGTGAGGGCGCGACTGGCATGGAAATGCGCCCGAATTACGGGCCACGGACCCACCTCACAAGCACTCGCACCACTGTGGCGAGACGGAGATATCCTCTTCTCCAGCGCACTCAACCAGTGGTATGAAATAAGGTCCCCACTGGCACTAGGCTCACTCACACGTGTTCTGCGAGCGCCTTCCATGGACCTTGTAGCCACACCCTCCCCGAAGCGCAACCTTGGATCGATTCTTGCAACAGTGATGATTCCTCTGACCATGAGTGCGCTGATTGCATGGGTATTGCGGCAACCTTCGTTTCTCCTCTTCGGGCTCGCTGGCCCGCTTATGGCCGTAGTCCAAGCACTCACCACCAAGACACAAGGTTCAACTTCCACTCCCACCGCACTCAACCGGGATGTGCTCGGTTCCCCACTTCCTAGTTGGGTCACAAGCATCAAGCGATTAGCTGACGATCTAGCTTCTCCGGACCATCACGATGCCATTTCCAGCGCGGCCCGGCACATTGCCGATGTCCCCCAAGACGCTTCCATGCAATTGGCCCAGCATCGACTTGCCGCTCACCATGTGGTGTTGCTCGAGCTAGTTCGCCAGAATCTCTACCGTCCGCATCTGCTACCCCACCACGGCAGTGTGAGCATGGGTCGCGGAAATGAACGTCTCACACAGTTAGTCTCGGCGGNNGGCTGATTCGAAGGAGTTTGCAAACTCTGCCGGTGCAGCGCGCGGTAACGGGCACCAAGAGTTCAGTCCCCAATGCACTTTCAACATGGAACGCATGGAGCGAGACCGAGGTCCGTCTCTAGACATCTCGCGTGATCAAGCAATCGTTCTGGTGTTGCGGTGGGTGACATTCCATAAACTCTTGAAAATCCTTGCTCCCTTAGGCGGATGCGCTCATGAACTACCTGCCCTACACGTTCACATCAACGACCATTCGAAGGAGTACTGGCGCTGGAGTCGCTGGTTGGATTCCGGGTTCTTGTCACTTACTGGGCATGGAGAAATCGAGGATCGGCAGTTTCAAGAAGATCAACTCACGGCACTAGACAGTTCCCAAGGATTACCACCAACGCATGTCGATCCAAACAC
>DFNY01000115.1:2041-2327 GCA_002376595.1 Jonesiaceae bacterium UBA3555 | reverse complement strand
CCTCATCCCTCTCAACTACTGAAAATGAATGTTCGAGTCCTACTGCAGGTGCCCTCGTAGTCGCCGGGGACGCTGCCACTCACGATGCCAGCGACTTCAAGGACCCGCTCACGCGGTCGCAATATTCGACAAGTGTCGAACGTTTTGGCAAGTGGGTCGTGATGTCTGACCGGTTCACTACGACAGGGGCCCTTCCTCACCTCGCGCGCTTCAGTACCTTGCCGTTCTATCAAGAGTTCCCGAAATCCTGGAACGAACCAGAATCGGAAAGTTTGTTGTTCCCTAT
>DFNY01000115.1:0-1871 GCA_002376595.1 Jonesiaceae bacterium UBA3555 | reverse complement strand
TTACAAGAGCACTTGCCAGCATCCAGCACGAGTTACATCAGCGAGAACAACTCTTCTCAGAAACCAAAGCGAACTCAATTGAGCAGTTCAACTCAACAAGTTCCCCGCACCTACCTCGAATCGTCATAGTGGTTGATGAGTTCCGCGCCCTTGCAGATCATCACCCTCAGGCTTTAGACCAGCTGATTCGGGTGGCCGCACAGGGCCGTTCTCTAGGCATCCACTTGGTGCTAGCCACGCAACGCCCAAGCGGTGCCATCAGCGCAGACATAAAGGCGAATGTCTCTCTACGCATTGCACTTCGGGTCTCTGATGCGCGCGACTCTCTTGACGTGCTTGAAACTGACGAGGCCGCAAAGATCTCAGCCAAATATCCAGGCAGACTATGTTTCACTCGTGGCACAGAACCCGTTCGTACCGTGCAGTCGTACTATATTGCAGCCAAGAACTCCACGCTTGCACAGGTCAGTTTCTCGGGTGAGTGGAACCAGCTCCCCACCCAACACACAGAACAAAGAAGTACCGCGCCCCTAAGCAAGGTACTTGATACCAACACACCGCAGGTGCCGCGTATGTGGGCACAGCCGCTCCCGCAAGTNNCATTCCTACCTACCTACCCAGTAGCTGGGCCTGCGCGGCTCTCGAACGGACACCACAACTCAGCTGGCTCGGATCGCAGAGATGCCAATCGAATGTGTTTATCTCAGGTACCCCCAGCAGAGGAAAGAGCACCGCTGCACTTGCGATCGCTCGCTCGTGGCGCGAATCTGGCGCAGACGTGCATTGGATTGGGCCACCACCTATGAGCGGATACAGCCACGTGATGTGTTCACTTATAGATCCGAATAACCCACATGCAATCTTCAGTCTGCTGGCGCAGATCAAGGCCGCTGTTGCCGCAGGCCCACACCAAAGCGACATCCCCGCACAAGCTCGCTCTGAATCGGGATCGCATCCTGATGAGCTGCCAAATGGATCTGTGCCTGTAGGACCCAACCAAACCACGGACTCACGCGACCAAACCTCCCCGCACAGACTGATCGTCGACAAGAAAACCGCAGAGACTGTCCCGTGTGGATCACGGCAGCAAGTGATCATTNNCCTTTCAATGAATCCATTGAGAACTTTGGTCGCGGAGAAGCTACTTCCTTGTTCCAGTCACTTATCCGTGATGCCGGCCGCTTGGGAATCACTTTCGTCATAACCTCAAACAAGACTGCACCGCACCCGCTGTCAGCCCTCTTCCCAATTCGCCTCGTTTTGGGAACTGGAAATGCTGAAACAGACAGAGAACTTGGTGGGTTGAGAAAAATCCCTCCACTAGGGACAGACGTTGGACGAGGATTTCTCTACGGTCCCTTTGGCGAAGGCCCTATACAGGTGATCGACACTGTAGCCGCTAGCGACCCAACGTCCCCTCACAAGTGCAACATCCGCTTTGAATCTCTCAGGTTTGCCCAACCGCTGAAGGCAACCGAAGTAACCGTTGGNNGCTCCTTGGGAACCGCCCAGTTGTTATTAGCGGTCCACGGAACAGCGGGGTAGGCACCTTGATGCATAAGTTGGCAGCAGAATGCGAGTCGCCCCTAACCATTCCAGGAAAGTCCATCAAGGACAGAGCACAACTTACACACCATCTGGAGCGGTGTGAGCGCAGTGCCAAGACCCTCATCATTGAGGATCTAGATACCCTCGAACGATCGTTTGCCATTGAAGCCAGCACACTGGTTGACTGCGCACTAAGCATGGGGCTGCTAATAATCGCATCTGTCTCAACGCAATCGTTGGTACAGGCGTTTCGGGGCGCCACCTACACCTTGACAGAAGATTGCATTGGAGTGCTCTTGCGCGGAACAGAGCCCGTCCCACGT
>DFNY01000170.1:3783-5294 GCA_002376595.1 Jonesiaceae bacterium UBA3555 | reverse complement strand
GCCAGACGCTTGAACTGGTGCACTGAAGTCGATCTTTTCACCGCTTGTTGCTGCGGAAACATCAACCAGGGTGCGCACTGGGCTCACATACCAGCCTTTGTCTTCCTTAGTGACAATGAACGTGAAGGGAACTGTTTCTCCGGAGTCCTCTGAATCCATGTCGAAGTCTTCTTCTAGCGAGTACAGATCCAGTGAACCGAGGTCTTGCACTGGGATGACCAGGTCGCTTGCATTGACCGTCGCAGGGAACGTTTCTTTGAATGAGGACTCGATTTCTTCCTTCAGCTCATCTTGTGTTGGCCAAGACACTCCAGCGTCATTGAGCACCTCACCCAAGCCCGTGTCCTTGATTCCGGTCAGCGCATCATTGATGACTTCTGAGAACTTCTGGGCGTCACCATCGATCTTGATGGTTCCTTGGGTGAGTTGCACTCTGGCAGTGTTGGCGTCAATGTTCTCCACTGACAACTCCACTCCCTCGAAGTCCTAGGAGTAGGCCTTGAGAGCGTCTACTAGGAAGTCTTGTGGGTTCTGGCCTAGAGGATCGCCCTCGAAGTGCTTGCTGAATTGGGCGTACGAGTCTTGAGCAAGATCGATTTCCGACGGCGTTACGCTACCGTACACAGCAACCATGTCTTGTTTCTCTAGCGACTCAAAGAGTTTTGTAACCGCAGCTTCGGGGGTTTTTGACCCTGAAAGTTTCGAAAACACGAAGGCGTTCAGCGCAATAGCGACACCCGCAATGATCAGCGCTGCAATGAGGCCAATGAGGATCCACTTCTTTGCGGACTTCTTGGTAGCCGGCTCGTTTTCGGCCGAGTACTGAAGGTTGCCGGGCGTCGATTCTGCGTACGCACCGAGTTGGTCCGCGGCAACTACCGTTTGGAATGCCTGGTCGGGCTGAGCGGGAGCCGCGTACGACGATTTAGGCTGTGCGGGCAGTTCTGCCGCAGCCGATCCGTCAACCCCAGGTTCAGACTGCGGTGGCGCTGGGACAGGACTAGTGGTGCTTGTGGGGACTGTGTCTGAAGTTCCTGTAGCGCCCGCAGGAGTTGTGTTCGAGAGGATCCACTCTTTAAGTTCAACACTTGCTTGTGGATTTAGAGCTACAGCTTCACGCAAATCTGGACGGCTTTGAGCTATTGTCCACAGGTCTTCAANNAGGGTTGGCCGCTTGCGCAGCTGTGTAGGTATTTGGATCTGTCACTTTGCCCCCTAAGGAATGCCGGGCTTTCACGTGCTCATCAAGGGAGTTTAGGAGCGACGTGGCGTGCACCGCGCAAGTTTTTGCCGGATTGCCGGAAGTACAACGCTCCTACAATAACCAACAGTCCGCGCTCGCCCTAACCTTTATCCACAGACAAAGACGCGAGGCCCTTCATGAGCCTCGCGTCTTTTGTTAGTTTTTGTCCTGCGTGCGTTACTGGGAACGACGCCCTAACGCAGCATCTACAGCGGGGTCACCAAGTTGACCCAACCATTCGACAAGGGCCGGGTATGTGGACGGGTTC
>DFNY01000170.1:429-3724 GCA_002376595.1 Jonesiaceae bacterium UBA3555 | reverse complement strand
TGATGCCGCACTGACCTTCGCTACGGTAGATTCGTCCGGAATGTCCTCGGCATTTTCGCTGACCGCAACCGGAGCAGTCACGGCTGATTGTTCACCCGTGGAGTCCTGCGCGAGGACAGCAGTTTCACCTTCTGTACGGGCTTCTGATTCGGAAACGCTTGCAGAGGCGGTTGGCTCAAACGACGAAGTGCTTGCGACAGCCCCGGTTGCGGCGCTGTGAGTGGAACGAGTCGAGTTAGCTGTCGCAACAGTGTCAGCGGTTAGTCCTGCTGCTCCAGCGGTGTCAGTGACCGCGGTGGCTCCAGTATGTGCTGAGACTGCTGAAGTTGCAGAGGACTTAGCTGCGTTGATTACTGGACGTTGTTGCTGTGTCCATTGGTACGAACGAACATCCGGTGCTGGCCTGCGTGCAGCGGATTGCGCAAAGAATGCGCGAGAGGCCTTGTTGCCGATAAGGGCGTACGCGCCGATGGCTGGAATCGCAAGAACTAGGAGCAGTTGACCAATTGTCGTTCCGCCAAATGGGTTGACCGCAATTAGGACAGCCCCGATGATGACGGACACTACCAAGGCCAAGCTGACCGCTGGGCGAGCGCCCGAGGGGTTCTTGTTGAACGATCGAAGAGCCGCGAGCGCGACGAAGACGAGCGCGACAGCAAGCAGTCCAGCAACAATGCTCTCCACACGGAAGTTTCCCGGGTAGAGGTCTAGTACAGCCTTTTCGACAAGTATTCCCCATGCGAGGTGGGTTACTGCGAACGAGGCACATACGAGTGCGAGGACTCGCATAGTGATAGCTGCAAGGTCTAGACGTTCTTCAAGCTCTGTGTTCCGCGTGGCGCCTCGGGCAAATGCTGGAGCACTCACAACGGCTGCAAATGCTGGGAACAGGAACAAACCCTTCCCAACACCGAACGACACTGGAACGTTAGAGATTTCAGCAATTGGCTTGAAAGCCTCGAAGGTGGCGATCAGGCTTGATCCACCGCGTCCTGCAAAATACAAGATTGCCAAGAATGAGATGCCCAAACCAATGGAAAGTGCCCTCCACGCTGCGGTGTTCTTGAAGATTGTTGCCAGTGCAGGACCCGCCAGAACCGCACCATTCGCAATGATGAGTAGCGCCATAACGAGGCTTGGACGAAGCGGTGCATCGCTCTTGACTAGGCTGTAAATGAGCGTCCCTACAGACCCCGCTACGATGGCGAATGCCAAGATCTGAGCGGTCAGACGTGCAGTTGAGATCGCTTGTTTGTCGGCTGCTTGTGGCCCAAGTTCGCTGGTGCGTGCTTGCGCGGCCAAAGCAGCGCCTGCTCCACCAAATGCGAAGGCAATACCTACGCCTAGGTCTGGTACGTCAGCCACGAAGTGGTTGATGACTGCGAGCCACAGGTACAGCGCGACGAGAGGGAGGACGAGGATGATTCGTGCGGCTCGGGTCTTGGCCACTGTCCAAGACTTAGGGAGCAGCCCGAATCGGGAGACGTACGGGAATACCAGGGCTACCAGAGCGAACACCACGGCTAGGACGTAGAGTCCATCCTTTGTGTACTCTCCGTTGGGGCCAGGTGTTGTTGGCATGCTCAGTGACACGAGTAAGAGAATCGCCGCGAGTGCATCGCGCACGTAATCTCCCTGCGTTATGCCACTAAATCGTTGCGCAAGGGTAGTTCCTTGATTCTGTGAGACATCCTGCGAGGTTGCGGGTGACGTCATCGTGGTTCTCCTCCAGCGTGGGCTTGGGATAGGTGCTACCAGTTGGCGGCACCATGGTGGTGCACGAACTCAAAACTAGAAACCAAGTCGTTGCAAAAGTTTGGGGTCTCGTTGCCAGTCTTTTGCAACTTTAACGCGCAGGTCAAGGTACACGCGAGCGCCAAGTAGCGCTTCGATACCAGTTCTGGACTGTGAACCAACCTGCCGCNNCCACGTATAGCGAGACGTGGACGTCCATCATGGGAAGCCCGTTTTTCTTGGTTTCTCGCTCGTTTATCTCGTCTACGACGACTGCCAGTGAGTGTGGAAGTTCGTCGCGCACACCCTCGAGTGCAGCCTCTCGAATGAGCTCTGCAATCATCACTGATTCTGGCTCGTCTGTGAGTTCGCCATCTAGGTAGAACTCCCCACCTTCTGGCAGGTGAGAAACCAAAACATCACTCAGAGTGTCCACCTGGTAACCGCCCTTGGCGGAGACCGGAACGATATCGGCAAATTCACCCAGCTGCGTAACGTCAAGGAGGTGTTCAGTCATACGTTGGCGGTCCACCAAGTCAGCTTTGGTCACAACCGCCACAATAGGCGTGCGCATCCGCTTTTCGTTGAGTTTGGCTAGTTCGGCTGCAATGTAGCGGTCACCGGGACCGATCTTCTGGTCTGCAGGAAGGCAAAATGCAATCACGTCAACTTCAGACAAAGTGGACTTCACAAGGTCGTTGAGGCGTTCCCCCAGCAGGGTGCGAGGCCTGTGGAGACCTGGCGTGTCAACCAAAATGAGCTGTGCGTCTTCGCGGTGAACGATACCGCGGATGGTGTGGCGAGTTGTCTGCGGCTTGTTTGATGCAATTGCGACTTTTTGCCCCACAAGGGCGTTGGTCAGGGTTGACTTTCCGGCGTTGGGTCGGCCTACCAAGCAGGCAAAACCTGATCGGTGTTCGGTCTCCGCCTTGGGTTGCTTTGTCATGGCAATTTCTCCTCGTGCTGTGCGCGAGCCGTCTCGCGCGGATCTGGCGGGGTGTCTCCCGCTCCTTGTGTGTTACTGGAACTTGCCTCGCCACTCGTAGCTGGCGATTCGTCTTCAATGAGTTCTGCTATTACCGAAGATAACTGCTTTCGGCGCCCGCCGAACTCGTGGGCAGAGAGCCTGATTCCTTGCGTGACAGCACTTGATCGTGCCAGCGGAACTCGACCGATGAGCTTGGACAGCAAGCCGGCAACAGTATCAACGTCAGGGTCATCGAGCTCGCGGTTGAACAACGCCCCTAGTTCGTCTAGAGGGAGGCGAGCCGGAACTCGATATGCGTTCTCAGAAATCTTTGTGATGCCAGGGGTCTCATTGTCGTGTTCATCAACGAGTTCACCAACGATTTCTTCCAGGATGTCCTCANNTTCTGGGTAGAACTGAATAGTGCGCATGACATCCGCAACCGTCTTGGAATCAGGGTCGTGACTGTTTAGCAGAACGCGTGCGGCATCCTTGAAAAACAGGACACCCAGTACTTCGTCACTGGACTCCCCCACAACAGGGACTCTGGAGAACCCGGACCGTACAAAGAGATTCTGGGCCTTATGCAGCGGA
>DFNY01000170.1:0-246 GCA_002376595.1 Jonesiaceae bacterium UBA3555 | reverse complement strand
AGCAGCCCCGACAAGCCTCCGAGAACTTGCGCAGGATTGTGGCGCCCTATGGTGCGTGGAGAGATTCTGACCAAAACCAGAGAAATGATGGTGGAGACAACTACGGACAAGGTAACCACAAGCCACCACTCGTCAAAGGCGGTAGCTAGGCTCACTGTGATACATGCTGTCGCAAGCATCTCGAAAAAGAGACGGGCAAAACCCGCAAGTGCTGCACTTTCTGACGCATTGTGAGTCAGGAAGCTT
>DFNY01000166.1 GCA_002376595.1 Jonesiaceae bacterium UBA3555 | reverse complement strand
ACGGTACCTACCAGCCCCCTCGTCGTGAAGCCGGCGCAGGCGCGCCGCACAAAACTAGACCACAGAGATATTGAGACGCATACCAGCCAGCCCGCGCTCGCGGTGCGCGAGGTTGAGGGCGACTTCAGTAAGCGCAATAGCAGCTGGAGAATCAGGGTGTGCAATGACGGTAGGTACGCCGTCATCGCCATCGGCGCGAAGGTCGACATCGAGCGGAATTTGGCCAAGCAGCTCCACCGACGTCCCCGTCATGCGGGACAGCGAAGCCGCAACAGACGCGCCACCACCGGAACCAAAGATCTCCAAACGGCTACCATCTGGTTGTTCCAGCCACGCCATATTCTCAACCACGCCAATCAAACCTTGATTGGTTTGCAAAGCGATTGAACCTGATCGTTCAGCTACCTCCGCTGCAGCAGCCTGAGGTGTAGTCACTGTCAGGATTTCCGAGTTTGGAAGCAGCTGAGCAACCGAAATAGCGATGTCGCCAGTACCAGGGGGGAGATCCAAGAGGAGCACATCCAAATCGCCCCAGTACACGTCCGTGAGGAACTGCTCCAGCGCACGGTGCAACATTGGTCCACGCCACACAACCGGCTGGCCAGCAGGCACAAACATGCCAATAGAAACGACCTTTACCTCATGCGCAATCGGAAGAAGCAGCATGGAGTCAACGCGCGTAGGCTGCCCCGTCACCCCCAACAGTCTCGGGATTGAGAAACCATAGATGTCGGCGTCAATGACACCAACCTTGATACCGTTCTTAGCCATCGCGGCAGCCAAGTTAGCCGTCACAGTGGACTTGCCAACACCGCCCTTACCAGAGCCAATCGCAATAATCTTGGTCAGGTTGCCCGGCTGCGTAAACGGGATTACCGGCGTAGCCGAACCACGCAGCATGACACGCAGCTCTTCACGCTGAGCGGCATCCATCGCGCCCAATTCAACGGCCACCGCATCGATGCCAGCCACGCTACCAACCGCTGTTTTCACGCGGTCCACAATGGTGTCCCGCATCGGGCAGCCGCTCGTAGTGAGGTCAATGCCAATGCGCGCTGTGGTGCCCGAATCGTCGGACGTGACCTGCACGCTCCGCACCATCTTGAGTTCGGTGATGGGCTTACGAATCTCAGGATCAATAACCTTGCCCAGAGCAACGGTTACCGCCGATTCAAGGGCGCTGATATCAGAAGGGTTGAGCATATGGTCCAGTCTATCGAGGCAAGCAAACTGCGCGATCCACTATCCGCACATCGCAGCAGAGCGTCAGGCATGTTCGCGCCACAAAAAGGTAACGTGTGGGACGCAAGCCCCACCCGTTATGAGTTCTTACTCACGACTCTGACTTGGAGTCTGAGTCATCCTCACGTTCTCGTTCAAGATCCTCTAGCAAGTTACGCAACTCGCTGCGTACAAAGTCACGAGTGGCGACTTCGCCCAGCGCAATTCGAAGGGCCGCCATTTCCCGAGCCAAATACTCGGTGTCAGCTAGATTTCGCTCTGCACGGTCCCTATCCTGCGAAGCCGAAACACGGTCACGGTCTGCCTGCCGGTTCTGCGCCAACAAGATCAAAGGCGCCGAGTAAGACGCTTGCAACGACAGCATAAGCGTCAATGCCGTAAAGCCATTGGCTGCCTTGTCAAAGCGTAAATCGGCCGGACCAAAAGCATTCCAAGCCAGCCACAACAAGCAAAAAACAGTCATCCACACAATGAACTTTGGAGTCCCCATGAAACGCGCGATACCTTCAGCGCTTTCCCCAAACGAGTCCTCATTTTTGTTGCGTCGGGGGAACCACACGCGACGCTTCGATTCTTTGGGCGTATCTAGACGCTGTGCCACGTTATTCCCCTCCTTGCTTTAGGCGGCCAGGTGACACCTGCTTTGTCTTGTTTTCGGGTTCAGGATCTCGGTCCGAATGCTCGCGCCAGTCTTCGGGGAGCATGTGGTCTAGGACGTCATCCACTGACACCACACCAAGCAGACGCCTATCCGAATCCAGAACGGGAAGGGACAGCAAGTTGTAGGTAGCAAGCGAACGCGCAACGTGTGCCAAAGACGAATTCGCTGACACCGACTCTGACTGAGAATCCAATATCGAACCAATTGACGCATGCGGTGGCTCACGCAGCATCCGTTGGAAATGGACCGTACCCAAGAATCGGCCGGTGGGAGTTTCTAACGGCTGCCGGGCAATGTACACGGTGGAAGCCAAAGAGGGAGACAAATCCGCACGGCGAATGTGCGCTAGTGCTTGGGCAATTGACGTCTCTGGAGCCAGAATCACCGGCTCGGTAGTCATCATTCCACCGGCAGTGTTCTCGTCATAGGCCAAGAGGCGGCGAACATCTTCAGCTTCCTCAGGCTCCATTGCTTCAAGTAGTTCAGCAGCCTGCTGCTCAGGCAATTCATGGAGGAGGTCGGCTGCATCGTCTGGTTGCATCACTTCTAGAACATCTGCCGCACGGTCGGTATCCAGCGACTGAAGAATTGCAACCTGGTCATCCTCGGGAAGCTCCTCAAGGACGTCAGCAAGCCGGTCATTATCCAAAGCGATCGCCACTTCAACCCTTCGCCCCTCACCGAGAGCATGGAGGGCATCGGCCAAGTCAGCGGGCTTGAGGTCGCCGTACGCTGCCAAAAGCGAAGCTGCTCCCTCCGCCTCAGCTGTGTACGCAAGAGTGTTGACCGCATCAATGTCGACGGTCATGGTGTGTCCACGCCGCCGCAGACGCAAGCCGCTTGACTTTGGATCAACGCGCCGGACAAACAAACGAGTGACCTCCCAATCGCCATTGCGCATCTGCTCAATTGCCAGGTCTTCGATTGTGGCTTCGCCCGAACCATCCTTCAGCTGGACCACGCGGTCAAGAAGTTCTCCAACGGCGAGAGTCTCAGTGGCGCGTTGCTCAAACCGTCGCATGTTCAGCAGTCCAGTGGACACAACCTGACCAGACTCAATGAGAGTCACACGAGTGAGCGGCAAGAACTCCCGCCGTTTTCCGGGCACCTCAACAACCAGACCCACGGCCCGAGGCGCGCGGGTCAGCCTTAGGAGGACCACTACATCGCGCACCCGACCCACTTGATCACCTAGCGGGTCAAAGACCGGAGTTCCGGCAAGTTGGGCCACGAAAATTAGGTTACCGTTGCTGCTCACATACCCAAGGTTACGCAACAAACGTGGTGCAGGTGCGCGCAAGCGATAAACCGGACGGCAATTTCTTCGCCAGCAGCAAAAAACCGGAGTCCAAACGCCAATAGGTGCTGAAAACAGTGCGATCTAGTGCGAAGATCGAACCATGAGCATGTCACCGAACGGACCATACCCAAAGACTCCAACGATGCCTCGTGGCAATGAGATCGCGGTGTACTCGACCTACCTCAAAGCACAAAAGGCAGTGGACACACTGTCAGACGAAGGCTTTGAAGTACAGACGGTCACCATTGTTGGTCACGACCTCCACATGGTTGAACGTGTTACCGGACGGCTAACTTATGGGCGCGTGGCGTTCGCAGGATTCGCGTCTGGCGCGTGGGTAGGTCTGTTCCTTGGCCT
>DFNY01000129.1:3431-6364 GCA_002376595.1 Jonesiaceae bacterium UBA3555 | reverse complement strand
TTCTGGTCTTGGCTGGGTACTCTTGCCTGGTGGAACTAGCCCCCATTTCAACGTTTTAAACATCAGTAGAAGGCACCCAAAACTGTGATCGACTTTCGGTGCCACCTCGTTTCTTTGATTTCTGTGTTCCTCGCTCTAGCAGTAGGCATCATCCTTGGTGCTGGTCCTCTGAAAGAGACCATTGGGGACTCTCTCACCGGTCAGGTTGAGGCACTGCGTGTGGAGAAAGAAGAGATGCGTGAGGCACTCCAAAACGAGCAGAACACGCGTGGAGAGTTTGAAGAGTACGTAACCGCGTCATCCAAACGTCTCGTCAAAGACGCACTTGTTGGCCGACGCATTGCTGTGTTGCAGTTGGGTGAAGTGAGCGACGAGCGTTTTGACAGCGTCGNNCAAGTTACCTACGCTGGTGCCACAGTCGCAGCACGAGTTGCAATCAGTAATTCTTGGGTGGACCCAGAGCAGGCGAATTCACGAGTTTCCTATGCTAGCTCGTTGACTCAGTTCTTGCCAGAAGACAAGAAGGATCTGACTCCAGAAAAGCAACTGGCTGCGGCACTTGTACTTTCACTGTCACAAACCTCGGCGACTTCGGTTGACAACCTCTCCAGCAACGCAGAGTTGGCTTTGGAAGTGCTGGACGGAGCACAACTGGTGGAACTGGTGCGATACACGCCTGAGCCAGTTGATGCCGTGATTATTTTGGATGGTTCAAACATAACTGTCTCGGACACCGACGAAACTCCCGACTTTGGGGCAGCGTCGAGCCTCTACATGAACATCGCGGAAGCCGCAGCCCGCGGAACTGAAGGAGTTGTGGTCTCAACTTCCAAGGTTGTGGATACAGACCTCGTATCTACCATTCGCCAAAATGCCTCGATGCTCAAAATGGTGGCAACCGTGTCTGACGTGGACACACCAGTAGGGCTCGTCAACACTCCGTTGGCCTTGTCAGCTGGAATCGGTGGCAAGGTTGGTCACTTTGGCTTTGAGAGCAGCGCGACTGCGCTTGTCCCGGCTGCTGTGACTCTAGACCCGCCAGCGCGTGAAGTCACGCCCGTTGAACAGGCTGAGGCAACCGATCCGACCGATGCTCAGACCGATGCTCCGACCGATGCTTCCGGCGAAGCAGACGACGGCGAAGCTGACTCGTGAGCGCTTTTACCCGGACCCTTGCCGCAGCTCTCATCGCGGGTGGCACNACACGTCTAGCGCGTGTTGCTTTGGCCGAGTCTGCGCCGGGACCAGTAGCAGTGTGGGATCGTACGAACCACCGCGGTGAGACGATTTCCCTCCTCGAAGGTCCTGCCGTGGCTGCAGGCTTAGCCGCTGGCTCGCTAGTAGCTGGTAGCTCCAAGGCTAGCCACCGTGTTGCGCAGTGCGTGGCGGTGCTAGGTGCTGGAGGATTTGGTCTCTACGACGACCTCGCAGAAGACACTTCGGTGCGCTCCAAGGGACTTAAGGGGCACTTGCGTGCTCTTGCGCAGGGAACTTTGACCACCGGTGGACTGAAAATCCTNNGCGATCGCTGCAGGTATGAGCGGATCCGCTCGCAGGAAGACAACGGTAGGTGATTTCGTTCTTGATTCAGTCATCATTGCCGGATCTGCGAACCTCATCAACCTCCTAGATCTTCGCCCTGGACGCGCATTCAAAGCACTTGCTTTGCCTAGTGCGATCTTGGCACTCGCCGGTAACGGTGCAGGCGGTTCAATTGCGGGCTCCGCTGTTGCTGCACTGCCGAGGGACCTCAATGAACAAGACATGTTGGGGGACTGCGGCGCCAATGCTCTTGGAGCTCTCGCTGGAACTGCATTTGTACAAAGCGCTCCGCGTAGTGTCCGCTGTCTAGGCGCTTTTGGAATCGTTGGCCTTACTCTTCTGAGTGAAAAGGTCAGCTTTNNCATGCTGGGTAGGCGCCCATCTGAGCAACCAGCACAAACGAAGCCGTCGAGCGCCACCGACAATTATGGAACCGCACCAACCATCGATACGGACGTGTCGTCGGAAAGCGGAACTGACCTGTGAACCAAAAGCTCAGTGGCAAGCTGTCGACGCTTGCCGGAGCGGCTGTCCTCATTTCGGTGATTACCTTGGTGAGCCGGATCATTGGGTTTGCACGCAACATTGCCCTTGCATCATGGGTGGGTACAGGAGGGGTTGCTCAGCCATATGCAACCGCCAACACCGTTCCAAATATTCTCTTTGAGGTAGCAGCCGGTGGTGCCCTGGCGGGTGTTGTGATTCCGCTTCTAGCCTCTGCCATCGCGCATAACGACTCGGAACGTTTGAGTCGAATCGGTTCCGCAATCCTCACTTGGACCGTGGCGGCGTTGGTTCCGCTTTCTGCACTTGTGGCAATTTTCGCGCCCCAAATCATCTCACTCGCAGGGTTGGGATCTGCAGAACTGAAAGACACTGCGGTGTTTTTCCTGCGCGTGTTCTCGGTCCAAATTCCGCTCTATGGCGTGGGCATCATGTTTGGTGGCGTGCTTCAGGCGCACAAGAAGTTCTTCTGGCCTGCTGTCGCACCGCTTTTTTCCTCGATTGTGGTCATCGGAACTTACTTCGCGTTTGGGAAGCTCGCCCACGGTAACCAAGGAAACATTGAGGAACTAACGGTTCAAGCCCTGCAGGTTCTGGCTTGGGGTACAACTGCCGGCGTTGCAGCAATGGCGTTAACCATGGTTGTTCCTGCGCTCAGCCTAGACCTGAAGCTCAAACCAAGTTTCAGATTCCCAGATGGCTTGGCACGTAGAGCCAGACAACTTGCGTTTGCTGGAATTGGAGCGCTTGTAGCCCAACAACTTGCCACCGCAGTTGTCATGCTGGTGGCGAACCGATACGGGCTTCCACAGACCTACAACGTCTATGGACTAGCACAGGCCGTCTATCTGCTCCCTTATGCGGTGCTGATCGTTCCGATTGTCACT
>DFNY01000129.1:3294-3419 GCA_002376595.1 Jonesiaceae bacterium UBA3555 | reverse complement strand
CGAATTCGCTGGAATGGTTGCGCGGACTACCCGCACGGTTATCGCGATTTCCATGCTCGGTGCAGTGGTTCTGGTTGCCGCAGCGTTGCCTATGGAGAAGTTCTTTGGCACGTTCACCAAAGGCT
>DFNY01000129.1:0-3239 GCA_002376595.1 Jonesiaceae bacterium UBA3555 | reverse complement strand
CTGGGCTCGTTGGGTTCTCGCTCATACTTCACTTGTCGCGGGTCCTGTACAGCAGAGATCAGGGGAAGGCCGCTGTTACATATGTGGCTGCAGGCTGGATCGTTACTGCGATCACCTTGGCGGTGCTCCCAATTGTTGTGGGCAAGCCTGAGTGGACGCTGGCATTGTTTTCGGTGGCTCAAACCGCCGGTATGTGCGTAGCGGGCGCTGGTCTCGTGTATGCGGTGCGAAAGAGTTGCGGGATTAACTGCGTTCTCGGAGTTGGCGGCACCACGTTGAGAGTCCTCTTGTCAGGGGTTGTTGCCGGAGCATTGGGGCTTTCTATTTCTATGTGGCTCACACCGGATGTGGCGAGCGTGTGGGAATCTGTAGGAGTTGGCGTTCTCGGCGCCGCCGTTGCCGCCGTATCTTATATTGGCATCATGTTCGTGTTGGACCGCAAGGCCATTGGCGCTTTGATACCTGGGCGCAAAAGTAGTNNTTGACGTCCGTATTGCCGCGCCTTCTTCTCTAAATGCCCGTTTCGAAAGTATCGCACCGGTCCTCACTGTAGAAATCGCGGATCGTCCAAGACCTCAAGACTTCAAGGTAGTTGGGCAGCTTCGGGCGCTGTCAAAGTCATGCGATGTGCTCCACGCTCATGGGCTGCGCGCTGCTGCACTAGCCGGAATTGCACACCTCGGCTTGAGTAAGTCCTCCAGGGCACGGCTAGTGGTGACGTTGCACAATCTCCCCGTTGGTGGACAGAAAGTCCAAGCAATTTCTCAGGTTCTCGAGCGAGTGGTTTCCTGGACTGCTGATGCCGTGCTGGGAGTCTCGATGGACATTGTTGAGCGCATGAAGGCACTTGGCGCGAAAACCCAAGGCCGCGCTCTCGTGCCTGCACCGCAGCTTACTCCAACTTCTCGCTCACTCACTGACGTGCGGGCAGAACTGCTGGGGCAGGGGAACACGGAGGGTGGAATAGTCATCTTGACCATTGCCCGCCTTGCACCGCAAAAGGGTTTGGATACGGTTATTGAGGCATCACAGCGGCTCAAAACAGATCACATTGATCATGTGTGGGCTGTTGCGGGCGATGGTCCTCTATTGGAGAGCCTCCAGCAAAAGATCGCGACCACGGGAGCGCCAGTAAGGTTGCTGGGGAGGCGAACCGACATATCAGATCTTCTTGCAGCTGCTGATGTCGTGGTTAACGCGGCGGTGTGGGAAGGCCAGCCAGTAGCTGTTCAGGAAGCACTGCGCGCCGGAAAAGCAATTGTTGCAACCATGGTTGGCGGCACAGAGGAAGTCACTGAAAATGCAGCACTACTGGTTCCAGCGCAGCGGCCAGAAATCATGGCGAATGCCATCAAAGATATTGTGACCGATGATCAGGTGCGCGAGTTGTTCGAAACCCGCGCGCTAGAGCGCGCTGAGCAACTTCCAAAGCCTGAAGATGTAGAGCGCTCACTCCTTCGCGTCTATGTGAACTAGCCAGTTTCCCGACGATTCCCTCCGTTTACTTCTTGCCCAAGCGCCTGCAAGGGGGATGAGTTTGTGGGCTTCTGGAACGGTTACTTTGGCCAGAATGTGGGGGACTGTGGTGGGTGTGATCTTGGCTAATGGCCAACGTCACCACCCACTTTCAAGTCCAACTAGTGGCAATGTGGTCCAAGCCTGTTAAAGTTAAATTCCGTGGTAGATGAAGCGAACAGCACCCCGGTTATGGATGACACTCAGTCGACGAAGATCACTCGACACATTTTTGTNNAGTCCTTCGTTCACGTGGCCTTAAGGTCACAATGCAAAAGCTCGATCCATATCTCAACGTTGATCCTGGAACGATGAACCCGTTCCAGCACGGAGAAGTCTTTGTTACCGAAGATGGTGCAGAGACTGACCTAGATATCGGTCACTACGAACGTTTCCTCGACGTTGAACTTGGCCAGGTAGCAAACGTAACCACTGGCCAGATTTACTCCCGAGTAATCTCCAAGGAACGGCGTGGCGAATACCTCGGTGATACCGTGCAGGTTATTCCGCACATCACTAACGAGATCAAAGAGCGCATGCGCGCTCAGGCCGGCCCTGAAGTTGATGTCATCATCACCGAAATCGGCGGCACCGTTGGTGACATTGAGTCACAGCCATTCCTTGAGTCAGCACGCCAAGTCCGACACGAACTCGGCCGCGACAATTGCTTCTTCGTTCACGTATCGCTTGTGCCATACATCGGCCCATCCGGTGAACTCAAGACGAAGCCTACTCAACACTCCGTTGCTGCACTTCGGTCAATTGGTATTCAGCCAGACGCAATCGTTTTGCGCACCGACCGCGACATTCCACAGTCGGTCAAGGACAAAATTGCCTTGATGTGTGACGTGGACAAGGAAGCAGTTATCACCTGCAAGGATGCGCCAAGCATCTACGACATCCCACGTGTTATCCACGCAGAAGGCCTCGTCTCGTATGTGGTGTCACGCCTTGGGCTTACCGTCAATGACGTGGACTGGACCGAGTGGGACGCATTGCTAGATGTTGTCCACAATCCAAAGCAGCAACTAGAAGTTGCCTTGGTTGGAAAATACATCGACTTGCCTGACGCGTACCTGTCGATCACCGAAGCGCTGCGCGCTGGAGCATTCGCAAACAACGCCAAGCTCTCTATTCGTTGGGTGGCTGCTGACCTTTGCCAAACTCCCGAAGGTGCGCAAGACGCTCTCGCTGGGGCTGACGCAATCATTGTTCCTGGCGGATTTGGTGTCCGTGGAATCGACGGCAAGATTGGCGCACTGCAATGGGCACGTGAAGGAAAGGTACCAACCCTGGGTATCTGCCTTGGCATGCAGTCCATGGTGATGGAGTACGCACGAAACGTTGTAGGCCTTGAAGGGGCATCGTCCTCTGAGTTTGATCCACAGACTCAACACCCAGTGATTGCCACCATGGAAGAGCAGCAAGCCTTTGTTGATGNNCGTTTGGGCGCCTACGATGCAGTACTTGCATCAGGTTCTGTAGCTGAATCTGTGTACGGAACAACGCAGGTTTCCGAACGCCACCGTCACCGTTACGAGTTCAACAATGCCTACCGTGACCAACTGACAGAAGCTGGCCTGGTGATTTCCGGTACTTCACCAGATGGTTCGCTCGTTGAGTACGTGGAACTGCCACGCGAAGTACACCCTTACTACATCTCTACTCAGGCACACCCTGAGTTCAAGTCCCGTCCAACGAAGGCTCACCCATTGTTTGCGGGC
>DFNY01000015.1:1411-8072 GCA_002376595.1 Jonesiaceae bacterium UBA3555 | reverse complement strand
GCAAAAGCCCACTCTCGTTGGGGGTGGGGTGGGTGTGCGTTGGGTGGGGGGGGGGGTTTGGGTTGAGTGCGCGTTGGGGTTGGAGTGGGCGTGTCCGGGTGTTCGGGATTAGTGGGCAGGAGTTCCGTGACTTTGTATGGAATCTCTTGCCGAGTCACGGAAAACTTGCCGTTTGCTAGGGAAGCTAATTGGGTCAAAGGCTAGAACCCGCGACCAAAGAATTATGAGTGCCCGGCTTTCCTGTACCCTGCTGCAACTGCGCCAGCTTCGGTGGCAAAGCACTGTTCGGGGTGGGTCATCTTGTAGGCAGCGCCAGTGGGGAGGTGGTAGATCCAGCCGCGTGAGCCCTGGTTCCCCTTGATTGGCGCAGAAGCTGGGCAGGTGGTCTTGGTTTCTGGGGCGACGCCAGGGTCAGCTGCGGATGGGTTAGCGCCGCTGCCCGCGTTGGACCCGCTGGAAGAATCAGATCCGCCCGTACCGCTAGAACCTGATCCCAATCCGCCACCGGTGCCCGCGCCCGAACCTTCGGGCGCGACGTCTTGTGTTCCCTTGGTCAGCGCCGGAACAGGTGCAAGCGTCGGCACGTTTCCGGTGCATCCGGAGAGGATGCGGGACATGGCGTCGCGTTCACCGGTGGTGACCCACAGTCGGTATTTGGCTTTGACGTCGATTTGGGTGGCCACGTATTCGCAGCGGAATGCGCGGTTGGCGGGGAGCCAGGTTGCAGCGTCGCCGTCACCTTTTGATTGGTTCGCGTCGGCCGTGCTGGCTTTCAGGTTCAGAGGGTCGTTGGCGAAGTTAGTGCGTTGCGCGAGCGTGAGTTGCTGGGCGCCCTTTTGCCAGGCGTCATGAAGCGCTACTACGTGGTCGATTTGGACGTCAGCGGATTGTGGGCCACGCACGAACTCCACGGTAGTTGCCGTGTACTTGTCTGCGAACGTGCCGAGGGCAACTACGCAGTTCTTGGTTTTGGCTTTGTATTTGATGGCTGTGAGGTCGCGTCGAAGGATGTCGTTTCGGGTGTCGCACCCGTTGTGGTCTTGGTCTGGCCAGCCTTCACCGAATTGGCTTCGCGAGTACCCGGTCTTAGGCGCTCGTCCTTTGACGGGAAGGGCTGACAGTTTTCCGGAAGCTTCGCTGTAGGTGCGTGATTGTCCCTGAACGGTGCTGGTAATTGGCCCATCAGGGTTGGGGTTGAGCTGCTGCGTCTCGGTTCCTACAAGCGTGGCGAAACTGGCGCCGGACGTCATTGACTCGATTGCATCGGGGACTGTGGGTGCTGCTCCGGTTGCCAAAGCTAAGGCCCCGGCTAGCGCGCCTGCGATCTGTGCTCGGTGGGCAATACTGCGTTTCCCTGCAACACCCCGGCGCATCTTGGCTGGACGGGTGATGAGGCGGGTAAGTGTGTGGGGGAGTAACAACGAATCTATGCCTGTGCTGGTGGGGGTGGTTCGCCTCCAAGTCTATGTACTGGGTGCGACATTGAGTGACTGCCACCGTGGGTTGTAGGGCTGGAAACTCGGTTGCTGATCCGTATCCGAAGGAATTCGAAGGCTTGCACATGTATGCAGTATGCAAAGGTTTGAGAGTCCAATCCTTGGACGTCTAGCGGACCTCATTAATTGCACATTGGAAGCAATGGGCGGCTTTGATTGATTCTCTTTGAAAACACTTGGGTGTCTGCAAAATTCTATTTTTCATATCCGCGATAATTAGCGGTTTTCGGTTTGAGTATGCGTCGATTTTGAAAAACGAATGTAAGGAAATTGGGCCCCGTGGCGATTTTGCACTGCACGCGCACTTGGTTCCAGTGTGGGCAACACTGCACGTAGACAGCCATATGTAAGGGATTATGGAGGAGCTGCAAGAGTGATCACTCTATCGAGGGTTTGTGGCTGAAGCGCCAGCTCGATCTTGGAGAAACAATTTCAGTAATTCTTGCAAAAACGCGAATCAGCCCATGAATTAAACTCCGCGACGCTCGTAAACGGCAGCGAGGGGCGGTGGAAACGCCCCGAAAATTTCGCAACGAAATGTTTCACCTTGTGAGATTTTCTCAATTTCACCCACTGGTTCAGTTTCAATCCGAATCTGTGAATTT
The DNA here is from genome assembly GCA_002376595.1 of Jonesiaceae bacterium UBA3555. Lineage (GTDB taxonomy): Bacteria > Actinomycetota > Actinomycetes > Actinomycetales > Cellulomonadaceae > Timonella. The sequence goes on along the minus strand of DFNY01000015.1, from coordinate 5,971 downwards.
ATGCGGTTCTCGCGAAAATTTACTCACAAAAATCTTGACGTCGAGTTTTTCCGGTATCGAAATCTAGGGGCCCTTGGGGCTAGTGTCTTGGGCTGCAAACGGGGGCTTGCAACAGAAATCTAGGTGGACCGGATTTGAAAACTATCACGGAGCAAAGTTTTTGCAGAAACACCCTGCAAGAGTTTGCAAACCGGTCCGCACCACCACCACGGTGCGCCAGCGCTTCGGCACTGTGCGCTAATAGCAACACATGAGCGTACGGAAAGGACGCGGCGTGCACAGCCCACTATCGGCAAAGAAGAAGGCATCGCATTTGATTGCGGGGCCACTACTCGTAGGCGTTTTGGCCGCTAGCCTAGCCGCTGTCCCTGCCGACGGCGCCGCCGCTCTGAACGCAGAAGCTCGGAACACTGAGACCCTGAACACGGAGAATCTGAACTCCGCCACTGCAACAAACCCAGCTGCAACAAACGCAACAAACCCTGCCATCGCCCCCATCGCTGCAGCCTCCCAAACCGCGCAATACACTGCCGCAGCGGGGCTGGAAGTGCAGGAATCGTCGGGAAGCAGTGCCGCAGCACCAACCGCAGCCAGCCTGCTCAACACGGCCGCAATCACAGCGAGCACGGCAACGCCACTGGACCCAACCGTGGTGTTCCTTGAAGACTTCGAAGGCGAAAAAGGGCTTATAGGCAAACCCCGCTCGGTGCTGACAATCTCGGCGAACGCCCACACCTACCCGCAATTTCTGAGCAACAACAACGACGCAACCAATGGCGCATTGACGTACACCGCGGACCCGTACTGGCTCAACCACAACCAATGCAACGGTGTAGTGCTGTCATACCTCAGCACCGATGCCCACATTTGGCAGCCACTGGGGCAAAATGCGTCAGCCCAGCAACAGGCGTGCAACGGCGTACAAAACAACTTCCAAGAAACGCACACCGGAAGCTCTACCGCAGAACGAATCTTCTCCCGCAACAACGTGCGCCGCCTCGCATACGTGCTGGGCTTAGTAGATCAAGGCGTAGACAAGTCCAACGGCGTGCTTGCCCCCGGCTACACCAACATCAACACTGACCCAATCATGTACCCGGGCGGGTACAGCACGGCAGGTTCAGCCGGAGCAACTAAGTACTTGGCCGCACTCAACAACAGTGCGGTTACCGCATACTCGGTATCGCAGTACCCAACCAGCCTGCAGTCGCTTGTATTCAAGAACGCGCAACCTATCAATGTCACTCCCACGGCGACAGCCCAAAGCGCAAAGCGCTTCTACACTGCCTCAGTTGACGTAGCCGAGCTCTCCTGCGGGCAAGTGGCTAACTCCGCACTCGAATTCACACTCGTGACACGCGCGGGGCAAGCTGGGCAAACCAACCACACACTCACCGGAACAAGCGGATCGCGCATCATCGCGTGCAGGGATTCACGGTTAGGTATCTTCACCGCGCCCACCCAAACAACCAACCCAGCCAGTGATATTCAGAGATACCCAAGGCAAACCACCAACCCGGCACTTTCGGGAGACCAGTGGTACTGGGGTCCTTTTGCAGGTGAGCGTGTGTACGGCGGACGCTACTACTCAGACGCAGCAAAGCTCATTGGTGGCGTGGATATGCAAAGCGTCAACCTCGAGCTGCGCAACTTCACCCAAGGGGCACTTGGAAACGACTTCGCCTTTGACAACATCCAACTCGTTGACGCAACCCCAAGCCTGTACAAGGAATTTCTAGCGACAGACGGCGCAGTGAAATCGCCCGGGCCAGTCACCTTGATGTTCAACGTTGTGAACACTTCAGACCTTTCCGCAAAAGAAGGTTGGAGCTTCACAGACGTTCTACCAGCTGGCCTCAAAGTGGCATCAACGCCAAACCAGCGAGTTGAAGGAAACTGCTCGGCAACGTTCACGCCAACTGCAGGGGCAACCAGCATTTCGGTTACCAACGGCAAACTCAACCAAGGCGCCGAAAGCTGCAAACTCTATGTGGACGTAGTAGTTGATGCGAGTGCAGCACCTCAAAACCCAGGCGAAACTGCCACCTTCACCAACTGCCCAGCTCTGGGAACTTCAGCGCAGCTTCCTAACGGATACCTCAGCCAACTCGAAGGCCTCGAAGAAACCGATTGCGCAGACGTAACCTTCTATGTTGACCCTCTGCTTGAGGCTGAGAAAGCGGTCAGTCCAGACCTCACGCTACCGGGGTCACCCAGCGGTGTGCAGCCAGGAGACACGGTCACCTACACGGTGAAGTTTGCAAACACTGGCCGTAACCCGCTGTCGGTGAACTACACAGACTCCCTGACTGACGTGCTCGATGACGCAGCCTTTGGCGGTTCCATCACGGGCGTCCAAATGGACGCGTCCAGTACCTCTGTTGCGCCAACAGTTTCAGCCACGTGGAACGCTGCTGCACAAAACATTGTGTTCACGGGCAGCCTTCCCGCAGGTCACACCGTCACCTTCACCTACTNNCCTCACGTTGGATAACTGCGTGCGGCCAACCGGCCAAACGGTAGGGGGAGACTGCACCCAAACGCCTGTCATCCTACCAACCATTGTTGACGTAACCCAGCATGAGTATGACGAGACTGGTGCAACCTTAGTTCCGTCCGGGTGGCACATCACGGCCGCGGTCACTGGCGAAACGGGAAATGGTCAGCCAGCGCCGTCGCAGCTATGGCTTCCGCAAGCAGGCGGCCAACCAGTTTCAACCCAAACCACCGGCGTGAACGGCAAAGTGACCTGGTTGATCAAGAACTTCGATCACGACGCCAACGCTGATATCTCCCTGAGCGAGAACGCAACCTCAAAGCCGGGATACCGCACGCAAGGGTTCGAATGCACCGTGCAAGGCGCCCAAACCCCAACCACCAGCTAGACCGAAAACATCGTCATTGCAGATGTTTCGGCAGGCGCGCACGTGACCTGCGAACTCACCAACACCCGACTTCCGGGAACGGTTGCCTGGCAAAAAACTGATCCGCAAGGAACACACTTGGCCAACTCCCAACGGACCATCACTGGGCCACAAGGACCAGCCACCCAAACTCTCGTGGTTGACGATTGCGTGGAAGACACCGCTGAACAATGCGCTTCTCACGCCGACCAAGACCATCGAGCTGGTTACTTCAACGTGCGCAATCTGCGTTGGGGTAACTACACCCTCACCGAAACTGCAGCTCCAGCCGGCTACAGCAAGCTGGACACCGTCACGGATTTCGCAATCACTGCGAACTCCCTCAACGTGCAGTTCACATCACCGTTTGAGAACACCCTCAAAGATCCACTCACCCTTCCGCTTACCGGTGGATCTAGCGCGGTCACCTTCACAGTCATGGGCATCACGGCAAGTGCGCTGGGGGCATTTGCCGCCCTGTGGAGGAGAAAAAAGAACGCGGAAAACACACCACTCACAATTTCACCTGCCCATGAACAGTGAGTGAAAATGCACCACCCACGTCCGCTCGTATCTGAGTAACGGGTTCCTGGTCCAACCACTAACTCAACTCTCAGCCGTGAGCAGACAGTTCAAGCACCACAACACAGCGCGGGTTCTCATAGGCCCACTTACGTAAAGGAAAGCAACGTTGTTCAAGCGAAACCACGTGGGAAAACCACTGGCCCTCACCACCGCAGGCCTGCTTCTGCTGGGGCTGTTCTCTGCCACAGGCGCACAAGCGGATCCTGGTCCCGAGTATGGCGATATTGACACCGCCGCAACTGGTTCAATCATCATTCACAAGCACGAGTTCCAAACTGGATCGCCTGTTGATGGTTCACCTGCGCAGAACACGGTCTTGCCTAAGCCACTGGCAGGGGCACAATTCTCGGTCACCAAGATTGATGCCATCAGCGGCCAAACCGTTGACCTAGGCACCAATGCTGGCTGGGATGCTTTGAACGGCGTTACTGCTGCACCTGAATGCTCGGTTCCAGGCGCGACGCTTGGTGCTTCGCAGACCTCTGCGGCCACCACCTCAGACGGCCTCGCAACCGTCTCTGACCTTCCAGTTGGTGCTTACCTGGTGTGTGAAACCGTGACACCTGCCGGTGTTGTGGACAAGGCACAGCCTTTCATTGTCACCATTCCGTTCCCACACCACACTGGCTCAGAAGCCACCAATGANNCTGTACAACGTTCACGTGTACCCAAAGAACTCCAAGGGTGGACTCATCAAGGACATTGGTGACCAGAACGAATACGCGCTCGGAGCCGAAGTTACCTTCCCAGTAACCGCAGACGTTCGTACCTTGGGTGCAGGCAAGTACTTCACTTACTTCTCGGTGCTCGACGAGCTCGATTCTCGTCTGACCCCTTCCACCCCAGCTGTTGCTTCGGTAACCGTTGATGGTGCGGCTGTGAACCCTGACTTCTACAAGGTAGTGACCAAGGGCCAAAAGGTATTCGTTGTGTTTGGTAACGAAGGCCTGAACTGGCTCACCGCGAACGCCCAAGGCGAGAAGGTAGAAGTTGTATTCAGCGCTACCGTAACCGCGGTAGGAAACGGAACCATTGCCAACGTCGCGCAGCTGTACTCGGACACCGACTCAAC
>DFNY01000015.1:981-1273 GCA_002376595.1 Jonesiaceae bacterium UBA3555 | reverse complement strand
CTTGAAGGCGCACATTTCGAAATCTACGAGTCCACCACGCCTTACGCGGCAACTTGCTCGGCCTCCCCTGTGGGTGACCAAGTCACGGTAAATGGTACTGCGGTAACCGTTACGTCGAACGCTACGGGAACCATCTCCATTGACGGTCTGTTTGTGAAGGACACTAACGAGGGCCCATCCTCAACCAAGCGCTGCTACGTGCTTAAGGAAGTTGCAGCTCCAGCCGGATTCGTATTGCCAACTGGTGGTAAGGAATTCACCGCGTTGAGCGTATCGGTGGGCGCCAACGACC
>DFNY01000015.1:0-784 GCA_002376595.1 Jonesiaceae bacterium UBA3555 | reverse complement strand
CTGGGTCCTCCATCCAGCACACCGCACCGTTGCCCTATGTTGAGGATGAGGTACATGAAACATGCTGCTCGGCCACACCGCACGGCGGTGCGGTGTGTGAAGCGCGGATTTTCCGACGAGTCCGTGAGCCGCATTGCCACGTCACCTTTGGCTGGGGGTGCGGGCGATGCCCGCGATACGCGCGCNNGGTGGCGCCCTGGGGCTCTCACTTGGGTGAACGCTGCGCTAGTCCTTGGCGGTGTTGGTGCGTTCTTGTACCCCAAAGCCGCAGCATGGGTGTCTCAATACAACCAATCGAAAGTCATTGCCAGCTACACGCATGACCTTTCCGTTGTTCAGCCATCTGCTTCGCAGCAGTTAGCAAAGGCTGTTGAATACAACCGTCTTCTTAGTTCGGGCGTGGTTTTGGAAGCTAATACCAACAAGCCAACCGGTTCGGGTACAGCCTCTTCAGACTTGGATTACAACTCGTTACTGCGTGTGGATGACGCAGGGATGATGGCCCGCCTGCGAATCGAATCCATTGGGGTGGACCTTCCCGTGTATCACGGCACTTCCGATGAAACGTTGCTCAAGGGAGCCGGCCACTTAGAAGGGTCCTCGCTGCCGGTGGGCGGAGTTGGCACCCACTCGGTCATTACGGCGCACCGCGGGTTGGCTTCCGCCACCATGTTCTCCAACCTTGACCGGGTTGCCGAGGGCGACACCTTTGTGATCGAAGTGTTTGACCAAGTTTTGACGTATCAAGTGGTTAGCTCCAACGTGGTGGAGCCCAGCGATACTC
>DFNY01000137.1:2446-2679 GCA_002376595.1 Jonesiaceae bacterium UBA3555 | reverse complement strand
TTGAACCTTTGCTGAGCGCACTGAAAAAGAACCACCCCAAAGCTGACATTGCCATCATCGAACGGGCATATGCCACTGCTGAACGAGCCCACCGCGGGCAGTTACGCAAGAGCGGTGACCCCTACATCACTCACCCTGTTGCAGTTGCGACGATCCTTGCTGAGCTAGGCATGACACCCCCCACTTTGGCGGCAGCGCTCCTGCATGACACGGTGGAGGACACCCCGTATTCT
>DFNY01000137.1:0-2378 GCA_002376595.1 Jonesiaceae bacterium UBA3555 | reverse complement strand
AGCACCTGGAAGTTCGTACCTCAGGCGTCTGCAGCGAAGAAAGCGCGAGAGACTCTCGAGATCTACGCTCCGCTGGCGCACCGCTTGGGTATGAATACCATCAAGTGGGAACTAGAGGACCTCTCATTCCAAACGCTGTATCCAAAGGTGTACGAGGAAATTGTTCACCTTGTTGCAGAGCGCGCTCCGGCGCGTGAGGAATACCTCAACACGGTACGCGAGCAGATTATCGCCGATTTACGGCAAGCGAAGATCAAAGCGACTGTTACCGGGCGTCCAAAGCACTACTACTCCATCTACCAAAAGATGATCGTTCGCGGGCATGAGTTCGCCGACATCTATGACCTCGTTGGAACTCGAGTGTTGGTGGACTCCGTAGGTGACTGCTACTCGGTTCTTGGTGCTATTCACTCGCGCTGGAACCCTGTTCCTGGCCGCATCAAAGACTATATTGCGATGCCTAAGTTCAACATGTACCAGTCACTGCACACCACAGTCATTGGTCCGAGCGGCAAACCTGTAGAGATCCAGATTCGTACCCATGCCATGCACCGACGTGCTGAGTACGGTGTAGCAGCGCACTGGAAGTACAAGGAAGGTCCTACCGCTCTCGAGGGCGGCGCAAACGACATGCAGTGGCTGAGGCAGCTCGTTGACTGGCAGCGTGAAACCTCTGACCCTTCGGAGTTCTTGGACTCTCTGCGGTATGAAATTGGCGGTTCGGAAGTATTCGTGTTCACGCCTAAGGGTGACGTGCATTCGCTTCCAGCCGGTTCCACACCTGTTGACTTCGCGTACACGGTTCACACCGAAGTAGGGCACCGAACCATGGGTGCGCGCGTCAACGGTCGACTCGTTCCGCTAGATTCAGAGCTCGAGAATGGCGACGTTGTCGATATCTTGACTTCCAAATCTCAAACTGCCGGACCGTCACGCGACTGGCTCGCTTTTGTGAAGAGCGGCCGCGCCCGCAACAAGATCCGTCAGTGGTTCCAAAAGGAACGCCGTGAAGAAGCAATTGAGCAGGGCAAGGACCAAATTGCAAAGGCGATGCGAAAGCAGAACTTGCCTTTCCAACGGCTGTTGACGCAAGAAACGATTCTGGCCACCGCAAACGACCTGCGATACCCCGATGTGGCATCGCTCTACGCTGCGGTAGGTGAGGGACACACCTCAGCTGCCCATGTAGTGGCCAAACTGGTTCAAACCATGGGTGGTTCGGACGCCAACCAAGAGGACCTTGCTGAGGTGGCTCTGCCTGGTCGTCCAACACGACGTACTCGCACTGGTGATCCAGGCGTTGTGGTCAAGGGAATTGATGACATTTGGGTGAAACTAGCTAAGTGTTGTACGCCAGTTCCAGGCGACAAGATCGTTGGCTTCATTACCCGCGGGCAAGGCGTCTCGGTACATCAAGCAGACTGCATCAACGTTGACCAACTTCGTCAGCAACCCGAGCGCATGGTTGATGTGTCCTGGACCTCTGGCGCCAACACGATGTTCTTGGTTCAGATTCAGGTCGAGGCGATTGACCGAGCACGGTTGCTGTCGGATGTGACTCGGGTTTTGTCGGATTCGCACGTCAACATTCTTTCCGCCAGCGTGTCAACGTCTTCGGATCGTTTGGCTATTTCACGCTTTGCGTTTGAAATGGCTGAACCTTCACACCTGCAATCGGTCCTTAACGCGGTGCGCCGCATTGAGGGTGTCTTTGATGTGTATCGCATTACCGGGTCCAAAGTTACCGAAGTCTAGCGCCAGTCGCGTCTGTGGAGCCTCAGGAGGCTGCTAGGTCGGTCCGCGTGCGCTCAGGTGTGGTGAGCAATGCTTCTCCCAGCTTCATAAGGTCTTTGGGGTAGAAGTCTTTTCGTACCGAACGTATGTATCTGTTCCCTGGGCGGGTTTGAAATCGGTTGTAGGCAACGTCGAGTTGCTGTGGGGGAGTTCCTCCCCAGTGGATCCAGCCTGCTGCTGATCCAACGAGAGCATACCCAGATGGCGCTGCGTGGCTAGCTATAGCCGCACGCCGCAGTGGGCTGTCTGGTACCTCGGCAGCGCAGGCCAGCCCTGGAAGTATCTCTAGAATTTGGCGGCTGTTGAGCAGTATTTGCCACGGTAATTTCCCTCCAACCTTGAGGGGTGTGTACACAACAATGTCGGTGGAATGTAGAGCCGCGAGCGTGAGAGACACTCCGGGGCGGTGCCCTCGTGCGTAGGCGGCGATATCTTGGTACGAGTATCCAGCGTCATGCGGTGCAACGACCACATAGCCTGCTGCTCCATACGCCAGGGGTAAGTCTGCGGCGGCACGGTCCACACGGGGCTGACCGACGACTGATTCAGGTTTGTCAGGTGGGAAGCGAGAATTGCTTCGACCC
>DFNY01000012.1:14948-15249 GCA_002376595.1 Jonesiaceae bacterium UBA3555 | reverse complement strand
GTCCACACCAACTTCGCGGATTACGGCAATACCGATGTCGCGCAGCTTCTGGTATTCGCGGTCAGTGAGAGTCAACGCTGGAGCAACAGTGACCGAGTCACCGGTGTGCACACCAACTGGGTCAACGTTCTCAATGGAACAAATGACTGCAACGTTGTCGTTCTTGTCGCGCATGAGTTCCAGCTCGTACTCTTTCCAACCCAAGATTGATTCCTCAAGGAGAACCTCGGTGGTTGGCGAGTAGTGCAATCCCTGCCCTACAATGCGGCGCAGTTCTTCTTCGTTGTAGGCGAAGCCTGAA
>DFNY01000012.1:14429-14750 GCA_002376595.1 Jonesiaceae bacterium UBA3555 | reverse complement strand
AGCTGTCTGGCCACCAAGAGTTGGAAGGATTGCGTCTGGGCGTTCCTTCGCAATAATCGTGGTCAGGACCTCAGTAGTGATTGGCTCAATGTAGGTAGCGTCAGCGAACTCAGGGTCGGTCATGATGGTGGCCGGGTTCGAGTTCACGAGGATTACTCGCAAGCCCTCACTCTTGAGCACGCGGCACGCCTGGGTGCCCGAATAGTCAAACTCGCATGCTTGACCAATGACAATCGGACCAGATCCGATGACAAGTACGGATTGGATATCTGTCCTGCGTGGCATGGTGTATCAGTTCTCCTGGGTCTGTGCGCGGGCTGC
>DFNY01000012.1:12436-14422 GCA_002376595.1 Jonesiaceae bacterium UBA3555 | reverse complement strand
CAGACCTTCAACAACGTTGTCGTTCAAACCAACGTGGGACACGATGACGCGGCCGTAGGCGCCGTCATTGTGAGGAGCCATTGCGGTTTCGCCGATCGGAGCGTCAACCGCGAAGCCGTGGTTGTGCGAAGTGATTTCAACCTTGCGGGTCGAAAGCTCCATTACCGGCTGGTTGATACCGCGGTGTCCGTATGGGAGCTTGTAGGTGCCAAAACCAAGGGCCCGTCCGAGCAACTGGTTACCGAAGCAGATTCCGAAGTAAGGGATCTTGCGGTCTAAAACCTCACGAAGCAGCGCAACTTCTGCGGTGGCAGTCGATGGGTCACCTGGGCCGTTGGAGAAGAAGACGCCGTCTGGGCTCAGCGCGAGGATATCTTCGATGCTTGAGTTTCCAGGAATAACGTGGACTCGCATGCCACGTTCTGCAAGGCGCTGCGGTGTCATGGCTTTAATGCCGAGGTCTAGAGCTACAACGGTCTTGAGTGGCTCCTTGCCTTCGAAGGCACCGAGTGGCTCAATTACGTAAGCCGCGTCAGTGGACACAGTCTGAGCGAGGTTTGCACCCTTCATGGAAGGCGATGCGAGCACTTGCTTTACCAGTTCTTCGATCCGACGTGGGTGACCGTTCTCGAGCAGTGACTCGCCAGAGAAGATACCGGCGCGCATCACACCGCGCTCACGCAAGTGACGAGTCAGTGCGCGGGTATCGATTCCACTGATTCCAACAATGTTCTGAGCTTCGAGCTCTTCATCAAGTCCGCGCTCGGCACGCCAGTTCGAGTGGTTGGGTGCAGGGTCGCGCACAACAAATCCAGCTACCCATATCTGCATAGACTCTGGGTCTTCGTCATTTACACCGGTGTTGCCGATGTGCGGAGCGGTCATAACCACAATCTGCTTGTAGTACGAAGGGTCCGTGAGAGTTTCTTGGTACCCACTCATACCGGTGTTGAAGACAACCTCACCGAAGGTCGTGCCTTTGGCTCCGTAAGCGTCACCTACAAAGGTTCGTCCGTCTTCCAACACGAGGATCGCAGCGTCTGGTGCGCTTGGCGCATCGAGGACGATGTGCATGGAGGTCACTTAGTCTCCTTAGATTGGGACACAATAATGTCATTTACCGCGGCAACCAAAGGGTCGCGGTCTTTCTTAAATTCAGTTCTGAACGCGGTGTCAAGTTCCGTAGTTTCGCCGTACTTTGCATCGACACCCCAGGAGACAACTATGATTCCGTCTCCCCCAGTGAATTTTCCAGCAATACCTGGTGCAGTGGTCACACCTGTGATCTGCTCGCCAGGAATGTACACGTCTTTTGCTCCGGCGCGCTCGAAGAGTACGCCATGTGAGAAGACTGTTGCGTGAGATTTTGCGCGGTAGCCAAGGTCTTNNGTCAAGCCAGTCGCCGTGGGTGGTACTGGTGACGTACACGCCCTCAATAGGTCCGCACGTTGGCTGACCTGGCTGCTCTGGGATCGCAGGCAGAGCACCGACTAGCGGCGCGCTTCGTCGTTTTCGGCCGCGCCATCCCCACCACATGAGTGCGAGCACAATGACTGCAATGGTTGCCATGATGCCGAGGGCTTGTTCACGAGGCACGATGTGCTCCTTAGATGGTTGGTACTGGTTGTGCGTGAAGTACGGTGGCGCGGCCGCGTAGGAAGGTGGCTTCTACTCGCCCAGGAAGTTGCATCCCTTGGAATGGCGAATTGTCAGACATCGTCGCTTGCGCAGCTGGGTCAACGGTGATGGTGTGCTGCGGGTTGTACAGCACAATGTTTGCTGGTTCGCCCTCTGCGAGTGGCCGGCCTTGAGCTGTTGGTCCTTCGGACACGCGACCGATCTTGGCAGGGTTTGAGGACATGACGCGGGCCACGTCTTCCCAGTTCAACTTCCCAGTTTGCACCATTGTGAGGTGAACAATGGGCAGCGCAGTTTCGAGTCCGGTCATTCCGAATGCCGCAGCGTTCCACTCGCAGTCTTTGTCGT
>DFNY01000012.1:406-12408 GCA_002376595.1 Jonesiaceae bacterium UBA3555 | reverse complement strand
ATGGATTCCTCGGCAACTGCTGGCCATCCGGTCAGCCCGATTTCCGACGAGACCACGCCCTCGTTCATTTGCGCACCTTGGGTGAGGCGTGGTTCTTGCGCGTGTTGCGCGACCACTCCATCAAAGGACTTTACGTATTCCAATGCGCGGCGCATGAGTACTGGGTCATCAACGCATTTGCCGTCGTCCGAGAACACTCGGACTTGAGCTTTGGAGTTGGCCATTGCGCCCAGTTCGGCGAGTTGCTTACCTTCCAAACCTACGGAGACTGCACCCACTGGGTGTACATCAACCCAGCCGGCTTCTTGGCCTAGACGCCACACTTGCTCCACCACACCTGCGGTGTCTTGCACTGGGGAGGTGTTAGCCATTGCATGGACCGAAGTGAAGCCTCCCATTGCGGCAGCTCGTGTTCCCGACAGCACCGTTTCGGCGTCTTCTCGGCCTGGTTCACGCAGGTGCGTGTGAAGGTCAACAAGTCCCGGCAACGCGATGAGGTCGGTGCCATCGATCACGGTGGCGTCGGTGTCATCTGCGCTGAACGCCGGCACAATCTTGGCAATGATGCCGTCCTCTAGGAGAAGATCTACTGGCTCATTTCCGTATGGGCGGACATTCTTGATGAGGTACGAAGTGGTCACGCTAGTCCTGCCTTGGAAGATTCGGAAGTGTTTGAGGAGGTCTCGCCTGCAAGAAGCAGGTAAAGCACCGCCATGCGAGTGGCCACGCCGTTTCCTACCTGCTCCACAATCACCGATCGAGATGAGTCGGNNTAGGCCACGGTTCATTGGGCCAGGGTGCAACACGATGGCGTGGTCTTGCAATGCGCCAAGACGCGCGGCATCCAAACCGTAAAGCCTGGAGTACTCCAGCGGACTTGGGAAGAACCCGCCACCAGCTCCGCTCATTCGCTCGCGTTGAACTCGGAGCATCATGACTGCGTCGGGCTGCCAGTCGTTGATGACTTGGTCGAGGTCGTAGGAGATCGCACAGGGCCAAGTCTCTGCGCCCACTGGGACCAGAGTTGGTGGAGCTACGAGCGTGACTTCTGCACCAAGAGTGTGCAGTAGCAAAACGTTGGATCGTGCCACGCGGGAGTGGAGAACATCGCCAAAGATTGCGATCTTTCGACCGCTAAGGTCTTTGCCCAAGCCGTTGTTGACCGAAGGAAGCGCTGAGCCTGCTGGGATGAGTTCGCCGCCCAGGTGCCTACGCAGTGTGAACGCGTCTAGGAGCGCCTGTGTTGGGTGCTGGTGGGTGCCATCGCCAGCGTTGATCACTGGAACATCAAGCCATCCCGAGTGCGCAAGCAGGTGTGGTGCACCAGACGCTTGGTGGCGGATGACTACTGCATCTGCTCCCATTGCCGAAAGGGTTAGCGCGGTGTCCTTAAGTGACTCACCCTTGGACACAGATGAACCCTTGGCTGAAAAGTTGATGACGTCAGCGGACAGGCGCTTAGCAGCGGTTTCGAAGGAGATGCGAGTTCGGGTGGAGTCTTCAAAGAAGAGGTTCACTACGGTTCGACCGCGAAGCGTTGGGAGTTTCTTAATTTCCCGCGACTGCGTTGCGGCCATCTGAGCGGTGGTGTCGAGGAGCAAAATCGCTTCTTCGAGGCTCAAATCGCCGGTGTTGAGTAGGTGTTTCACCGGTTCTCCCCCAGGATGTACACGCCGTCAAGGGAATCGGTTTCGCTCAGGCGCACCAAGACCCGTTCGCTGAGCGAGGTTGGCAAATTTTTACCTACATAGTCGGCGCGACCGGGAAGTTCACGGTGTCCGCGGTCTACTAGTGCAGCGAGCTGCACTGAGCGTGGACGACCAACATCTTTGAGTGCGTCTAGTGCGGCGCGAATGGTGCGACCGGAGAAGAGAACATCATCGACGAGAACTACGGTCTTTCCGTCTAGCCCGAGTGCTGGAATATCGGTGTTGCCGATAGCACGTGGTGGCTGGCGGTGGAGATCGTCGCGGTACATGGTGACGTCGAGGGAGCCGAGTATGTCCTGTGCCGAAAGGCTAGGCTCAACCTCTTGCAGGCGTTGCGCGATGCGCTGGGCCAGCGGGTATCCGCGAGTAGGGATTCCCATGATGACGATGTTCTCGCCACCTTTGTTTCGCTCAAGAATCTCATGCGCAATGCGCGTCAGAGCCCTTGAAATCTCTTGTTCTCCAAGTACCTCAGTTGCCCCTGGGGGAACCGTAGGTCCGTGGGTGCTTTGGTCAGCAGAAGACTGCGTCACGTAGCGCCTCCTTCTCCGCCTCTCTGGACGGCTTTAAAGGAATGTCTGTGGACTTCTTTACCCTACAACTTGGCGTCCACTCAGGGACAGTCGTCCCACGTGGTGGCCATCACGTGGAGCGCTTAACGTGACCAAGTCCCAAAACACGTGTGGCCGGCTGCTTTGGAAAGCAACCGGCCACACGAAGTGCGAACTGGGATGGGCTATTTGCCAGCTAGGATCTGTTCACGCACAACACGGCGCAAGACTTTACCAATCTGAGATCGAGGCAGTTCGTCTACAACGTAGATCTCTCGTGGCAAGGCATACCGAGCCAAGGTTTCATCGCACCAATCTTGTACTTGGGCAAGGCTCACGGCGTTGGCTGGGTCCTTGAGGATGAGTGCGGCAACAACGCGCTCACCAAGATCGCCTCCGGGAACACCAACCACAGCAACGTCTTCGACTTGTGGCATAAGACGAAGTCGCTCTTCTACCTGCGATGGGAAGACCTTGAAGCCTCCAGTGATGATCATTTCTTTGATGCGGTCTACCACCTTGAACGAACCGTCTTCGTCCATGACTACAACGTCACCAGTGCGCAGCCACGTCTTTCCGTCAATTTCCACCAGCACGTGTGCATTTTCTTCCGGGCGGTTCCAGTAGCCAGAGAACACTTGTGGACCAGAGATGAGAAGCTCGCCTCGTTCGGTCAACGGAAGAACCTTGGTGTGATCGTCTTGGTCAACAATCATTGCATCGGTCGATGGGAACGGAAGACCGAGGTTTCCTGGTTTGCGGTGCTCATTGGTTGGGTTGCCCAAAGCCACTGGAGATGACTCGGTCATTCCATATCCTTCAATTGCGAGTCCCCCAGTGACGCGTTCGAAGTCCGCTGCGGTCTTGGCCGGCATCGGCATTGCCCCAGCGATTGCGAACTTGAACGATGAGAGATCCGCACCTGTTTCCTCTGCACGTGCAGTGAGGCGGGAAAGCATGGGTGGAACGGCTGGCAAGAACGTGCCAGGACGTTTCTTTTGGGCTGCCAAGAACGAATCAACGTCAAACTTTGGGAATAGCACTACCGTCGCGGCCACACGTAGTGAATAGGTCAAGCACAAAGTAAGGCCGAAGGCGTGGAAGAACGGGAGCACGCCGTAGACCACGTCTGTTCCGCGGTTATGCTCTGCTCCGGTCCAGTAGGCACCCTGGATCGTGTTGGCTACTAGGTTTCGGTGGGTGAGCACTGCACCCTTTGGGGTTCCAGTAGTGCCACCCGTGTACTGAATGACAGCAATGTCTTCTGATTGAGCCATTGGACCGGTAGGCACCAGGGAAAGGTCTGCTTGCGACAACAAATCGTGCCACGTGGTGACGCTTGGATCTGGGTTGCCGCACAGTGCTGCTTTGGTTTCGCGTGCCTTGGACACTGGGAGTTGAAGCAGGATTTTCTTTGAAAGCGGCAGATCCTTTGAAGCGTTCACGGTAATAAGGCGCTCAACCTTCGTGTCAGCCACACCGCTTCCCAACTCCACGGTGGTCTTGTCCCAGAACAAAGCGAACTTTGCGCCACAATCGTTTAGCTGGCCTACCAACTCGGCTTTAGTGTAAAGCGGGTTGTGTTCAACGACAATGGCCCCGAGTCTAAGTACTGCGTAGAACGCGACCACGTGGCTGGTGCAGTTTGGAAGGGCAATCGCGACGCGGTCACCTTTACGTACACCGATTCCACGCAACGCTGCTGCAGCTCGGTCGATGGTGGCAATGAGTTGCGTGTAGTTGATGGACTTTCCCATGAAGTCCAACGCATCGCGGGATGGGAACTCTTGCGCAGAGGCCCAGAGTGCTTGTGTAACATCCACGTCAGGGATATCCACTTCAGTGGGGACATTTGCTGCGTAGTGTGCGTGCCATGGGCGTGTAGAACTATTCACTCTTTTACCCTAACCTACGGTGTCGTAACTTACGAGACCGTAGGTTAGGTTTTAGCGAATAACGATATTGACTTACGCCACAGAAAATCTGGGAACTAAAACGACCAAGCGCGTGCAAGGTTATGCGCATACAACAAGAGGGCCCCCACTGGGCGCAATTCATGCGCCAGTAAGAGCCCTCTTGACTAACAAAGATCAGTCAGCCAGCGTGGGCTTAACCTCAAGGATTCGCCCCAGCAAGCCGTTCATAAATGACGGTGACTCATCGGTTGAGAGTTCGCGAGACAACGCGACGGCCTCATCAACAGCAACTGCATCAGGAACGTCATCATTGAACAAGATCTCCCATACACCAATGCGAAGCAATGCACGGTCAACCGCAGGCATGCGTTCTAGAGTCCAACCATTGGAGTAGGTTTCCAACAGTTCATCAATGCGTGCACCGTGAACTGCGTACCCCTCAACAATGTCCACAGCGTACTGAGGCAATGCAGTCTCGGCGCCGGGAACTGCCAAACGGTCAGCGAGTAGGGTGCGTGGCGCGATGTCGCGCTGTTCAGCTTCGAACAAGACGTTCATGGCACGCTTGCGCGCCTTGGTTCGAGCGTTGTTACGGACAGCCACTTTAGTCGTTCACGCGTCCAAGGTAGGATCCGTCGCGGGTGTCAACCTTGACCTTGGTTCCAGTTTCGAGGAACAGCGGAACCTGGATTTCGAAGCCAGTCTCGATGGTTGCTGGCTTGGTTCCAGCTGAAGAGCGGTCTCCCTGGAGGCCAGGCTCGGTGTAGGTGATAACGGTGGTGATCGATGCTGGAAGCTCGATGTACAGCACGGTGCCTTCGTTGGTGGCAACCTGAGCGGTGCCTGATTCAAGAAGGAAGTTTGACGCATCGCCAACAACAGCAGCTGGGATGGTGATCTGGTCGTACGTGTTCAGGTCCATGAATACGTAGTCGTCGCCGTCCTGGTACAGGTACTGCATGTCGGACTTGTCAACGCTTGCGGTTTCGATCTTGATTCCAGCGTTGAAGGTTTTGTCTACCGNNCCTGGCTTAACGTGCTGGAACTCCATTACGGTCCAGAGCTGACCGTCAAGCTTGAGGACGGTGCCGTTCTTAATGTCGTTGGTGGTNGCCACGAATTGAACTTCCTTTTGAAATTGAAAAGTAACGAGCCCGCGAATGCCACGTCCACACTTCCAGCGCCAAACAGTTCAGCGAATGCTTCACTGCTGGTGGCTTCAGTGTGAGGAAGGCTCACGAGGGTGCGTTAAATTATAACGTGATGAATACACAAACTCCCACCCCATACTGCGTCACACAGGACACACTGTTCGGGCTCATGCTTGATGTTGACGGCCCAATCTCCTCGCCTGTGACTCGTACCATTAGCCAGCCTGGCCTGCTGAAATCGCTGGTTGAACTGGCCAACGCGGGCGTGCCTATCGTGTTTAACACGGGGCGTTCGGATGAAGTTCTAGAGCAAAATGTTGCCGTTCCGCTCTATGAAGCTGGGCTCTCACCTGAAGCGCTGGTTTGGGGAGTTGGTGAGAAGGGCGCTACCTGGTACCGGTTTGGAGCGCACCACACCGTGCACATTGATCCTGAGCTGAGCGTGCCTTCTGAGCTCGGCGGCAGGCTCAAGACGATTGCCGAACGTGACTTCGCCGACCTCGTGTTTTTCGATCACACCAAACGCACCATGGTGTCTCTTGAACAGTTGGTGGATCTGCCGTCGCAGGAGTTTCTTGCGCGAAGGCCGCAGTTGGATGCCGCACTCGCTGCTGAGGTTTTGGCTGCAGGGTATGACATTTCGTGGCACGGACGGGTAAGCCAGGAACTGCGTGACCTGGCAACTGACCCGGCGGTAAGTGAGCGCACCAACATTCGCATTGACTCGTCGATAATCGCGACCGACGTCGAACACTGCCGCACCGGCAAAGACGTAGGGGCTAAGCGCTTCATGGATGAGCTTTTGGCGTTGGAGGTCGCTCCCCCGCAGCGCTGGTTCACTATGNNGTGGATGTGCGGCCGGCGTCAGACATGCAGGAAACCGATTATCCGGTTTTGATGCATCCGCTGTACACCTTTGATCAGGCTGGGGAGTTCTTCCTAACCGCGTGGGCTCGGAAGCTAGCCGCGTAGGCAGTTTTCCGTTGAGCCGATAGGACTCGTGAGCTTAGTTTGTGGGTGCTTTGACTGACTGTGGGGTGGTAGCCAGATTTTCTCTGGCTACCACCCCACAGGCGTGTTTCGTGCGTTTCTCGGCTGAGTCTAGGCCCAGGTGCCAATTGCGTAGAGCCCCAGCCATCCGCAGGCACACGCCCACATCAGCGAGGCCAGTGTGCCAATGATGAATCGTTCCGAAGTGTGCGCGTTGAGTTCCGGATAGCGTCCCAGACCCTTGATGGCTACCACCACGGCTACCCCTGCGAACTGACCGGCAAGTATGAACCCGGTTATGAGGATGCGCTCAAGCACTCCAATCCACATGCCTCCGCGCAGCGCGTTACGCGCTGCTAGACCATCTGGTCCTTCGCTCGCGGTAACGTGCTCATTTTTCGACGAATCGGCTGGCTCTATTGTGCTGCTAGCGCGGGAGTCGGGGGTAACTTCAGCTGCCAGAACATCCGAAGGGGCGTCCAGTGTGCCGTTTGGCTGTCTGTTGCTGGGCTGTATGCCAACTGGCTGCGTGTTACCGGGCTGCTTGCTTTCGAGCCATGTGCCTGATGGTGGGTCTGAGATGGCTTTTCTCTGCGCCAGGTGGAGTACCAATTTGGTGAGGTAGTACCCAAGCACAGCGGAAACTACCAGGCTGATTGTCCAGAGAGCTATGGTCATTGGTTCACCCTGTCACAGATTCGTCGAGTTGTTCCAGAAGGGCGCGCAGTAGCGGAAGTACTGCTTGTTCTTCATCGAAGTATGCGGCGCGCAGTCGTTTGGAAACTGCTGGTGGTGAGACTCTTAGCGTGAGTGCTACGTCGCGTTGATTGAAACCCGTGGGAAAGCCGGTCGGTGCAACGAGCTGGTCGATTGCTTCCCATGCGGCGGGTGATCGGCCCTCGTATATGCGGCCGAGTAGCTGAAGGAGACCCTGGGCGTGTGCGGCAACCTCGCTGTTGCTCGCCCTAACTGCCACTGGCGCGGTACCCCTAGAGATTTTGGCGTCTTCTACGGCTTCCCGCGCGTAGACAAATGCCGGTCCGTTCGCTTCCGCGGATCGCTTGGGTAGTGCTCCCTCAATGGGGGCGACGCCAATACCGATGTACCAATCTCTCGCGCGAAGAATGTGGCGTGCGAGCGCAATGGCTTCGTGTGCGTGTGAAACAACGCCCTGGATTTCATCACCAACGGTGCGTGAGAAGGCAAGATGCGGGGTAGGCACTACGCGCTTAACCTGAGTGAGCAGTGCTGGGACACCATCGGGTCGTGTGCGACTTCCGCGTTGGTCCACTGTGATTACGAACATAAATCAACCCTAGAGCGTTAATAAGCAAGAATCAACCCCAGAGGGTTAATTGTTAAGAATTAACTCTAAGGGGTTGATTTATTGGGTATTTGAGCCATGTTGGCCCGATCGTGCGGTGGTGAGAAGAGTGAAGAAGCTTACGCCTTGGATGCCCGCAGAGAAGCAATGGCATCCACCGCTAGCCGGTACGAGTCAAAACCAAAACCGGCAATGGTTCCGGTGGCTACCGGGCCAACTACCGACATGTGCCGAAACTCTTCACGCGCATACGGGTTGGAAATGTGCACCTCAATGAGGAACCGGCCACCCTTTGTGATCATGGCTGCCGCGTCACGAATCGCATAGGAGAAATGAGTAAATGCGGCCGGATTAAGAACTACATCTTGACCAGCGTCCACTGCCTGATGAATCCAGGCGATCATCTGAGATTCGCTGTCAGTTTGCAACACCTCCACGGACAAGCCATGCGCGCTCCCCCATTGCTGACCGCGTTCAACAAGATCTGCGTAACTGAGTGAGCCGTACACATCAGGTTCACGCACACCTAGGCGGCCAAGGTTGGGTCCGTTCAGAATCAGGACATCAGTCACAAGAACTCCTAGAGGAACACTTTGGTGGATTGCGGAGCTGGATCAGAGGAAATCTCTGCATACGCCGAGACCAGCAACATAGGATCAGGGCCTTCCAGTCGGACTGGTTCGCCAATGCCCTCGAGGATAACAAAACGCAACATGTCTCCACGTGACTTTTTGTCTCGTCGCATAGCGGAAAGGAGTTGCTCCCACCGATCCCCGCGGTACGAAATAGGAAGACCAACTGAAGACAAGATGGAACGCGTGCGTTCCACTGTGGTGTCATCAAGCTTGCCGGCAAGTCTAGCCAATTCTGCGGCGAACACCATTCCCACTGAAACAGCAGCACCATGACGCCACGAGTAGCGCTCTTGCAACTCAATTGCGTGACCCAAGGTGTGACCGTAGTTCAAAATCTCACGCAGGTTGGCCTCTTTAAGATCAGCCGACACAACCCGAGCCTTCACGGCCACTGAACGTTCAACCAACTCACGCACAACATCTGCAAGATCACCAGCAGACGCAGGCCAGTTCTGCAATGCAGACGCGTTCGCTTCAACCAAGTCAAGAATCACCGGATCAGCAATGAAACCAGTCTTGATGATCTCAGCCAAGCCAGCTACGAAATCCCACTTTGGCAAAGTCTCCAGAGCTGCAAGGTCGCACAAGACGCCGCTTGGGCTGTGGAACGCACCCACCAGGTTCTTACCCTCAGCAGTGTTGATTCCAGTCTTTCCACCAACCGCAGCGTCAACCATTGCGANNTGCAATAAATCCGGCAACGTCCGTGGTGGCTCCCCCACCAATGGAAACAATCGCATCCGAACGCGTGAAGTCGGCCTGGCCCAAAATCTGCCAAGCGAACGCCAGTACCTGAACGTTCTTTGCTTCTTCTGCGTCAGGGATCACCGCAAGCAACACTTCAAAGCCCTGAGCAATGAGGTCTTCTCGCACGGCAGTAGCGCTCGCTTCAAGCGCTTCTGGATGAACGATCAGAACCTTGTTTACGTCTTTACCAAGGAGAGAAGGCAACTCCCCTAGCAAGTTATTGCCAATCACTACGTCATAGGTGCGTTCTGCAGTTACCGTGACGCGTGCGTGTGGTGAAGCCACGAGAGAATCTCCGTCCAAAGAAAATCAGTGAGTGTGCGCCGACGCTTCTTCTAGCTGGTTAGCAATTGCTTGGGCGACTTGTTTAGGGGTCAGGCCATCAGTCAGGATACGGAAATTCGAAACGGCTTCGTAGGTTGGCCTACGCTTCTCCATCAGGATTTTCCATTGCGCACGAGGGTTACCCAGTAGCAGAGGACGCGACTGGTTGAAACCAACGCGAGGGGCAGCAGCCGTCAACGAGACATCCAAGAAAACAACCAAACCACCAGCATCGCGATACTGGGCAAGATTCTCTTGAGTTTGTTCGTCGAGCACTGCGCCACCGCCCAGCGACAGAACGCCATCATGTTCCGTCAGCGCGCTAGCAACGGCTTGAACTTCAAGCTCACGGAACGCCGGTTCTCCATCATCAACAAAAATATCAGAGATGGATTTGCCTGCCGTTGCTTCTACATCAGTATCAGTGTCACGNNTGAGACAGCGCGCGCGCAACCGTTGATTTGCCTGATCCGGGTGGGCCAGCGAGCACTACCTTAGGAATTACTGACATGGTCAAGTCCTAGCGCAAGGTCTGTGGGATAGCGTCGAGGTAGGCCTCGTAGTTACGCCGAGTTTCTGCAACTGAATCTCCACCGAACTTTTCCAGCGCGGCTTGTGCCAGGGTGAGTGCCACCATCGCTTCGGCCACTACAGCAGCTGGAGGGACTGCGCAAACGTCTGAGCGTTGGTGCTGTGCGCGTGCAGCTTCACCAGTGGCAGTGTCGATCGTTGCTAGAGCGCGTGGCACCGTGGAAATTGGCTTCATTGCCGCGCGAACGCGAATGACTTCTCCGTTCGACATGCCGCCTTCGATACCGCCGGCACGGTTGGACAAACGGTTGATGCCCTCAGCGCCTGGCTCAATCTCGTCGTGCGCTTGGGACCCGCGACGAGTCGCAGTAAGGAAGCCGTCTCCGACTTCGACACCCTTTATGGCTTGAATGCCCATGAGAGCGGCTGCAAGTTTGGAATCCAAACGAAGGTCACCCTGAATGTAGGTGCCAATTCCGGAAGGGACGCCGTAAGCCAAAACCTCAACGACGCCACCAAGAGTGTCACCGTCCTTGTGGCACTCATCAATCTCAGCCACCATGGCGTCTGCGGTTTCCTTGTGGAAGCAGCGAACAGGATCGTTATCAAGGTAAGCGACATCGGATGGTGTAGGTGCAACTGCGTCTCGAGGAGCGCTCACAGGTCCGATAGCCACAACGTGGGATACCAGTTCAATGCCGAACGCCTGCTTGAGGAAGTTGGCAGCAACTACGCCGAGAGCCACACGAGTAGCAGTTTCACGTGCTGATGCACGCTCCAAAACTGGGCGGGCATCGTCAAAACCATACTTACGCATGCCCACAAGGTCAGCGTGACCTGGACGCGGGCGCGTGATCTTGCGGTTACGCGCAATCTCACGAGTGTCGCCCTTGCCAGCATCAACCTGAAGTTTGCTGTCATCCACTGGATCGGCAGACATCACGTCCACCCACTTAGGCCACTCCGTGTTACCAATCTCAATGGCCATTGGACCACCCTGGCTGACACCATGACGCAGACCCGCAAGGACACGAACCTCGTCCTGCTCGAACTTCATTCGAGCACCGCGCCCATAACCAAGGCGGCGGCGTGCTAAAGCATCCTGAATGTCTGAGGTAACAACCTCAACACCAGCGGGAAGGCCCTCAATAATTCCAACGAGCGCGGGGCCGTGCGACTCACCTGACGTGATCCAACGAAGCATGTACCTATCTTTCCACGACTCGCGCCATGAGACGGTGCATGACCGTGATCTGGACTAACTGTGTCGGGTTGAAGTGCGCCGGTTCAACGCCGACAGAAAAAGCAAAGGACCACCGGATTGGCCGATGGTCCTTTACTGCTTTGATGCTTAGCCCTTACGGCTTGGAGCAAAGAGGTTCTCTTTTGCAGGTTCAGGGAGAACCTTTTCTTCTGGTTTCTCTGCGCCTTCTTGAAGAGTAAGAATCGTCCGGTCGTATTCGAGTACAAACGCAAGCGAGTTTAGGACATACGTAATGTCCCCTTGTTCCGCGCTGGGTGAGCTCTCAGATTCAGGAGCTTCGCGCAACGGCCTTAAACTCACACTCGATACCAGAATTGCATGCTCAGAATCCTTCTGCAACGAATCCGAGAACTCTCTGACTTGTTCATAATCGCCTTGTACCGTAATGGTCAGAGGCACCTGATAGAAACCGTCGATTACCTTGGAAAGTGCGCCGGTGGCAGTAGGAGCAGACCCACTAGTCGTCCTTGTCTCACCCGCAGACGCCACGGTAGTTCCCGTTGCGTCGCTAGTAGGCACAGGAGCATTCGGATCTGTCGAGTTCGGCTTTGTCTCTGCTATTGCAGTGTACGGACGAACTGGCGTGATACCGTCGGCGCCGTCAATTGAGATCAGTACTACCTCAGACGCAACTGCCGCGCTCTCGATCTCCGTGATTATTGAGGTGTAGTCCACTTCGGTCGGAATGTGTTTTTCATACTCTTTTAGTTGCGTTCGATAGTCTTCGATGTTCGCGAACTGTTTCCGAAGTTTGGCGACCTTGGCTGAAAGTATCTCATTCGATCCTTCGATTGAGCTAGCTTCCGATTTCTTCTGGGTAGTCTGATCGCGAACGGGCGAGAGAACTAGAACCCACAGAA
>DFNY01000012.1:0-344 GCA_002376595.1 Jonesiaceae bacterium UBA3555 | reverse complement strand
CGAAGATTGTAGCCGTGCTTGGGAGAATCCTCGGATGGAGTTTAGCTTTTCTATCCAGGCGGAAGCATCTGGCATCGATAGCAGATCAACCTTGAATGAGACGACACCAATTCCGTCAGTGCGCAAGTTGTCAGTAGAAGATGGGCCCGCTTGGTTGGGCGTTGCCGCCTCCACGGAAAGCTCCTTGATAATTCCACCATCGGGGATGGTGCCAGCTATTGCGCCGATGTACTCGTTCCACAACACTTCACGGTACATGCCGTCACGGAGAGCGGTCTCTGCGTTATCAATTTGGCCCAAAATGAGCGGTACCTCGGCAAATGTGGCTTCCTCTGCCTTCAGTC
>DFNY01000207.1:3617-6304 GCA_002376595.1 Jonesiaceae bacterium UBA3555 | reverse complement strand
ACTACCTGCGCGACAACATGACCTGGACCACCGATGACTTGGTTCAGCGTGGGCACAACTTTGCGATAGTCGATGAGGTTGACTCAATCCTTATCGACGAAGCCCGTACTCCTCTAATCATCTCCGGTCCATCAGACGGTGACGTGAACAAGTGGTACGTAGAATTTGCAAAGATCGCTCGACGCCTCACCGTAGACGAAGACTACGAAGTAGACGAGAAGAAGCGCACTATCGGTGTCCTTGAGCCAGGTATTGCAAAGGTTGAAGACTACCTGGGTATTGAAAACCTGTACGAGTCGCTGAACACTCCACTTATCGGTTTCCTTAACAACGCCATCAAGGCGAAAGAACTATTCAAGCGCGACAAGGACTATGTTGTCCTCAAGGGTGAAGTCCTCATCGTTGACGAGCACACCGGCCGTATTCTGGCTGGGCGTCGCTACAACGAAGGAATGCACCAGGCTATCGAGGCCAAAGAATCCGTTGCGATCAAGGCCGAGAACCAGACGCTTGCAACCATCACGCTTCAGAACTACTTCCGCCTGTA
This sequence comes from Jonesiaceae bacterium UBA3555, assembly GCA_002376595.1. Classification (GTDB taxonomy): domain Bacteria; phylum Actinomycetota; class Actinomycetes; order Actinomycetales; family Cellulomonadaceae; genus Timonella. The sequence continues at coordinate 5,757 of DFNY01000207.1, read as the reverse complement.
CACCGTGCTCTCTGGCATGACCGGTACAGCGGAAACAGAAGCTGCGGAATTCAACTCCACCTACAACTTGGGTGTTGTGCCAATTCCTACGCACCGAGACGTGCAGCGTGTGGACCAGCCTGACTTGATCTTCAAGAACGAAGCAGGCAAGTTCCAGATCGTAGTCAACGACATCGTGGAGCGCCACGCAAAGGGACAGCCCGTTCTTGTGGGTACAACCAGCGTTGAGAAGTCTGAGCTTCTTTCGTCCATGCTCAAGAAGCAAGGCGTGCCGCATGAGGTTTTGAACGCAAAGCAGCACGCACGAGAAGCTGCAATTGTTGCGATGGCAGGACGCAAGGGTGCTGTCACAGTGGCCACGAACATGGCCGGCCGTGGTACTGACATCATGCTCGGTGGAAACGCGGAATTCCTGGCTCAGGCCCAATTGAAGGCTGACGGCTTGGACCCAGTGGAAACGCCTGAAGAGTACGAAGCAGCTTGGCCTGCAGCGGTTCAACCCGCCCGCCAATCCGTGAAGGACGAACACGAGGAAGTAGTGGCCCTTGGCGGTCTGTACGTCCTAGGAACTGAGCGTCACGAATCTCGTCGTATCGACAACCAGCTACGTGGTCGTTCCGGACGTCAGGGTGACCCTGGTGAGTCACGGTTCTACCTGTCGATGCAAGACGAACTGATGCGTCTCTTTGGTTCCGGCCTCGCTGAGTCGATGATGGCTCGTGCGGGCTTCCCTGACGATGTTCCGCTGGAATCCAAGATGGTGACTCGAGGAATTGCGTCAGCTCAAGCACAGGTTGAAGGACGAAACCTTGAGATTCGTAAGAACGTTCTGAAATACGATGATGTTCTGTCACGCCAACGCACCGTTGTGTACGACGAACGTCGCCGCGTACTTGAGGGCGAAGACATGGGTGAGCAAGTTCAGCACTTCATCACCGGTGTTCTCACTGACTATGTTACTGCCGCTACAACGTCCAACAACCAAGACGAATGGGACTTGGACACACTATGGACTGCACTTAAGGGAATCTTCCCAGTCTCATTCACCGTTGAGGAACTTGAAGAATCTGCGGGTGGACGCGCTCACCTGAAATCCGAGCAGGTACTCGAAGAAGTTCTCTCCGATGCACGCTTGGCTTATGAGCGCCGTGAGAAGGAACTCGGTTCCGAGCTTATGCGCGACTTGGAACGCCGGGTTGTTATGAGTGTTCTCGACCGCAAGTGGCGTGAGCACCTGTACGAGATGGACTACCTCAAGGAAGGCATCGGTCTTCGTGCAATGGCTCAACGTGACCCACTGATTGAGTACCAGCGTGAAGGCTACGACCTGTTCCAGGCGATGCTTGCTGCCGTGAAGGAAGAATCTGCCGGATTCATGTACAACCTCCAGGTCAAGGTAGAGCGACAGGAAGTTGACGTTGACGGGGATGGCACGCCCGATGAGGAAAAGGAAGTCCTCGTTGGTAAGGGCCTAGAAGCACCAAAGGCCCCTACTAAGTTGAACTACACATCTTCCGATAACGAGGGCGCAGCCGAGGAAGATTCTGCTGCAGGTAACCGTGAAGAACGACGTGCAGCTAAGAAGAAATCTGCAAAGCGAANNTGTTCTTCTCGTTTCTGGCGTAAATCTAGCGCAACTGTGGAATCAAAGTTCTGATGGGTTGGCCAATGGTGGATTGCCTCGTTATGCCTAACCAATGTTGAGCACGTTCACCCGCCAACGGCCACGGAACTCCTCAACCCGAAGTGCGGTGGCACGAACCTTGTGTCCGTCGTGGATGATCACCGTTGCTTCTGCTGCGATGCTGCTAAGGCGCAACACGCGTGCGCGAATAATCCTTACCGGTGCGTTGCTCACCCCAGATCCGACGTGGTTTGAAATACGTTGCCGGGGCACTGTCTTGGAAGCGACACGTGAGACTCCATTCGCGTGGTCTATCGAGATCTGTGCGAACGCCCTAGCTGAAAGCCCCGAGTACACCTCGGGAGAGACCAAGCGGGACAGCTGTTGAACTGGCCGAGTACCGAAAATCGCCTCTACTGCCGCTTGGGCGACGGAACAGCAGATACCGGTGGGATCCGGTAATCCAGCAGCACGAGCAGTTCGGATCTGACGTTCCGAAATCCCTTCGAAGGGTGG
>DFNY01000207.1:465-3540 GCA_002376595.1 Jonesiaceae bacterium UBA3555 | reverse complement strand
AAATCTCCTGGTTGGACAACTACCGTTCCAGTAACGCGGTGTGCTTTGGGAACACCTTGCGGTGTTACATATGAGCGTGTTGCTTGTGAGCGTGTGTCCTTCTCGGCCTGAGCAGAATTGGATGGCCTCATTTGCTCAATACTTGGTTTTGCGGCTGGGTTCACTGATTGTTGGGATAACTGGTGAGGCGTAGGGTGTGTGTCTTGCCCGTTAGGTCCAGGCACCGATGAAGGCTGTTGCGCTTCCGCCTGTTCGACGTGGGCGCCAATCCTGGAGTCGACTTGGGGGCTTGCCTCGGGCGGACTGGGTGGAGCAAATGTCTCGCTAGCGCTGGCAGGTGCGTTCAAAGCCAATGACTCGTGGGGTGCTGCCTTAGTCGGAAGGCTCGAATCTTGTTGCGGTATCAAGCCAACATGTGGCAGAGCGGGGGTGGCATCTGCGGGACTGGATTCTGAGCGCTCTGGTTTCGGATCTATATCCGATCCCCACTCCGGTTCAGGATTGTAGTTGGCAGCAAAGTCAGTAGGGCTTTTATCGCCTGCACTAATGATGCTTCTGGTTGTCTCATCGCTATGGACTGCTCCACGCGGCAGATCCTCGGATGCCATAGTCCTGTCTGGCGACTCATGTTGTGCACCTGCATGCTTTGCCGAATTATTTATGGTCATGCCCACGTTCGGCGTCGGTAGCGCTGTTTTGGCGGAGATCTGATGTTCACCGGGCGACGATTGCGCTGAAGCAGCATGGTCTTGGAGGGCAGAGGTGTCAGAATCACTTCCAACTTCCATTGAATCGGTGAGACTGGAACTCAAATAGGTTGGTGCGCTCGCTAAGTGAGTGGAGTTTGCCAGAGCCGGCAAGGCGCCCATGGACATCGATGCACCCAAGGTCGCGGCTGCTGCGGTACGAACCGCCCGAGGTGCATATGTTGCAACAAATCTCGCCATGGCGGCATGTGCGACCTTTGGCATGACCTTCGCTTGAACCAACAAAGCAAGTCCAGTGCATAGGAACCACCAGGCGCTACCCAAGGCAGCGAGGATGCAAGCGCCCGTTACGATCCATTGCCCGAACGCCTCAAGCGGAAGCTCAGGCGACGCGGCCACCACCTGTGACGCCGACAGACGAAAGGCAATACGCGCTAGAAGCAAAGCGGTTAGCCCAGTTCCGGAGAGTAATGCCAGCAATCTAGCTTGGTGCGTTCTACCCATGTTTAACGGCCTTTGATGTAGTTTGATGTTGTTTGCTGTTCTTTGCTCATAACAGTTGTAACCGGACAAAATGTATGTTGTCTACAGTTGAGTGAGGTAATGGGGAGTCGGAACTATGTTGGGGGCAGGCTAATGGACCGCTGGGATGCGCTCTTTGCGGAACTAGAAAGCGAAACACATGCGAATGCGGTGTTGGATCTTCATGCGAATGCTCAGGAGTTAGCCAAAGCTGAGTTGTCGCAACAGAGAATTGCCGACGTGTTAGGTGCATCAGTCGGAGTTCAAGTCACCGTTTCACTACGATCGGGCTTGCGCCTAAGCGGAGAAATTTTAGGAACTTCCCAAGCTTGGCTCACATTACGCATCGCTCAGGGAATTGCGATCATGCCGACGGTGCACATTGCCGCAGTCGCGGGCTTGCCGCAAAAGGCAAGATCCCTCCACGCAGTTAGCCTGAGCGGGGAACAGGGAGAGGCAACCAGCGGTAAGAACGCACAAGTTGGGACCCTCAGTTTTGAAGCGCTCATGCGCCGGCTTCAGGATCGCAGGCTGAGGATGCGGTTTGTAGTTGGACCAATCGAAATCATTGGCGTGCTGCGTGGCGTTGCGCGCGATCATTTCCTAGTCGATCAGGTCGCGGAAGCGATTAATGACCCATTGGTGTCGGCGAACAGAGCCGTAGTTAGGGTGGCTGTGCTGAGCCAGCACGTGGAAGTCGTGTACTGCTAGTGGGTGGCAGGCCTGCTCGAGCTTGCGTCTTTGTTGTGCCGGTTCGTTTCCGTTGTGCGGCATTGTGCCTGTGCCGTGCTGGCTCACCACTATTACTGCATTGTGCCTCTGCCGTGCCGATAGGGGCACGCAGCGCCCTGATGGTGCGCCAAATAAACCTAAGCCTTGCCTAGTCCTCAAGGGTTCCTTGGGAAACCCTATCTAGGTTCTCCTTATACAGGCGCGCAATGTAGCTCTCTAGCTCCGTTGCTTCAACTCTCCACTGTCCGCGTCCGCCCACCTGGATCGCTGGAAGTTCTCCGGTGCGCACAAGGGAGTACGCCTGCGCGGAGGAGATATTCAGTGTTTCCATAACATCCGCAAGGGTAAGGAAGCGTGGTGGCATGTTGCTTATTGTTCCATGGATAGGCTTGCCCATCGAACTTATTCACAATTTCAGATTTGATTCATATTCCGACTTATCAGCATGTAAGAGTGAAAAAGGTGCGTTTAGACCCATCCAATGTTTCCTACTGGTCCAACTCACCCACGCCATGTCACACACCCAAGGATTTCTAATGCAATCTTCATTCAGCGCGCTTCCGAGCGGCTCTGCACGTACGCGAAGGCCAAGCGTCCGAGATCCGCGACTAATTGTTGGGTTAGTGTTGATTGCTTTTTCAGTGTGGCTGGGAATGTGGGCAGTAAACAACGCGAAAGAGCTGGAAGTTGCGTACGTAGCCGCGCGCACACTGCTCTCTGGGCAAACAGTTACCCAATCCGATTTCCGTGCCGTGGAAGTCAACTTAGGACAAGCAAGCGGACACTATCTCACGCAGACACTAAAAACTGACGTGGAATATGTGGTGCAGGGTGNNAACGCGTGATTGCCATTCCTATGAGTTCCCCGCTATCGGGGGATGTTGAAGTCGGTTCGGTGGTGGATCTCTGGCTCACTCCAGCAACTGGCTCTGGCTCAACGGAAAATGATTCAAGTGCAGCGGAACAAATCGCGCAGAACTTGAGGATTTATCAACTACCAAGCGCTCAGAGCGGCTTCTCTGGCGTATCACGCAGTACGGTTCATGTGCTTGTTCCAAATGAACTGGTTGGACGTGTGCTTGCCAGCGTCCAAGATCGAGCACAACTCACCTTA
>DFNY01000207.1:0-327 GCA_002376595.1 Jonesiaceae bacterium UBA3555 | reverse complement strand
CTGCGCGATGTGCAGACACGGCGGAATTGCTCGCTGCATGCAGTGCTCGGCGCGTTGACGCTGCCGTCATAAGCAGCCAGGTACCGGGGTTCGACCGAAACTTGGTCACTGCGCTGCACGGTGCAGGTGTTTGTGTCATCGCAATAAATGATCCGCTTGACTAATATAGTGTGGCTAGGCTTGAGGCTTTAGGGGTCCGACACTGGGTTTCTGAGGACGAAGTAGAAGAAGCCTTGATCAACACAGTTGACGGGGTCAAGAGCAATTTGAGTTCTTCCGTACCCGGTACACCGATCGCTGGTTCCACTCTGACGGATGAGAACTTCG
>DFNY01000200.1 GCA_002376595.1 Jonesiaceae bacterium UBA3555 | reverse complement strand
GCCTCGCAAGCGACCTTGCAGTCGTGGACCACGTTGACGGTTCCATTTGGCTTATTGCCAACGCAATCAACTTCGACAACACCAACGAACGTGTTGATGACGCTCACGCCGATGCGGTCGCGCGCTTGGACGCTATGGAAGCAAATCTCGAACAGGGTATTGCCTCCGGGTTTGGCAGTGTTCCAAGGGTTCTAGACCCCAACATTGAAGAACCAGAAATTGAGTTCCGGACCTCACGCGAGGAATACTCAAAAATGATTGCCGCCGGTAAGGAAGCTATCCGCAACGGCGAGGTGTTCCAGATTGTCCTCTCGCAACGCTTTGACGTCACCACACATGCGAGCCCACTGGATGTCTACCGAGTGCTGCGCACTGTCAATCCAAGTCCCTACATGTATTACTTTGAGCTCACTGACACGAACGGGGAACCATACTCCGTAGTGGGATCCAGCCCCGAAACTCTAGTGAAGATTGTTGAAGGCAAAGTAACTACGTACCCCATCGCTGGTTCCCGTCCGCGTGGAACAACCATTGAGGAAGACATCCTTAATGGCAAAGATGTGAAAGAAGATCCTAAAGAGGTTGCCGAGCACATCATGTTGGTGGACCTCTCACGCAATGACCTTGTGAAAGTGTGTGAGCCTGGTTCAGTGGAAGTTGCGGAGTTCATGGCGATCAAACGCTTCAGCCACATCATGCATATGTGTTCCACAGTTATTGGAAAACTCAAGCCCGGTATGACTGCGCTCGATGTATTCACTGCTACTTTCCCAGCAGGCACCCTTTCAGGTGCCCCCAAGAATCGTGCCGTAGCCTTGATTGACGAATACGAGCAAGCCTCTCGCGGCGTGTATGGCGGGACCCTCGGTTACTTTGGTTTCGACGGCAACATGGACATGGCAATTGCGATTCGCACCGCCTACATGAAGAACGGGCGAGCAAGCGTCCAAGCTGGCGGCGGAATTGTTGCGGACTCGCAAGAAGAACCAGAGTATTGGGAAACCCGCAATAAGGCAGCAGCGGTATTGCGTGCAATTGCGAAGGCACACCAATTGGTTACCCGGAAATTAGGTTAGCCTTTGGACTTTGCGCCTAGGTATGCCGAGGAAAGAAAACTTTCATGGACGAAGTGACACAGAGGGCAAAACCGTCAAGGCGCTCCAACCGGCGAGGGCTCATTCTTAGCGTGTTGGGAGCTGCAGCAGCGCTCATAGCCGTTGCGAACGTGACTTGGTTTAGCACCGATGTGGTGTCAGTACTTGGGAACGACCAGGTCATCTCAGTTACCGGACAGCAGGTGGTTCCCGCATTATCTGCAGCGGNNGTAGCAGCCGGAGTGTTCATGGCACTCAGCGGCAGGATCTCGCGCTATCTTGCGCTTGTATTGGTGATTGGAGCAGGCGTTCTGGCCCTGTTATCGAGTGTCGGCGCCGTGCGAAGCCCTAAACAATCGATAATCTCTGAAGTTGCCGAACAGACCGGAGTCGATTCCTTGACCGCCCCGGTTACGGTGCACGCCATTGCATATGTGGGTGCAGTGATGGGTGCTGCTCTGGTTATTGTCGGAATTGCTGGCATGTTTGTGGTTCGTGCCTGGGGAAATTCAACCTCGAAATATGAGCGCACTGAACACTCCGTCTCAGGTACTTCGACCATAGGCGAAACGCAGGCGGAATCAAACGTAGACGCCTCGAAAATAGCCCCGCCAACCGCAACCGATCCCGACCAACTATCTGATTCGTCGGGAAACCGAGATCGTAATCCTGTGCAAGGGGCAGCTGGTGTCCCCGCGGTTTTGGAGACCGGCAGGCCACACGGAGAAGTGGAAAGCGACGAACGGGCAATGTGGGACCAATTGAGTCAAGGAATTGACCCAACCTGAGCCACCGTCAGAAACCAGTGTGAATTGCTGCGAATTTGGGCTTCTACTGGGACTTTGGTCCGTTCTGAGCGCAAAAACCTAGTACCCTTAGAACTGCAGATCTTTGGAAGGGAAGTTCATGGCAACGAAAGACGTCGATTACGGACGCAACATTCTTACCCCTGGCGGCGTAGAGCTTCCGGACACTACACCACCAACCAACCACGGACACACCCCAGCGGCTTGGTTCCTCACCATCTTTGGCATTGTTGGATCAGTGCTCATTGGTTTGGGAATGCCTTTGAACTCCAACCCACTCATCGTGGTTGGAATCATCATTGTGGTGATTGGCGCCATTGGTGGAGTAGCACTCTCACTAGCAGGTAAGGGACAGGCCCACGCATTGAAGCGGTAGGGAAATGCTCCTCAGCGAGGGACTCGGCGAAAGCCGGGTCCCTCGCTGTTTTAGTAGATGGACCTCTGCGCCTTTCCAACGGTTATCAGTGGGATGGGAGCAGTGCGGACAAATGCACCGAATAAACCACGGCGTCTCACGCTCCGGCAAAGCGGTTCTTGGCATCTGGAATCGGACTACTATGTCCGTAGTGCGCACGTGGATTGTGATTTGCTACCCACTACGCGTTAGGTTGTAGGCATTGATCTCGGAAGGAAGGACTGCCATGACGGTACTCGATGACATCATTGCAGGCGTGCGTGAAGATCTTGCTGTGCGTGAGGCAGAGACGCCTCTCAGCGCGCTCAAGGAAATGGCTGCCCGCCAACCAAGCGCCAAAGAATGCTTGGGTAGACTGAGCGACCCAGATTCAGTAGGCGTAATAGCTGAAGTGAAGCGAAAGAGCCCAAGCAAGGGTGCACTAGCAGAAATCCCAGATCCTGCCGTTCTCGCAGCGGAATACGAGCGCGGGGGAGCAGCTGTCATTTCGGTGCTCACCGAACAACGACGTTTCGGCGGCTCACTGGCAGACCTCAAGGCAGTACGCGCAGCCGTGGACATCCCAATCTTGCGCAAAGACTTTGTAGTAACTCCCTACCAAGTGTGGGAAGCACGCGCATATGGCGCAGACCTCGTTCTACTCATCGTTGCGGCTCTGGAACAGACCGTCCTCGAATCCCTCATCGAGCGAATTCACTCACTGGGTATGACACCACTGGTAGAAGTACATACCGTAGAAGAAGTGGAGCGCGCAGTCGCTGCGGGTGCCCGTCTAATCGGAGTTAACTCTCGAGACCTCAAAACGCTGAACGTTGACCGCGAGACTTTTGCAAAGGTAGCAGGAGCTATTCCAGAAGGTTGTGTACGCGTTGCAGAATCTGGCGTTCGTGGCCCACACGACGTAGTCGAATACGTGCGGCACGGCGCAGACGCAGTGCTCACAGGCGAAGCTCTCGTCACCGGATCCGACCCACGCAGTGCAGTGGCTGACCTCGTGGCAGCAGGGTCTCACCCGTCGTTGCGGTCAATTCGTCACTAGTACATAGCAGCCGGTCTTAACTGCAACTCGACACCCAAGAGGTTAGAGATGTGCAGTCATGGCCCCACAGCCAACAAGCCAAAGACGCACACCGCGCAGCATGCACACGTGCTGGCAAGTTGCCTGTGTTTGAAGCAAGGGCGCTACGAGCCTTTGAGTAAGTAAAGAAAGCTAGGAGAAAACAATGGCTGATTCGTTGCAGAACCTACCAGGACCGTTTTTTGGCGAGTTCGGCGGCAGGTATATGCCCGAAGCCCTTATAGCTGCCTTGGACGAACTCGAAGAAACCTATAACAAAGCCAAGCTTGA
>DFNY01000164.1:1342-4241 GCA_002376595.1 Jonesiaceae bacterium UBA3555 | reverse complement strand
CGAGGTAACCCGTGGACAACGTGTAGTCCCTGCCTCTTCGGCGACGGGGCTTCATTTTCTGAGTGCTTTCCTTTGTTTCAGGAATCACTCAGAGCAGAAGCACCGTCATTCAAAGCATTGGAGACTCGCTCTTGTTTTCAACACACCAGCCTATGCGATATCGCGGAGTTTTGGCTCCTCGTTTCAGGCGTTTGTGAGAGACTCGTCGTTTATTGCCGCATATTCTCCATCACCTGCTGGAATCAGTTGCTGTGCAACCGCGTCATAGTCTGTTGTGGCTGGCGAATGAGTGAACGGGAATGCGNNTAGCCGTTCCGCGCGAGAGGTTCGGCCCAACGCTGTGTGCGTCGATGACGAGCGTCTCGCGTTGCGCGCCGTCGGTCTGCTGCCATTTTTGTGTGTCTAGCGCTCCGTGTACTAGGACAGCGTCACCCTTGGTAAGGGATTCGTTGATGTTCTTTGCTAGCGCGCGCCATGCTTTAACCGTAAACCAGGTGGTTTCGCTGTCCACCCATTCGTTCTTTGATCGGTTGAAGTATGAGCGTGTAGTGGCAAGGCGGAAGCTGACGTAATCTGGCGCATCGCTTTCACCAGCAAAGAATCTTGGTTCAGATCCTACGTAACCGGAAACAGTGATTGTTGAATCGTTGGACATGTTGTGAACTCTCTGGTCAGGGCAACACGTGAGTGTGTTGCTGTGACTACAGTGCTTCGCACAGGTCCGCTAAGGAATCCCGTTTCACTTCGGGTGTGGAATACCCACTAACTCAGCAGTTGTGAATTCAGTTCTTTGAAGCTGACTGGGAACGAGAGATCACTTTGATAGCTGCTGACGAGATCGCGTTGTGAGCTTCTAGTATGGGCTTAAGTGGTTCAACAAGCACTGAAGAAAGCGTCGACTCAAACGCATCGTGCACATCTTGTCGCATGTTCTCTGAACGAGTTCGCCCTGCTCGCCGGAGTTTTGCATGGCGCTGGGACCTTAGAAGGAATCCCACTCCAATGCACACGATGGCACCCAAGCCAATCACTATGTTGATCGGGATGGTGAAGGTACTGGAGGCAAACCCAAATACAGCTAAGACCGCGAGTAATGCGGCCACAGCAAAGCTGAGGACTTCCGGAGTTCGGGAAGTCCCAGGAACCTGTCCCCACGGAACTACAATATTTGAAGCCGCTTCATTGAGCGCTTCTGTGAGGTTACTTGCGGATCCTGCATGCTCACGCATGGCCACGGCGAATAGTGGTGTCATGTTCTGAGTTACCCTATCCAGCCAGCGGCTGCGCGCGCCGCTCACGGTACTTTCGTTTGGTGCTCTAACAGTTGGCGGGTTCGCAACAGAATCAGCCCGTGCCGTACGCTCTGACACTTCGTCGCACACAGCAGGGACGCCACCAGCGACGAAATAGCGTTGTGATTCGTTCTCAATGAGCGTCTTCGGATTCGTTTCAACTGAGATTGGTGCTTGCGATTCCAGAAGTTTGGCCATCCGGATGAGCTCGTCACCTAAGCGACGCGATGCCATTGATTGTCGTTCTACTGCCGCCTGCAGTTCAGCTTTGAGTTCGGGAATGCCTTCGTGAGTGCGCGCGGAAATCGGCCGCACTGTCAGTGATCCAAGGCCGTCACGGCCAAGGACCTTTTGCACATCGGATATCAGGGTAGTTTTTTCTCGTTCGCCAACCGTATCCATCTGGTTGAGCACCACGATCATGGAAGCTTGTGCATCTACCATCTGTTGCAAGTAGCCAGCATGTAGGGCTTGATCAGCATATTTCTGGGGGTCAAGAATCCAAATCAGCACGTCCACTAGTGGAAGTGCCTTGTCAACGATTTCTTTGTGGTGGAGCGCTACAGAGTCATGGTCTGGGAGGTCTAGCAGAATGAGTCCGCGGAGGGCCTTTTCTTCTTCGCCATCTAGTGCGGTGTCGCGGGAAATCCGGCGGTCTAGGTCCACTCCGATCCAGTCCAGAAGTTCCTTCGCATCAGAACTCCAAGTGCACGATGCGACCCTGGCGGTGGTAGGGCGTCGCACGCCAACATCCGCGAAATCAAGGCCTGAGATTGCGTTGAAGGTAGAGGATTTTCCAGATCCGGTTCCGCCAGCCAGCGCCACCACCGTGTGATTAACACCCAAACTGATTCTTTTTCGAGCGGAAATAAGGATCTGCTCCATCTGAGTCACTACATGTGGATCAAGGTATTTTTGGCCGTGAACGAGTGCCGTCTCAAGTTCTGCAACGTCGGTCAGGAACCGTTGGGTTTGGGTGCTCATTGGTTTTCCCTTTCCTATCGGAGTTTCTTGAGTTCAGCTAGTCGCACTCGTATTCGCGCAGAGGATCCGTCCTTGAGTCCGAGTTTCTCCAATTCGGTGGTGACGTGGACATACTCGCCAAGAATGAGTCGATCATAGTGGTCCGCCAACGCTGCCCGCGCGTCGGTAATGAAGGCTTCACTCTCGTTGCCCAGAAGGGTGCGCGCTATTGTTTGGGCGTTCGTTTCACCGAGGACCGCAGCGGTAACGATGGTTGCAAGGCTGGAAATTCCAAATGCCTTTTGCGCACTCGACACTTGTTTTGTTGGGTTGCCTTGGCAGAAGCTCTCCAACCCGTTCTCTAGAGCTGCACCCCAAGACTCAATCACTTCAGTGATCTCAACTTCTCGGTTAGGGAATTCTCCCGGATCAAGGACTCTTCCACCTTCGATCTCCGCAAGGCCTTCTTTGAGCAATGAACGGGATAGTTCTATGGTGTCTTTGCCTGCTTCGATGGCAATGTTCAGAAGTGCAGGTTGGGTGGTTGCCGCGGCGCTCTCACGCGCTCGTAGTAGTCGTCCTGAACTACGTGCGTAGCCAGACCTGCCTATGGCTGTATCAAGGCCTGCGGTGTTCTTGAATTA
>DFNY01000164.1:528-1297 GCA_002376595.1 Jonesiaceae bacterium UBA3555 | reverse complement strand
CAACAGGCGTCGGGCTTCTACTGTGATTGTCTTTCGTGCGGCGACTTGCGCATCGGTGGCATCCGCCAGTTCTAGAAGTCGTGGCGGCAGGGCGGCGAGCGCTCCCTTGAGGGTGGTGACTATCACTTGCTCGGCTTGGTCGCTGCCGCCAATTTCGCCTAGCCATTGGCTTACTTCTTTGACGTGCGACTTGGCTAGGATGGGTCCACTNNAACGGAGCCGAGATCGTATACGGAGAGCCTCGCCTTGAGGTCAGCGACTATGGTCCGCACAGATGGAGCCGGTACTCTATTGAGAATCATTGCAATGCTGGTTCCGCGATCCGCCGCGGAGGTGAGTGTTTTCCATGGCAGTGCATCGCCGTACCGTTGCGCAGTGGTGACAAAGAGCCAAAGATCGGCACTCTCAAGCAGCCTGCGTGCACTTTTCCGGTTCTCTTTGCGCACCGAATCTAGGTCTGGCGCGTCCAGTAGTGCAACGCCGCGTGGGATCGCCGCGGATTCTTTGAGCGTGACATCCTTGATCAGCGAAGACTTGGCCATGAGTTCGATGTCTTTGGGGTGGACTATCAGAACCGGTTCAAGGGTTGTGGGGCGCACGATGCCTGCTGGCGAGATGTTTTGGCCAACAAGTGAGTTCGTAATGGTTGATTTTCCGGCTCCTGTGGAGCCTGCGATGACAACTATTGCTGGTGTGGACAGTTCTGCTAGCCGTGGAATCAGGTGGTCATCAAGCTGGGCTAGCAGTAGCCTTCGCGATTCCTGAGACT
>DFNY01000164.1:0-437 GCA_002376595.1 Jonesiaceae bacterium UBA3555 | reverse complement strand
TTCATCTGTGGCTTCAACGTCTGACGTTTCTAGCCATGCGTCTACGCCCAAGTGGTTTTCGTGCGATCCATCGCCTGTGAGCGCGTGCTTGTCCGTAACCATGTTTTCTCCTTTGAACGGCACTATACGGCCATGTTAGCGCTCAGGATTGTGTGCGGGCGGAGCAACCCGCGCGTGGATTCTAAGAATGGGTTGTTTCATCCTAGTTTCCCGACGATCCGGCGGCTCAGTAGGCGATGCTTCGGCAGGAGGAAATCGCTTCTTTGGTTACGAACGTTGGTTTTTCCGCTGGCATGATGAAATGTACGGAACTTTTTGGGTCAAAGCGAAAGGCACCTGACTTTCGTCAGGTGCCTTTCGACTACATGGGGTGAGTAACGGGACTTGAACCCGCGACCCCCTGGACCACAACCAGGTGCTCTACCGGCTGAGCTATA
>DFNY01000229.1:1335-4239 GCA_002376595.1 Jonesiaceae bacterium UBA3555 | reverse complement strand
CCAGAGCCAACTCTTCTTGATGGACCACGCTGGACTCCCACTCAAGACAGTCCTTGAGCAACTAGATCTCCTTGGAGAAGAAGTCGTTCCAGTGCTCCGCAAGGAATTTGCAACAAACCGCCCATCTCACGTCCCTGACGCTCCAACTCACGCATCGCGTGTGGCCGCTGCAGGCGGCGCTAAAGACTCCACCGTCTACGCGGCAGCAGATGACGTTACTGGCGCAAGCCCTTCGTCGGAAAACTAGAGATCATCATGGACACAGCTGCACTGAACGCATGGGAATCGCTATTTAGGGCGCAAGTCGCATTGATGCGTNNACCTGACGTTTCGTGAATACGACGTGCTGTTCACTTTGCGCACTGCCGGCCCTGAGGGTCTGCGGTTGCGCGACCTGAACAAGTCAGTGCTCTTACACCAGTCCGCATTGTCTAGACTCATAGAACGCATGGAAGAGCGAGGTTTGGTACGCCGAGCCAAGACTCCCAAGGATGCCCGTGGCACAGTGGTGCAACTGACCGAACAGGGCCGAGAAGCCCAACGTTCGGTTGGACGCATCCACGTGGAGCAGATCTCCCACTACGTGGGAACTGCACTCAGCGAGCAAGAACTCCTACTACTTCAACAATTGACGGCCAAACTGCGGGCCAAACAAGACGAAATTCCAGCTTTCGCTGGGGAAACCAAGGGTTCAAAATGACCACAATCATTGCATTGAGTTCCGGGCTCAGCCAGCCCTCTTCCACCCGACTGCTGGCGGAGCGGATGGCTCAGTCCACTGCCTCTGCGCTGGAAGCACGAGGTGAACGTGGCGTTGAGGTTGAGATTGTTGAGATCAAGGACTTCGCGCACGACATCATGGACAACTTGCTTACTGGTTTTGGTTCGCAGCGACTGGAAGAGCTGAAGCAGAAGGTTGTTGCCGCAGACGGGTTGATTGCGGTGACACCCATCTTCTCCCAATCGTTCTCGGGATTGTTCAAATCATTTCTTGATGTGCTGGACACCAAGTCGCTCATTAACACTCCGGTGTTTTTGGGAGCCACCGCTGGAACTGCCAGGCATTCGCTCGCACTTGAGTATGCGATCCGGCCAGTCTTCGCGTATTTCCGAAGCGCGCTGGTGCCCACGGCCGTTTTTGCTGCATCAGAAGATTGGGGTGCTACGGGCGCGGGTGACAAGGATTTGATGGCCCGCGTTGAGCGTGGGGCTGGTGAGTTCGCGTCTTTGATTTCGGGCCGCCTGCTCGAGCCGGTTGCTGAGATTGATGAGTTTGAGACTCCTGACTTTGAGTCGCTTTTGAAGCAGGCTGGCATCAACTAGCGAAAAATAGCCATTTGTAAGGTTTTCGCTTCACCCCGGCCTGTCTGCCTTGAAAACTCAAGGTAGACAGGCCGCTCCAATTGCGCGCAAAAGACCGCTCAACTAGTTAACTTTGTTCACATGACTCGCACACCTGGAAACGCAACGTCGCTTTCCCCCACATTCACCCGTCGCATGTGGTTGGACGTCATCCTTCTAGGACTCGTAGGCCAAATCGCGTGGGTAGTAGAGAACATGTACCTCAACAAGTTCATCTACGACACCATCACCAATGATCCTCGGGTTACCGCTCAATAGTGGGACCATTCCTTGGCGCATCGGCTATCCGCGGTAGCGCCGACACGTATGAGGAACTTGGGGTGGTCAAAGACGTGCCTACCCCGATGATCTTCATGGCAAGGCTTGGAGTCAGCGCGCTGTCATTCCTCCCAGCACTGTGGCTGCGTAACGTGCACAAGAGGGCGGCAAATGCTGTTGCACCTTCCAGAAGTGCTGAGGGAACGGAAGTCACTGGGGCCGGTGTTGCCTCTGCGTCTGCTGATAATGGACTTCCAGTGGCCGAGGCCGCTACCGCTGCGCTTGCTCCTTCAGCCCCAGCTACCCCACCAGACTCTGCCGATTCTCCAAAGCCAGACACCCAGAACGAAAGCACTCACGCATGACTACGATGACCCCTTGGGGCACCGCACTTGATCCAGACAATCTCCTGGCGCAATATCCGCGTCCGCAATTAGTGCGCAACTCTTACGTGAATCTCAACGGTTACTGGGACTATGCAGTCACACAGGACGAGACCGCACCCACCTCGTATGACACAAGGATTCTGGTTCCGTTCTCACCCGAAGCAGAGCTTTCCGGAGTGAACCGAACTCTAGCTGCACACGAGACTGCTTGGTATCGGCGCACGCTTGACCTAGAGGGTGTGCTCAATGAGGACTCGCCTCAGGCTGACCTCGTAGTAGTTCATTTTGGTGCAGTAGATCAGGTTGCAACCGTCTATGTAGATGGAACGGAAGTTGCCCACCATCGCGGCGGTTACCTGCCCTTCACGGTGAACATTGATCCTCGGTCGGCCGCGGGCTCGTCTGTGGAGTTGGTAGTGAAGGTCCAAGACCGTACAGACTCGCGCCAGGAAACTCGTGGAAAGCAGAAGAGTGAACGGGGCGGCATTTGGTACACACCGCAAAGTGGAATGTGGCAGCCGGTATGGGCCGAACGAGTACCGCGCGGCGGAGTGAAGCGCATTGACTACGCGTACAGCCTCACGCCCAGTGTCGTTACAGTAACCGTTGAAGGCTTCGATGGTNNCGATGGCACAGAATCAACGCCTGTGAGCGTTGTACTCACCGACGATCAGGGTGTGGCTTTTACAGCCGCTGGGGTACTGGGAACTGCCATCGACGTTCCCATTGACTCCCCCAAACTGTGTAGCCCTGAGTCCCCGCATCTCTATGACGTAGATATTTTGGTCCATGGCGTTGAGAAGGTGTCCAGCTACTGCGGAATGCGAGAATTCTCAACGATAGTTGGACCCGACGGCCACCCCCGCCTGGCACTCAACGGTTCTCCGTACTTCCATGC
>DFNY01000229.1:0-1321 GCA_002376595.1 Jonesiaceae bacterium UBA3555 | reverse complement strand
CCCTATGTGTGGGATCTTGAGCTTATGAAGTCCATGGGCTTCAACATGATTCGTAAACATATCAAGGTTGAGCCACTGCGCTTCTACTACCACTGCGACCGGCTGGGTTTGATTGTGTGGCAAGACATGATCAATGGAGGAAGCCACTACAAGCCCCGAGTCATTACTTTGCCTGTCGCACTGCCTATCAAACGAACTGATAACACCGAACGCGACTACAAAGCGTTTGGCCGCACGGACAAGGAAGCTCGCGATTACTTTGAGCTAGAGCTCGAAGAACTCATTGAGCATCTGCGCGGCGTTGTGTCGATTGCCGGGTGGGTTCCGTTCAATGAGGGGTGGGGCCAGTTTGATTCGGCTCCCATCGGGGCAAAGGTGAAGGCTTTGGACCCGAGCAGGACGGTGGACCATGCCAGCGGCTGGTACGACCAGAAAGCTGGAGACGTTCGGTCACTACACATCTACTTCAAAAAGTTCCGCATGCCGCGTAATGACCGCACGAACAGGCCGGTTGTGCTGTCTGAGTACGGTGGCTACAACTACTCGATTCCTGGTACACACACCACAAAAAAGACCTTTGGTTACCGCAAGATCGGGTCTCCTGCGCAACTAGCAAGTGAGTTCGCCGCACTGCATCGCAAGCAGATACTGCCTGCAGTTAAGCAAGGTCTCAGTGCCACTGTCTACACCCAGTTGAGTGACGTGGAGGACGAAATGAACGGTCTAGCATCGTATGATCGCCGTCACGTAAAGATTGCGCCAGAGTTTGTTCGTGCTTTGAACCAAGAGATTAAGGATTCTTTACCCAAATAACGCGTTCATTAGGACGAACGTCCCTGATCTGCATCTCAAAAATTGAGACAATTGAAGTGTTCCCACACCCAAGGGAACACACAGGGTCAATGGAGACCATGTAGAAGAAACTCCATTTCTCCTGAGTGACACAATTACTCACATGAGAGCAGGTGACATGCGATGGCAGCATGGAAATTCAAGTTTGGAGAGTNNACCGCCCGAAGGCGCGGCGGATCCAATTGCTTGAGTACCGGCCACCATACATCCTGCGTTAGGTGTAGTAATGGTGTCCCCTACTTGGTTTCGTAGGGAATGAAGATACTCAACGATGCGTAACACTGAGCACCAGCGAAAGCTGGTGCTCAGTGTTTTTTGCGCTTAGGGATGCTGCACGGTAGGGCCCAGTGCAGTTCGATTACTTCCGATGCTTTTTGAACAAGGTGGACTGCGAAATACGTGCAATGTCAGCTTCTATGGAATATCGGATGCCGCCGTCTGCTGAACGCGCGCTCACATTGGGGCTAGT
>DFNY01000140.1:4506-4848 GCA_002376595.1 Jonesiaceae bacterium UBA3555 | reverse complement strand
CCACTTGTACTCGCCACCAGAAGGAATAGGCTGCCCAAGCTTCTGGTTGCCAGAAGCCGGGTAGGCATCACTGTGTCGTGCGGCAACTTCCTGCGCGATCACGTCCAAGCCAATGCCATCTAGACGGCTTGTAGTGCCTGTGAAGTACTTGGAAACAAGCTCGTTGCTCAATCCCAGAGCCTCGAAAACTTGGGCGCCGCGATAAGAAGACAGCGTGGAGATGCCCATCTTGCTCATGATTTTCAAAACGCCCTTACCAAGCGCCTTGATCAGGTTCTTTACCGCATACTCAGACGTGACATCGAGCAACCCATGAGCCGCCAAGTCTTCCACAGATTCCAT
>DFNY01000140.1:3160-4437 GCA_002376595.1 Jonesiaceae bacterium UBA3555 | reverse complement strand
GAGAGTACGAGTTACGGTCAGACAAGATAATGAAGCTTGTTCCAGACTCAATCGCTTCATCCACCTCATGGAAGATCTCTTCGAGGCGCTCCTCAAGAGCCGCACCACCGCGATCAACACGGAAGAGACCACGAATCACAATGGATTGGAAAGCTCCGTTAAGTTTGGACACCTTGTCAATGTGAACGATCTTTGCCAGTTCATCATTGGAGAGAACTGGGAAGTCGAGAACAACCTTACGGGCGTGTGCTGGAGTAGCCTCGAGCAGGTTGGGCTCGGGCCCAATCGCTCCACCAATTGACGTGACCAAACGTTCCCTGATGGAGTCCAACGGAGGGTTGGTAACTTGTGCGAACATTTGGGCAAAGTAGTCGAACATGAGCTTGGGCCGGTTTGAGAGCACCGCAATTGGGGTGTCGGTTCCCATTGCACCGATTGGCTCGATACCCTCATTGGCCATAGGCGCAAGCTACATCTTGAGTTCCTCTTCGGTGTACCCAAAGGCCCGCTGGCGGCGCTGCACCGACGCCGAAGAGTGGGCGATGTGTTCGCGGTCAGGCAAAGCGGAAAGATACACNNGCCTGAACCCACCGGGCGTAAGGGTTCTGGGCTGCCAACTCCTGCTTGACTTCTTCGTTGGGAACAATGCGTCCAGCGGCTGTGTCAACTAGGAACATTTTGCCTGGCTCTAGGCGACCTTTTTGCACCACCGTGTGCGATTCCAAGTCGAGCACGCCAGCTTCGCTCGCGAGCACCACAAGTCCGTCTTCGGTTACCCAGAAGCGACCTGGACGTAGGCCATTACGGTCAAGCACAGCACCAATTTGAGTACCATCAGTGAAGGTCAAGCAAGCAGGTCCATCCCATGCCTCAATGAGGTTCGCGTGGTATTCGTAGAAAGCACGCTGTGCTGGATCCATCTCAGTGTGGTTCTCCCAAGCTTCTGGGACCATCATCATGACGGCGTGCGGCAATGAGCGACCGCCCAAGTGAAGAAGTTCGAGCACTTCATCAAATGATGCTGAGTCCGAAGCTCCCTCGGAACAGATTGGGAGAAGGTCCTTGACGTTGCCGAGAAGTTCAGATTCCAGTTTCCCTTGGCGTGCAGCCATCCAGTTTCGGTTACCTCGAACGGTGTTGATTTCACCGTTGTGTGCGATCATCCGGAACGGCTGTGCCAGCGGCCACGATGGGAATGTGTTGGTTGAGAATCGAGAGTGAACAAGTGCAATCTCAGAGGCAAACGTAGGTACGCTCAAGTCTGGGAAGAACGGGCG
>DFNY01000140.1:379-3032 GCA_002376595.1 Jonesiaceae bacterium UBA3555 | reverse complement strand
AAAACAGTGAGGTTCTCTTGCGAAACGATCTGCTCAACAGCGTTCTTTACACGCAGGCGTTCTGACTCCTCCTGTGGGAGAAATGCAATTCCTGCAGCGTATGAGCCTTGGGCTGGGAGTTCGAAGTCAACTACCTGAGTAAAGAACTCGTGCGGGATTTGAACGAGGATGCCAGCGCCATCGCCGGTGTTTTCTTCTGCGCCAACGGCGCCTCGGTGATCGAGGTTCACAAGCGCAGTCAAGCCGGCATCGAGAATGTCGTGTCCAGCGGTGCCGCGCAGCGTCGCGATGAATGCAACTCCACAGGCGTCGTGCTCGTCCGCAGGGTCATAGAGTCCCTGTGCGGCTTGCTTAGTTCCCCATATTCCTTGGCGTTGGAGAACCTGCTGTGCGCGAGCGTGCTGTGTGCTCATCGTCGTCCCTATCATCTCGTACTTAGTCGAGCGCTACGGTCACAGTAATGCGCTCAAGTCTGAGAATAGAGAGTTTTTGTATCGTGCTCGTTACGTCATTTACCGTTAGTTTTCGCAGAAGTTGTCGTTCTGTTACGAGCGTGTTTCCGATACCGGTACCATCCCGTCGCCGAGTTGGTTTCGCACTAATGAAAAAGCAGAGAACCACGGGGATTCCGTGGTTCTCTGCTTGCGTGTTGTTTCAGATTATGATTCGTTCGATTCTTCGGATTCCGAAACATTCTCGGCTTCGGCGTTAACGTAATTGTTACGTTTACCGGCAACCACAAATCCGATTACCCCACTTGCCATGACTATCAACGAAACCCAGACGTTGAGACGCAGACCAAGGATCATTTCTGCGGTGTCGATTCGCATGTACTCAATCCACACTCGGCCAAGCGTGTAGAAGACCACGTACAGCCACATGACCTGGCCCGGCTTGAAGTTCCTGCGCTTGTCCAACCACAGCAACAATGCCGCAGCTGCCAAGCACCACAGCAATTCGTACAGGAAAGTCGGGTGGAACAGCGTGCCCGATGCGACGCCAGCGGGAAGATGGGCATCATCGATTTCAAGTCCCCATGGCAGCGTGGTTGGCTTACCAAAAAGCTCTTGATTGAACCAGTTACCTAGACGTCCAATTGCCTGCGCAATCAACAACGTTGGAGCTACCGAATCTGCGAAGTCCGCGAACCGCACACCGGCACGTTTGCATCCAATCCAGGCCCCAACAGCTCCGAGTGCAATAGCGCCCCAAATACCTAGGCCACCTTCCCAGATATAGAAGGCTTTAAGTGGCTCACCGCCCTCGCCAAAGTAGGCACGCGGCGAAGAAATGACATGGTAGAGCCGTCCTCCGATGATTCCGAAAATAACGGCCCAGAACGAAATATCGTAGACGTTTTCTACAGTGCCCCCGCGTGCCACTAGGCGCTTGGAAGTCAACCAAACTGCAACGAAGATCCCAGCCAAAATTGCCAAAGCGTACGCACGCAAAGGCAAAGGCCCAAGGTGCCACACCCCTTGGGATGGGCTTGGAATGGACGCTACAAGCGAACCGTAGGTGGACATCTATTGCCNNGGAAACAGCAGCATCAAAGTCGTCACCTGCGCTGAGCGGACGCACAAAAGCAGAACCGACAATGACACCATCGGCATAACGTCCAACGTCAGCCGCTTGTTCCCGGCGAGAAACGCCAAGGCCTACGCACACGTATGGTGCGCCTGCCTCGCGGGTGCGTGCAACCAATTCTTCGGCTCCCGAACCAAGGGTCGCGCGTTCCCCGGTAACTCCCATGGTCGAAGCTGCGTATACAAACCCGCGGGACGCATCAGCAGTCAACTCAAGGCGTTGAGTGGTTGATGAAGGCGCTACAAGGAACACCTTGTCCAATCCAAATTCGTCTGCAACGTCAATCCATTCTTGGGCAGCGTCGGGCGTGAGGTCTGGCGTAATCAGTCCGGCGCCACCAGCTTCTTTCAAGTCGCGAGCGAACTCGCGCAGGCCGTATTTGTAGATCGGGTTGAAGTAGGTCATCACCAGGATGGGAGCGTCAAGGTCTTGCAGAGCGCTGATAACTGTGAAGACATCGCTTACCCGCACTCCAGCGTCCAAAGCTTCTTGCACAGCAAGTTGGATGGTTTCGCCATCCATGACTGGGTCCGAGTAGGGAATGCCGAGTTCGAGAATGTCCGCACCGGCTTCAATGAGGGCTTTAGCCGCGATGATCGACTGGTCAACCGATGGGTAGCCCACTGGAAGATAGCCAATGAGCGCCGCGCGGTTCTCAGTTTCCTTGAGGTGCGCGAGTTTCTCGGAAACCGTGCTCATTCTGCTGCTCCTTCTGCGCCCAAATCTGCGTCTGCGTCCACTAGTTCGAACCACCGTGCGGCTGTCGCTACGTCTTTGTCCCCGCGTCCGGAGAGGTTCACCAAAATTACTTCGTCTTGACGCCCAGCAGCTGCTGCTTCTTGTCCAAGCTTGATTGCTCCGGCAAGTGCATGCGCTGACTCAATCGCAGGAATGATGCCTTCGGTGCGTGAAAGCAGCCTCAGCGCTTCCATCGCCTCTGCATCAGTAATACCGCGGTATTCGGCTCTGCCGATGGAGGATAGGTACGCGTGCTGCGGTCCAACACCTGGGTAGTCCAAGCCTGCAGAGATTGAGTGAGATTCGACTGTTTGGCCGTCATCATCTT
>DFNY01000140.1:233-366 GCA_002376595.1 Jonesiaceae bacterium UBA3555 | reverse complement strand
TACCGCCGGAAATAGTAGACGCATGCCTGCCCGTTTCTACGCCATCGCCGCCTGCCTCAAGGCCGACCAAACGCACCGAAGCATCGTCTAGGAAAGCATCGAAAATTCCGATAGCGTTGGATCCACCACCGAT
>DFNY01000140.1:0-204 GCA_002376595.1 Jonesiaceae bacterium UBA3555 | reverse complement strand
CAGCAATCGCATTCTTGCAACGTTTAGGGCTTGCCTTTTGGTGTCTTCTTCACCCATGTAGACAACGCATTCCAAGTCAAAGAGCGCTGCCGCGGTTGCAGTAGCAACTCCGTGTTGTCCTGCGCCGGTTTCAGCGATGACTCGCTTCTTGCCTACGAGTTTGGTCAGGAGCGCCTGGCCTAATACGTTATTAATCTTGTGGGA
>DFNY01000173.1:6954-7448 GCA_002376595.1 Jonesiaceae bacterium UBA3555 | reverse complement strand
GCGTGCCCTTGTCGTTCACGAACGCTACGTGGCTCCACGCATTGGTGGGCAGGTTGGTGTTGGTGCCGGCGTCGTACCATTGCGTGCCTGACCAGATCATGGCGTTTCCGTTGACTCCGTTGTGTCCGCGTGGCACTAGGCTGCTCCAGCTTTCTGGGTTGGCTGCTCCAAAGAATGCTGACGTGTATTGGGTCAGGGTTTCTGGGCGGAGCCACATACTGACGGAGTAGGTGTCTGAGCTGATGAGTCCGTTTGGTAGTCGAACTCCTGAGTTTCCGTCTAAGCGTAGGGCGCTGCCTTTCACGCCGTCTGCCACGTAGTGTGCGGTGGTTCCTGGTTGGTCGAGTTTGGCGCCGGTTTCGGTTGCTGGTGCGAAGTTGGCGGTGGCGTCGTTGAGGTTGTTTTCAAAGTTCCAGGCGGCACTGAGCTGGGCTGATTCGCGTGGGAGTACCGTGATGTTGAATGTGCGTTTTAGCTCGGTTGATCCGTTGCGA
>DFNY01000173.1:5596-6882 GCA_002376595.1 Jonesiaceae bacterium UBA3555 | reverse complement strand
GGCGGTTGCGGCTTGGGTTGGGGTGAGTGTTGGTGCTGCTCGGCCTATGAGTGCTTCGCCGTCGGCGTTGAGTACGGTGAGTGCTACGGACCAGCTGGAGTATTGCGGATCCCAGATCGGTGTGAAGACTCCGGTGTAGGTGTCGCCGTTGAGTGTGAGTTCCGCGTTGTGTTGCGCGGTGAGTTTCCATTTTCCGCTGTAGGCTCCGGTGATTTTTCCGTTGCTGGTGAGCGTGATGTTTTCGGATTCTTGTGCGCTGGTGTTGATGTCGTTGCCCATGTTGATGACTTGCCAGGTGCCTTCAACTTCGGAGCGCTTAATCTTTCCGTTGGTTTCTCCTGCGTATTGCATGGGGGAGAGTACGGGCCAGCCGGCTCGGTTGAACCAGATTTGTTGTGTTCGTACTTGGTGTAGTTCGCCAGCTCCTGGGAATCTGGTGTGGAAGATGAGGAACATTTTTCCGGTGTCTGGGTCTTGGTACCAGGAGTTGTGTCCTGGGGATTGGTAGCCGACTCCGAGTGTGCTTGGCGTGTTGGTTGCGGGGTCTCCGAGTTCGCGCGTGAATACGTGGGATCCCATGAGTTTGACTCCGTATGGCTCTATGGAGGCGTCGTCAAAGAGTGGGAGTGACGGGTCAGATTTGGCGTCGGCCATGTTGTTGCCGTGTGCGTCTAGGTATGGTCCGTCTGGTGTGGTGGAGCGGGTTACGCGCATGTTGTAGCCGCCGGTGGAGTCTAGTCCGCCGAAGGATACGTACATGTAGTAGTAGCCGGTGTCTGGGTTGTATTGGATGGTTGGTGCTTCGATGCGGGAGTGGTTTCCGCCTATGAGGCGTTTTCCGTAGCCTTGGTCTGGGAGTGGGAGTCCGGTTTGGCGGTCCATTTTGAGTATGTAGATTCCACCGGAGTAGGAGCCGTAGACCATCCAGAGGTCGCCGTTTTCGTCGTAGAAGGCGTCTGGGTCTACTGCGTTTGGGTGGATGAGTGCGTTGTAGATTTCGCCAGGGTTTTCGGATTCTTGTCCCCACATTCCTGATTTGAGCAGGATGCCTTGGTCTTTGTAGGGGCCGTCTACGGTGTCTGCGATTGCGAGTCCGAGCGCTGATCTTGGGGAGTCGCCTTTGCAGGCGTTGTAGTACATGGCGAATCGGCCGTCTGGGAGTTCGATGACGTCGGAGGCCCAGAGTGTGTCTGATTGGGCCCAATCGAAGGTTTCTTTGAGTTCGGTGTAGATGTCTTCGAATAGTTTGTTGTTGCGGTCTTGGCTGAGGTCGATGGTGTGTTGGG
>DFNY01000173.1:0-5447 GCA_002376595.1 Jonesiaceae bacterium UBA3555 | reverse complement strand
ACGTTGGTGTTGTGTTCGCGCAGCACTCTGAATCTACAACGATGTAGATCGCTTCTGCAACGATGTAGAACTACCCATTTTTCGACGAGTCACACAGAAATCCCGCCCGTGCAGCAGGGCAGATGGCTAAGGAAGTGTGGTTTCGCGCGCAATGAGGCGTGCA
The DNA here is from genome assembly GCA_002376595.1 of Jonesiaceae bacterium UBA3555. Classification (GTDB taxonomy): domain Bacteria; phylum Actinomycetota; class Actinomycetes; order Actinomycetales; family Cellulomonadaceae; genus Timonella. The sequence continues at coordinate 5,284 of DFNY01000173.1, read as the reverse complement.
GGGATGATTACTTCGTGTGGCGTATTTCCGCCACCTTTGAGGCGCGTCCCAAGAAGCTCTAGCGCAGTCTTGGCAATTTCGGCCTTGTTTGGGTCCACACTGGTGAGTGCTGGGGTGGAGTACCCGGACTCGGTGATGGAGTCGAAGCCGATGACTTGGACTTCGTGCGGGACTCGAAGGTCGAGTTCTGCCAGCCCCCGTAGCGCACCTAGTGCAACTACGTCGGTGATGGCAANNTACGTCGAATTCCACACCTGTAGATACCAGCATGTGTACGGCAGCGCGCCCGGATTCGAGGTCATAGAGATCGAGCGGAACCACGAGTGACTCATCAATATCGTGCCCAACCGCGGCATGCTCTTCCACGTATCCGCGCGTACGCAGTTGAGACATTTCAATGCCTGCGTCGAGACTTCCCCCAAGGAGCACAATGCGTTTGGCACCGCGCTCAAGCAGGTGCGCTACCGCTTGCCGAGCCCCTCCAACGTTGTCCATTGCTACGTGATCGAAGGTGTTATTGCTTGATCTTTCGCCCAAAAGAACCACTGGGGTGGTGAATCCGAGTCGTTCGAGTTCGTGCGGATCAACGTCCACCACGGAGATGATGACGCCGTCGTACATGCGCAGGCGAGCGAAGGACGCGGCGGCAAGTTCTTGTTCTTTGCTGCCGCCCGATCTCTGCATCACTAGGTGCTTGCCTTCTTGTTCTAGGAGGTCAGCAAGATGCGTGGCGAGTTGGCCAAAGTAGGGTCGATTGAGCTCTGGGACCACGAGGCCTATGGCTCCGGTTTTTCCGGTCCGTAGTTGTCGTGCGCTTGGGTTGGTGTGGAACCCTAGTGAGTCAATTGCGGCCAGTATCCGTGCTTCGGTGGCTGCGCTGACGCGTGACTTTCCATTGATTACCGAGGACACTGAAGCAGTGGAGACTCCTGCGTGTTTGGCAACATCGCTGATGGTTGCAGGGGAGTGAGACTCGGGGATCATTTGAGCAGTCTAACGCTGTGGATACGAGGAGTTGGCGATCCTTGCGGTGCGTCAAAACGCACCTCAACACTGTCGTGTTCGGAAAGCAGCGCTTGGACTTCCGCGGGGAGGTCGAACACGGCCTCGAACGGAGGTTCACTTTCCATGGGACGTGCAGGCGCGTCCAGTCGAGCAATCTGTTGGCCGGCCAGAGAGATGGTCACCGAACTCTGGTCCTCTTGATTTCCGACGAGTAACAGCAGTTGCGCGGGCACGTGTGCGTGGGTGCTCAGCACGTATGAGAAGTAGGCATCTGGCCCGTGGGCGCTACGCCAGCGAAGTTCGCCCTTGGCTTCTGCACTGCTGTGGTTACCTTCGAAGGAGTGATCGGATTCGGGTTGTTGTTCGCCGCATTGCACCGCGTCCAACAGGTTGAGAGTGCTGGCCAAGGTCACTGCGTCACATTGGGCCAGTGTTTTTCGTACGCTCTGCACCGACCTAAGTTGTTCAGGGGTTAAGACCTTTGGATAATCAGCGCTGGACTGACTCGAGTCCGATGCGCTCGGCGCAAGTGCAACGGGGAAATACATGGTGTATCTGGACTCATGGATGGAGTTCAAAGGAATAAGTTCCAATGAGGTGCGATCGTTTTCAGCGTTCGCCACGGTCAGCGTGATCACCGGCACCTGCTCCGTGGGATTGGCGTTGTCCAGCACCCTATGCAGAGCTCCGTCTTCGCGGGCGTCGGCCAGATTGTCGGAATAGATAACCGTTACTTGGTCTGGCGCTCCAAGTGCCACGGGGTCGCCAGCGAGCACAATGGGAGCGGAAACTAGCTCACGCATTGGGCCCTGGGCCACATGGCCCATTCGAGAATCATCAGCAAATACGCCAGGCATATCTGCTGGTGAAGTTGGCGCAGCCAACACGAGCGGGCCACGCTGGAACGCGACCCAGCTAACTGGGCTTTGGGAATCGTCGGAAATCACATGACAAGTGATCCGCCGTGCCAACGGAATCCGAATGACTTCCTCTGCCTGCCACACCTTGCTTTGAGTCTTGAACTCGCTCTTTCCAGAACGGCGAGACCACCAAGGCACACGCACAGAGATAGTCACCTCATGCGCGGGCGCTCTGTTGATCCGAACGAGCAATTCATGGTCAGTGTCGCTGTTGCTGAGAATCTCCAGTTCAAGACCCAAAGGCTCAAACACGCCCACACTGGCAACCCCTAAGTTGANNAGCAAAGATCATTTCCGGGTACCGAGCGTGACTCTCAATGCCGGTTCCAACGCAGCACCAAAAGCACTGGTCAGAGGTGGAATAGACCCGATACTGATCGGGACGCACCGGAGTGAAATACACCAAACCGCCCGTGCGTGGATGCTGCGAAGCCAAAATGTGGTTGTACAGAGCGCGCTCGTAGTAGTCCAGCAAGGCATGTATGTTGATGCCTGCTGAGTCTAGGACTGCAGGGTCAGCAGCTAGGAGTTCTCTAGTGAGGCGCAACATGTTGTAGGTGTTGCAGGTTTCCGGTCCCTGTTCAGATTCAAAGCCTGCGGCCAGTTCTTTGGTGAAATGCTCACGCACCGAGTTGCCACCAAATACGTAGGTGTGTTGCGTAACCACCTGCTGCCACAGTGTGGCAGCAGCTTTGGTGAACGTGGGATCGCTGCTCACCGCGCCAACTCGGGCATAGCCGTAGGCCTTGGCTATCTGGGTGTTTGCGTGCATGCCCGGAAGAATGTGCTCACCTGCGCGCAGCGGGCTGAGTAGTGCAAGATCCGAGAATCGGCGAGCGAGCCACAAATACTCTTGCGTGCCAGTCAGCTGGTAGAGGTCGGCATATGAGGCGTTCATGGCACCGAATTCGGTGCGCAGCATCGCTTCAAACGCCTCGTCAGACATGGTTTTGGCAATCTCTAGCCACCAATTCGCCAGCCTAATCACAGTGTCAAAGGCAACGTCATTGTTGGTCAAAACGTAAGCATCAATAAGCCCGGCAAAGAGCTTGTGCAGGTTATACCAAGGAACCCACGCGCCGTTCAGGCCAAACGAGTCGGGTTCAACATCGCCGCTACTGATCCGATCCCACAGCGCTACTCCGTGAGGTACCCCGCCCACATAGCCGGTGCCAAATGCGTCTTGTGCGTGGCGTATTCCGTCAACCAGAGTGGACACAAATTCGTGCGCTCGCGGGTCCTTTGTGGCAGAGAACAGGTGTGCGCCGGCCGACAAAGCATGGCCGAGTGTGTGGCCATCGAGCCCTGAGTTCTCCCAGTTTCCGTAGGGCTGCGCCGGCCAGGCTATCCCTGCTTCTCGCATGTAGGGAGCGAGTAAACGGTTCGGATCCAAACTCAACAGGTAGTGGGCGTTGGTGCTTTGGGCGCGTTCAAGGTTGCCGTGTGTGAGTGTGGTTGAACCTGGGGCTAGCGGGTGCATGAGTCGTCCTTGAGCGTCGTGCGGGGAGGGAAAACGAGGTTCGATCGGGTCCGAACGCGAGGTTCGAGCCTAGTGGGTTTCAGTGTGGTTCAGCTGGGAGAGCGTTCTTAGGTGTCTCAATGGTGTCCTCAAGTTCTGTTCACCAAGAAACGCACTCCTCTAGACATTGTAAATCGATTTACTATATCGTTGTAAAACGATTTACAAAGGACACTTCGACGCGCCCCTCAGAACCGCCCTTACCGACCACCAGCCTGCGTAAGGAGATGCCTCAACGCGAGGGATCGTCGGAAAACCACAGACAAGGACATGCACATGGCAGCGCAGCCAACTACTGCAGTTATCAACCTAGACCTTCCCGTTCACAAGGTATCCAAGCACCTCTACGGACACTTTGCCGAGCACCTAGGCCGCTGCATCTACGGCGGATTCTGGGTTGGCGAAGACTCCGAAATCCCAAACACTCGCGGAATTCGGCAAGACGTAGTTGAGGCTCTGAAAAACCTCAACATCCCAAACTTGCGCTGGCCAGGAGGCTGCTTCGCAGACGAATACCACTGGCGTGACGGCCTTGGCCCACGTGAAGACCGCCCAAAGATGGTCAACACCCACTGGGGCAACGTTGTGGAAAACAACCACTTTGGAACCCACGAGTTCATGGATCTGTGTGAACTCCTTGGTGCCGACGCCTACATTGCAGGCAACGTCGGCTCCGGCACCGTGCGTGAAATCAGCGAGTGGGTTGAATACATGACCCGCGATGGCGACTCACCAATGGTGGAACTGCGCAAAGCCAACGGCCGTGAAGAACCTTGGAAGGTGCCATTCTGGGGCGTGGGAAACGAAAACTGGGGCTGCGGCGGCAACATGCGCGCCGAAGCTTTCGCTGACCTAGCGCGCAACTATGCAACCTACTGCCGCGACCACGCTGATAACAAGCTCTACCGCATTGCCGGCGGCCCAAACGTTGATGACTTCCACTGGACCGAAACGCTCATGAAGTCCGTAGGCTGCGTGGCCTGCAACTCGATGGGTGTGCAGAGCCCGTACCAGGCGATCTCGCTGCACTACTACACCATGACTGCGGAATGGGAAAACAAGGGCAAAGCCCTCGGCTTCTCTGACGACGAGTACTACCGAACCATGGCCAACTCGCAGCACGTGGACACACTGATCACGCGCCACTCCACCATCATGGACCACTACGACCCATGCGCCACCATCGGCCTGGTACTCGACGAGTGGGGCACCTGGTGGCAGGTAGAAGAAGGCACCAACCCGGGCTTCCTTTACCAGCAGAACACCATGCGCGACGCCCTCGTTGCCTCCACGCACTTCGACATCTTTAACAAGCACGCCAAGCGTCTTGTTATGGCGAACATTGCGCAGACCGTCAACGTTTTGCAGGCAATGATCCTCACCGATGAGGAGACTGGTGCGCTGGTTTTGACGCCTACCTACCACGTGTTCGANNACAAGGGCCACCAAGATCAGTTGGCTGTGGAAGTAGCTTTCCGGGGAGCGCGTGAACGCAAGTCAGCTGCCGACAAGAGCTTCACCGTGGTGTCTGCTTCGGCAACTGTCGCTCCCGATGGCACGTCAGGCTTAGTATCGGTTTCCAACGTTCACCTGGACGAAGCCCGAGTGGTTGAGTTCGATCTGCGCGGCCGGGACTTCACCGTGGCCGGTGCGCGTTTGTTGGCCTCGGATGGCGTATCAGACCACAACGATCCATCCGCTCCAGACGTGGTAGCACCGGTGGACTTTACGGCGTCAGTTGAAGTTGTCGGCTCGGTTGTGCGCGTTGAACTGCCACCGCACAGCTTTGCGACGATTGAGCTGGCTTTGTCCTAACGGCCGGTTGGGTTTATCTGGATTT
>DFNY01000041.1:18658-18924 GCA_002376595.1 Jonesiaceae bacterium UBA3555 | reverse complement strand
AGCGGCTGGCAGGGTTTCGAACACATGATTTTCATGTCTCAGCGATTCAAGCACCCCAAGTTGCCTAAAGAGCGACAGGTGGCGAGGCTGGATTCCCTTTATCAGAACCGTGATTCCCCGCCGCTCTAGGTCACTTACGAGTTCGCTGAGCGTGTGCGCCCCCGTCGCGTCAACCAGCTGAACTTGGGAGAGCCTGAGAATCACGATTTCGATTCCCTTGCATTCGGTCACGCGCTGCATGATTCGCTCGGCCGCACCAAAGAACA
>DFNY01000041.1:10058-18489 GCA_002376595.1 Jonesiaceae bacterium UBA3555 | reverse complement strand
GAAGACGATGGCGTCGGGCCGTGTGGACTTCAAAAGAAGCTTGATGAGCGATGGCGAAACCATTTTCGCAGCCGTCACCATGAGGACTCCGGCAAGTGCGGCCAAAGGGATCTTCGAAACAATTGTTGAGGCTAGGTAAACCACCCCTAGTAGTGCGAGCGCGTGAACGATCGCGGAAAGTCGAGTTTTCGCGCCAGAGCGAACGTTGACTGCCGTGCGCGCAATAGCGCCAGTCGCTGGCATACCTCCAAACAAACCTGATCCGATGGATGCTAGCCCTTGCCCAACTAGTTCGCGGTCGGCGTTGTATCGGCCGGTGTCAGCCATTGTGCTGGCAACACGAGCAGACAGTAGAGATTCGATTGCCGCCAATGCGGCAACTGCGATTGCCGGGCCCACAAGCGCAGGCAGCGACGCGATTGCGAACTGCGGGAGGTGCGGCGCGGGGAGCGAATCTGGGAGCGACCCTATCGTCGTTAAGGGAAGGTTTGTGGCCGCAGCAACTACAGGTNNCACAATTGCAACAAATGAGCCTGGAATACTGGCCAGGAACTTGGCTAAGACGAGCATCAATGCGACAACTGCGAGCACTGCGGCAAGGGAGTACCAAACGGTTTGACCGGACGCTTCAGTGACCGATTGCCAGGCTGCCACAAGGGCGGAGGTTGAATGACCCTCGGCACTCACGCCGAGAGCGTTAGGGGCCTGTTGCAGGAAAATGATGACGCCTATTCCAACGGTGAAGCCTTCGATGACCGGCCACGGGATGAGCCCGACCGTCCGGCCTAGCCGCAACGCACCGGCAACTATCAACAAGATGCCAGCCATGAGGCTGACTATCATGACCGACCCGACTCCGTGTTCGAGCACGATCGGCGCAAGCACAACCACCATCGCGCCCGTTGGGCCAGACACTTGCACATGTGACCCGCCGAAAATGGCGGCGATGAGTCCCGCTACGATTGCGGTGATGAGGCCCGCTTCAGCGCCCACTCCGGAGCTGACCCCGAATGCCAAGGCAAGCGGAAGCGCAACGATTCCTACCGTGATACCTGCCAGCACGTCCTTGCGCCAAGAGCTTTTCAGTCCGGCATAGTCCTTGGCTGAGGGCAGCAAGGNNTTTCTCATGATTGCGAGGGCAACTGTGGGAGGGCGCCGACTGCCGCTCGTTGCGCACTTGAGTGGTTCACAAGTTGCGCGAGCAGTTGGCGAGCAACCTTCAGCAGGTCAGCGACCTGTGGATATGCGAGTTTGTAGAACACGATGCTGGCGCGGCGTTCGGACACCACTAGGCCGTACTTGCGGAGCACTGAAAGGTGCTGCGACAGATGCGAGGCCTCAAGGCCAGTTATCTCAATCATCTGCGCAACCGATGCTTCGTCTTGAGCAGACAGGATTTCCAAAACCCGAATTCGATAAGGATGCGCCAGCCCCTTGAACAGATTGGCTTTGATTTCATAGAGCGGCAGCTCGCCGTCACCAAACATGATGAACCTTCGGGTTTACGGCACAGGTTCTGCCCTCATTAGGGGGTAGCAGACGGAGCCGACTTTACGATTTGATAAATTCATCATATCGCAAGGGGTTTCCGACGAGATGGGAACGAAGGCCCAGAAACTCACGTTTGGTTGGTACCCCAGTTCGACGATCCGACAGCTCTAGTAGGGATCTTCTGCTATCACTCACTGCTCACTGCGCCCTCGCTGCGTCCCTCCGTCGCCGTACTACAGCCGCGCCGCGATGATCTCCGAGAGTGACTTTCCGTCGATGTCCATGAGGTCGGACACCTGCGTGCGGCACGAGAAGCCGTCAGTCATGAAGATGTCGTCCTCCCCTGCCTCTCGCAACGCTGGGAGCAGCATATTCTCTGCCACGGCCACGGAAGTTTCGTAGTGGCCCTTTTCCATGCCAAAGTTTCCGGCTAGACCACAGCAGCCGCTCATCACCTGGATGTTGGCACCCGCCTGCTTCAGCAGCGCTTCGTCTGCCTTGTAGCCCATGACCGAGTGGTGGTGACAGTGCGGCTGCACTACGGCGGTGACGTCGGACAGGTCAGGCACGGTCCACTCGGCTGGCTTGGTCTCAGGTGAGGTCAGTAGTTCAGCCATCGTGTGAGTTGCAGCCGCAATCGCCTTGGCGCGTGGGTCATTGGGGAACAGGTCACCTAGGTCGGAACGCAGAACAGCCGTACATGAAGGCTCTAGGCCAACAATAGGAATGCCGTTGACCGCGAACGGACCAAGCACGCTCATCAGGTGTTCGAGTTGCTTGCGCGCTCCGTCCAACTGGCCCGTCGTGATCCACGTCAGACCACAGCAAGCCTCATCTTCCGGAATCACCACGTCGTATCCGGCCGTGGTCAGCACCTTCAGCGCGGACTGCGGCACAACTGGTGCGAGCGCGTCGGAGAATGAGTCGGTCCACAGCACAACCCGTGGCTTGCGCTGGGTTCCAGCAGAATCGTCGTTAAGCCCGGCAGCGCCAGCAACTCCGGCAGCGCCAGCAACTCCGGCAGCACCAGCGTCGGACAGCGCGGCAGAACCCTCGCAGAGGGTTCCGGCGGACAACGCAGCTGCCTTGCCTTCGCGCTTCCACCAGGCCGAGAACGACTGGTCAGCGAACTGCGGGAATGAGCGGCGCTGATCCATACCACCCACCCAAGCTGCCATGGCTGCAACAGGCTTGAAGCCGAGCGCAAAGTTGGACAGCTTTGGCATTTTCTTGATCAGGCGCAGCCAGCGTGGCAGCCAACCCAGGATGTAGTGGGTGCGCGGACGCAACTTGCCCTTGTAGGAGTGGTAGAGCACTTCGGACTTGAACTGGGCCATGTCCACCCCGGCCGGGCAGTCGGACGAGCAGGCCTTGCAAGACAAGCAAAGGTCGAGGGCTTCGTGCACCTCGGGCGACTTCCAGCCGCCCGTGACCAGGGTGCCGTTGGCCATTTCCTGGAGCACGCGGGCACGGCCTCGGGTCGAATCCTTTTCGTCTTTGGTGGCCTGGTAGGACGGGCACATGAAGCCTGCACCTGCGGACATGTTGTCGGCGCGGCACTTGCCCACGCCCACGCAGCGGTGGATGGACTTGGTGAACGAACCTTCGTCGTGCTCGAACGAGAATCCGCTGCTCGCCTTGATCTCCACGGCGGCGGGACGGCGCAGGTGCGCGTCCACGGCATCTGGGTTGACCAGCACGCCAGGGTTGAGCAGGTTCTTGGGGTCGAACAGGTTCTTGAACTGGCCGAACGCCTTCATCGCGTCTTCGGAGTACATGATGGGGAGCAGTTCGGAGCGGGCGCGCCCATCGCCGTGCTCGCCCGATAGCGAGCCGCCGTACTTGGCCACGAGGTGCGCGGCATCGGTCATGAATTCGCGCAGAGGCGTACCGGAGGTGTCAATTGGCATGTCGATGCGCAGGTGCACGCAGCCGTCACCGAAGTGGCCGTACGGCATGCCGTCTACGTTGTGTTGCGCCATGAGCGCTTCGAGGTCGCGCAGGTATTTGCCCAGTTGGTCTGGTGGCACGGCGGAGTCTTCCCAGCCTGGCCAGGCTTGTTCGCCGCTTGCGGTTCGGCCCGCGAGGCCCGCGCCGTCGGCGCGGATCTGCCACATCTTGGTGGCGTCCGGTCCGGCTGGATAGATTTTCGACGAGTCGGTTGCGCCGTCCCTGACAATTGCCAGTGCCGCTTCCATCGCTTCTTCGGGCGTTGATCCGCCTACCTCGATCATCAACCAGCCGCCGCCAGGTGGCAGCTCTGGGACGTTCTGGGCACCCTTGGCACGGCGCACCACGTCAACGAGNNGTGCTTGAGGATTCCGGGCACGGCGTCAGCAGCGACGGCCATGTCTGGGTAGCCGAGGACCACGAGAGTTGGAGCGGTAGCCATAGTGACCAGGCGCAGCTCGGCCTCAAGGATAGATACGAGTGTGCCCTCAGTTCCGGTGAGCGCGCGGGCTAGGTTGGTGCCGTTTTCAGGCAGCAGGTGTTCAAGCGAGTAGCCCGATACCTGGCGGCCAAAGCGTCCGAGTTCGGTGCGCAGCAGCGCCATGTTTGCCTTGACCAGTTCACCCAAACCGTTGATTCGGTCAACGCCTTGCCCGTTGGCACCTGCCGTGAAGCGTCGGCCTAGGCCGTCGATCACGTCGAGCGAGACCACGTTGTCTGCGGTGCGTCCGTAGGCCACTGCGTGTGGTCCGCACGCGTTGTTACCGATCATTCCGCCAAGCGTTGCGCGGTTCTGAGTCGATGGGTCTGGACCAAAGCGCAGCCCGTGCGGGGCCGCCGCCTTTTGCAACGTGGACATGATGGTTCCGGGCTCAACGCGGGCGGTCTGGGCCTCCACGTCGATCTCAAGAACCTTGTTTACGTGCCGAGAGAAGTCGATGACCACGCCTGGGCCAATCGAGTTACCCGCGCAGCTCGTTCCAGCGCCGCGAGTGGTTAACGCAACACCCAATTCTCGGGTCACGTTGATAGCCGCGAGCGCATCGTCTTTTGACTTAGGAATGACCACAACCTGCGGGACCACACGGTAGTTCGAGGCGTCCGTGGAGTACTCGGCACGCCGGATTCTTGAGTCCGACACCTCGCCGTCTACGGCTTTACGAAGCTCATAGACGAGTTGGGCGCGGAGCGCGGCTTCATCGGACTTCACGTGTGGATCGAGAATCTGAGTCACATGTGCATTCTCCCATTGTTCGGTAGTGCCGTGTGTGCAATTCCCAGCCACCGGAATGCTAAATGCTTGCTCGTGTTGCGAATGGCGGAAAGTCGGGTCCAAAGGCCCACTGGATGGCAGCCCGTCAGGGAACCCTGAGTCAACCCTGAGTCCCAGATCAGGGCCTAGTTCAGGGGTGTACCCGACAGACGAAACCTATGCATGGAGCCAATGATCGTTACAGAACGTTTTCGTTGTCTCCCTGTGAAAGGCACATTATGTCCACCTTGGTTTCTGAAGCTCTCCCCCGCTCTGTGAATCGTCCTATTGCATCCGCTCGTGGTTTGTCCAAAACGTATGGCAAGAATGGCAACGTGGTTCACGCGCTCGACAACGTTGACGTGGACTTGGCTGCTGGCCAGTTCACGGCAATCATGGGCCCATCCGGTTCCGGTAAGTCCACGCTTATGCACTGCCTCGCCGGATTGGATACCCCCACCGAAGGCAAGATCATGCTTGGCGATTCGATGATCACCATGCTTTCGAATCGTCAGCTGACAAAGTTGCGCCGGGACCGGATTGGGTTCATTTTCCAGTCGTTCAATTTAATTCCCACGTTGACCGCCAAAGAGAACATCACTCTTCCTTTGGACATTGCCCGCCGCAAGGTGGATCAGAAGCGTTTTGATTCGGTGGTTCGCACGGTTGGGTTGGCTGACCGGTTGGGTCACCGTCCGGCCGAATTGTCTGGTGGACAGCAGCAGCGAGTGGCGTGCGCGCGTGCGCTCGTTGCTGCTCCGGATGTCATATTTGCCGACGAGCCCACTGGGAACCTGGATTCGGCGTCGGGTCGTGGGGTGCTCGAGTTTTTGAGGGCTAGCGTTGATGAGTTGGGGCAGACGGTGGTCATGGTGACCCATGACCCCGTTGCGGCGTCGTTTGCGCATCGTGTGTTGTTTTTGGCTGATGGAAAGATTGTTTCGGAGATTACTGATCCCACGCCTGAGGCTGTGTTGACTGTGATGTCTCGGATCGCTTCTTCAGCGAAGGCCGGTGTCTGACATGTGGAAGATCGCGTTACGTAGCACTAGAGCGAGGTTCTTGAGTTTTGGCGCCTCCATTTTGGCGGTCTTCCTTGGGGTTGCCTTCGTGGCTTCAACGCTGTCGTTGAAGGAAATGCTCTCCACTACATTTGGAGAAATTGTTGATACCGGCATGACCGCGGCTGCCTATGTCCAGGGCGAGGGCGAGAACACCAATGTGGCAACGGGTAACGCCACCGCGGCTGTCCCTTTGAGCATTGCATCGCAGATTGAAGCGTTGCCGGGCGTTGCAGCCGTGGTCCCTGACTTGGTTGGGCCGGTGGTTCTGGTGAACAAGGACGGCACCGCATCTGGTACCGCTAACGGTGCCCCAGCTATGGCATACGCCGCCTACCCATCACCAAGTGATGACATGGTTTCGGGTCGCATGCCAGAAACTGACTCCGAGATTGTTCTGATTGACTCCACCGCTGAGAAATCTCAGTACGTTCTAGGTGACACCGCAACCGTTTTGATCAACGGCGAAATCATGAAGTTCGAAGTGGTTGGAATCATGAAGTTTGGTGCTGCGAGCGGCGCCTCAGTAGTGATGATCGAACCTAACTTGGCAGAACAATTGTTTGCACCGCAGGGCCTAGTGCCCTCTATGGGTATCTTTGCTGATTCGCAGATCACTTCTGGCACGGTGGCTACGCTTTCTGGTTCTGAAGAAGCAGACTTTGTTGCTGCGCTCGAGCAGGCTGGGCTTGCCCAGATTCTCTCTTCAGCTCAGAGTAATCCAAGCGATGCGTCCCAAGCTTTGGTAACTGACACCGGCTCCTCCGCTCGGGAGGCAGCAAAGGCAGAGGTAAACAAGCAGGTCGGTTTCATCTCTACTTTCATCCTGGCTTTTGCAGCGATTGCGGTGGGCGTGAGTGCGTTCGTTATTGCTAATACTTTCGCCATGATCACGCGCCGCCAGCAACGTGAATATGCAATGTTGAGAGCAATTGGAGCGTCTAGCGCTCAGGTGTTCAGTGTTGTGGGTGTTCAAGCAATCGTGGTTGGCCTAATTGGTCCGTTCCTGGGTCTCGGTGCCAGCGCCTTGCTCTTACAAGCTCTGCCGTCAATCTTCAAGAGTTTCGGCATGGACATGTCTACGAACGCAACCTTGGCTCCATCCACTGTCATTACAGGAGTGTTGGTGGGCGTGGGTGTCGCGTTTATTTCGGCGTGCTTCTCTGCCAGACGCGCTGCGCTCACCGCACCGGTGGAGGCAATGCGAGACGTTGCAGCTCCAACACTTGATACCAGCAAGGTACGCACTATTGTGGGCGCCGCCCTCACTGCGCTCGGTGCAGGGGCTGCGACTGCCGCGGTTGTGGTGGCACGCGGTCAAGATGATGTCACTACTGCAGGACTGTATGGCCTAGGCGCAGTTGCCGCCTTTATTGGTGTTCTNNTGTGTTGGCGGCCCCACTTTCTAGGCCGTTCACTGCACTGGTTACGCGTCCGTTCATGAAGGTTGGGAAGCCAGTTGTTCCGTTGGCTTCTGGCAACGTGCAACGAACCCCAAAGCGCACTGCCGCTACCGCGAGCGCCCTCATTGTTGGTGTGACTCTTACGAGTGCGGCTGCGGTTGTGGCTGCTTCTGTCAATGGCGCTATTGGTGACGTGGTGAAGCAGGAAATGAAAGCTGATTTCATCATTCAGTCTGCTACCTATCACATTGCACCCAGCGCATATGCGCAGTTCAAGAAGGTGGATGGCGTAAAGCAGTTTGCCACCTTTGCGGCGGCCGAGGTGGAAATCGCTGAGTTAAAGCCAGCCGATGGTGCGCAGGGCTCGGCGTCGCCTTCAACAGCTGGATCGGGCGAGCAAGGTGCCGCCAATCTTGTAGCTCCGGGCACGCTAGAAATCGGTGCCACTGAACCTGGAACTATGGGAGCAGTGTGGACCACGAACGTGGTTTCAGGGGATCTGGCTGCAATTGCCCACGGTCAGGCAATTGTGCAGGAGAGCACCGCGAAGGAAAACGGATGGAAGCTTGGAGATTCCCTTACGTTGACGGGCTCAGAAGGCAGTGCAANNATTGGGTATGCCAGTGATCATCGATGTGGACACGTTGAACTCGCTGGTTCCAGTTCAAACTGTTCAGTTGGCGAACATCATGTTGGTCTTGGATTCTGATGCGCGGGCCAGCGATGTAAGAGAAACCCTTACGCAGGTGGCTAAGCCATATATGGTGCTGTCCATTTTTGATCAAGATGAGTTTCAATCCCAGTTGACGGCTCAGATCAACCAGATGCTCGCGGTTATTTACGCTCTTCTAGGCCTCACGGTTGTGATCGCTGTTCTGGGTATTGTGAACACTCTCGGTTTGGGTATCTTGGAACGCACTCGAGAGATCGGTTTGCTGCGCGCAATTGGCTTGAGTGGCCACCAACTGCGGTCCACCATCACCCTTGAGTCAGTGCTCATTGCTTGCTTCGGCACGGTTGTGGGGTTGGTCCTGGGCGTAGGAATAACCCTGGGTATTCCAACGCTCTTCAAGTCCATGGGCTTCACTGAACTCGTCATACCGTGGAACTCGCTGGGCGTCATGGCTGCGCTCGCCATTGCAGTGGGTGTTGGTGCGGCATTGTGGCCAGCAATACGGGCGCAGCGCGTGCCGGTACTTACAGCAATAGCCAGCGACGAGTAACCAAAATCGGAGTATCCGTCCCACCGTGATGGACGGTGGGTGGAAGGAGAC